>NZ_MXQD01000080.1:0-28963 GCF_002165585.1 Paenibacillus sp. MY03 | reverse complement strand
CGTTCTTATCTACAGTGAATAGACAGCCTCTCAGATGACGCTATATGGTGCATTTCCGCCCCTTCTATGCGGTTTTGACGGAAGTAAGGTCGTCTGTGTCCGTTACAATTTGAACAGGCCCCATTTTTGCGAAATAGCGACTGTGGTGTCCGTTACGATCAGCCTTTACTTCACTGCGCTGCCGTCCACAATGAATCGACCGCCTCCTGCTGTCTGTTAGATTTTTCGACCGTTTTAATCTGCTCATGAAACCTAAGAAACTTTCCTGTTTTTCCACAAGTCTTACAGTTGCATCATTTCCTAACCAATAAAAAAAGGGCGACATCTTTATGTTTTCTTCCCTTTGCGGGAAAAATCGAAAAAGATGTCTACCCTGCTCGCTAAAGCGGGGGCGATGTACTCGTATTTTCATACTCATTCGATCGCCTGGCCCTCCAAACGCACCATTGTACTCGTATTTTCAAACTCATTCGATCGCCTGGCCCTCCAAACGCACCATTGTACTCGAAATTTCATACTCATTCGATCGCCTGGCCCCCCAGACGCACCATTGTACTCGAAATTTCATACTCGTGCATGTCGGTCGTCATGACAGCCTGCTTACTAGCCGCCCGTCCAATCCCCGAATTATCCTTTGACGGCGCAGTAAGTTACATTCCGAGATATAGAGCCCAAGTAGAAAAACCGCCAGGGATAAGCTGCCCTAACGGTCCTTTGCGTTCGAGTTTGGCCACATAGCGTGCACTTCGTGCACTTAACGGGCTTGCCGCATACGTATATTGTACGAATAAGGCTCTTGCCTCATCTTCATTGTGTATTTTCGCTCAAATGACATACGGTTTGTGAAAATATCCAAGGGCGCACGCCAGCATCCCCCTATGTATTCAAGCCGCGCGCGTCCACCTTCAGCATGCGCTCCAGCTTCCCGCCCCGCACTCCGATCAATTCATCACGCAAATTAACCACCGTACAGCAGTGATTTGGAATAATCGATATGACATCGCCGATACGCAGCGAGCAATCGTCCGGTACTGCCAATATGCCGTGCTCTTCACTGAGTCTCTCGACGAATATTTCGGGATAATCAGGCAAGTAACCATAACCTTTGCGATGGACGCTAACATCGCTGGTCAATGTCTTGGAGCCTGCGTCCACAATGAGGGCTCCGGGACGAGGCGCGCTTACGACCGTGGCGTGAATGCGCATAGCGCACTCCGATTCGTCGATCAGCCCGGGAAACAACTGCGAGCCATCGCCAAATACATAAGCGCCCGGACGCATTTCGGTAACACCCGATAGCTGCTCGACAAACTTCGAAGTCGGAGTCGACCCCACGCTAATCTCGGGCACCTCCAGCCCTCTTTCCCGGAGTATTTGCTGAGTTGCAAGTAATGCTCCCGCCTCGGCAAATGCAACTTTTCTCGCTCCCTCTGCATCCCCGCAGCCATAAGAATGGCCTGCGTGCGTCATCAACCCTTTTACTTCAACGCCTGGCAGAGCGCTAATTTGAATCGCGAGCTCGGCCGAAGGCAGCCCGGGCTCCAACCCGCAACGATTGAGCCCCGTATTGATATCGAGATAGAGCGGAATTCTTATGCCCGCAGCGACGCCGACATCCGATATTCCACTTGCAGCCTCCACGCTGTCTACGCTAACCGTTACACGGACGCCACGCTCAATCAATGCGGCCAAACGCTTCAGCTTGCCTGCGCCAACCAAAGGAAAAGCGATCAGGATATCGTCGATTCCGCCATCAGCCATCACTTCCGCTTCCCCAAGCTTGGCCACCGTAATGCCTACAGCACCATATTCGATTTGTTTCCGGGCAATCCACACGCTTTTATGCGTTTTAATATGCGGACGCAGATTTACCCCCGCTTTGGCGGCAAGCTCCGCCGTTCGTTTTAGATTGGCATCCAGAATATCAAGATCAATCGCCACCGCCGGCGTCTCCATTTGCTCAATTCGCATAGCCTTGTCACTCCTCACTGATTGTGGACATGAACCAATTCGCCGTCGAGGAACACTTTGCGGACTTGAATATCTTCGGTTACAAAAATCAAATTGGCCCGCTTCCCCTTCTCCAGGCTTCCCGCTTCATGATCGATTCCAATAACCTTCGCGGGGTTCAGAGACGCCATCTTGAACAGATCAGCCATGCCGACGCCCGTGTGGCGCTTCATGTTATAAACGGCGCGATCCATCGTAAGCAAACTGCCGCCGAGCATATAGTCCTCTGCCTGGGCTGGGGAAAATTCGGTTCTCTTGATAAGATTGACATCGACGGAAGCGTCATTTATGCCAGTTCCGTCCATCGCATCCGTAATAATGATAACTTTATCCGCCCCTTTGACCTTCAGGATAAATTTGAGCATTAGCGGGCGAACGTGGCGGCCTTCGCTGTCGGGAATAACCTCGGCGTACATCTCGTCGCTGAGCAGAACCGCTTCATCAACGCCGACCTCCCTCGTTCCGGCATAGCGGGAGGGGGACGGAGTGGTGCCGCTTGCATTTGTACAATGGCAGCCGATGCGAAGTCCGTATGGCACACTGTCCAGCACCGTCTCCGCAGCGGCTTCCGAATGGCCAACCGAAAATGCGATGCCATAGCGCGAGGCCTCCTCCATAAATTGCCTCTGCCCCTCCAGCTCGGGAGCCAGCGTCCATACTTTGATTTGATCGCCCGCCACTTTGAGAATTTCCCGATACTCCGCCGGATTCACCGGACGAATCGGGGATGTAATCGCCCCGTACTTCGGATTAATATAAGGCCCTTCCATATGAATGCCTGCTATCGAGCGGCCGTAAGCTTTTGTATCCATCTGCGCTCGCAGTATCCTGCGCAGCCCCTCCGCTATCTGTTCCTCCGATTCATTATACGAGAAGGTTGGCAAAATCGACGTCGTACCATAATTCAAATGAAAGCGGGCAAACGCGGCAGGATTCTCGAAGGACCAATGGCCGCCGCCGCCATGACAATGAATGTCGACAAACCCCGGAGCTACATAAAGCCCTTCGGCATCAATCAGCTCCGCATCCTCAGACGGCGTCAGATCGCGCGCCTCGCCGCAAGCGACAATTCGTCCTTGATCGAACCAAACGACTCCCTCATCGATCAAGCCGTGCGGTGTAACGACTTTTGCGTTAACGATTACTTTCATCCTCGCTCTTCCCCCATGGATATAATCAATTTTAAATTGAAGACAGCTTAATAAACTGGCCCCCGTCAACAACCATCGAATGCCCTGTCATATAGGAGGAATCGTCCGAAGCAAGGTACAACGCAGCGGCGGCTATTTCCTCGGGATTCCCTATCCTGCCCAATGGAATCGTCTTCAAATATGGCTCGATCGCCTGCGGAATATCGATTAGGGGCTGGGTCAGCCGCGTATGTATAAATCCCGGACAAATTCCGTTCACCCTGATGCCATGCGGCGCCAACTCCAGCGCCATGGACATTGTAAGCGAATTGATTCCGGCTTTCGAAGCGTTATAATGCACTTGATCCCCTTCAGCGGCCAAGCCGTTAACGCTGGATATATGAATAATCGAACCTTTGCCTTGCTTTATCATTTCCCGAGCGACGGCCTGCGCGCACAGAAACGTCCCTTTCAAGTTAACGTCGATGTGCAAATCCCAATCCGCTTCCTCAATATCAAGGAAAGGCGCGGGCTTGCAAACTCCGGCACTATTGACCAGCGTATCGATCGGTCCGAAAGCCGCAACAGCCTCCGCTGCCATCCGCTCAACATCCGCCTTGCTCCGAACATCGGCCAATACGGCTATCGCCTTGCCTCCGAAATCGAAAATGGACTGCACCGTTTCATCCAATGCCTTACGTTCATTCCCTGACACTGTCACCCTTGCGCCCTCGCGCGCAAATCTGTACGCAATAGCCTGGCCAATGCCGCTGGAACCGCCTGTCACGAGAGCATGTTGATTTAAAAGTCGCATAAGCCCCTCCTGATAAGTTGAAACAAATAGGATTTACAACCCGAAACGGGTGTGATATGTTTTGATTATAAAACCTTGGTTTCAAAATAGCAAAACAAATGTTTTGATGCCAAATGGGAGGTTACTATGAAACTGCTAACTTTTAATCAAGATGGCCAGCTGAAGCTTGGAATCGCCACACCGCAAGGGGTGCTGGACGTCTCGCAAGCAATCGACGCGCTCGGCCGGCAGGACGCCAACATCCCCGCCACCGTCATGGAAGCGATTGCAGGCGGCGATGACTCGATCGACAAGCTCCGCAAGCTTGTCGATCAAGCGCTCGAAGCTTCCGAGCGTTCCGCTCTATTCCTGGACGAGACGGAGCTAACGCTGGGACCTTGCGTAACGCATCCTAACAAAATCATTTGCGTCGGACTAAACTACCGCAAGCACGCGGAAGAAACAAATGCGCCTATTCCGCAATTCCCGATTCTGTTTAACAAATTCAACAACACGCTGACCGGTCATGGACATGACGTCGCTCTGCCCAGGGTCTCCTCGAAAGTGGACTACGAAGCGGAGCTTGTCATCGTCATCGGCAAGGAAGCCAAGTATGTGGACAAAGACAGCGCGCTTGATTACGTATTCGGTTATGCTTGCGTCAATGACTTATCCGCCCGCGATCTGCAGCTTCGTACATCGCAATGGCTGACAGGCAAGTCCTGCGACGGCTTCAGTCCGCTTGGCCCTTATTTGGTCACCGCCGATGAGACTGGAAATCCGAATGATCTGGAAATTCGCTGCACCGTTAACGGAGAGATCAGACAAAACTCCAATACCGCCGATATGATTTTCCATTGCGACGAGATTGTCAGCTATATTTCGCAATATATGACGCTCGCGCCGGGAGACATCATTTTGACCGGAACCCCGGAAGGCGTAGTGCTCGGATACCCCGAAGTAAAGCAAGCATGGCTGAAGGACGGCGATATCGTTACCGTTGAAATCGAGAAGTTAGGCAAGCTGACCAACCGCATGGTAGCGGAAGCAAGGCTGTAGAAGTAATCCAAAACTTAAGGAGAGATGCACGATGTCCCAACAAATTCATACAAGCGACGCACCCGAATTTCCCCTTCCGTTCTCGCAAGCGCTGCGCGCCGGCGATTTCGTATACGTATCAGGCCAGGTTGGCGTCGATCCAAAGACGCGCCAGGTAGTCGGCCATACGATCGAGGAACAAACGGAGCAATGCTTGCGCAATATCGAAACGATATTGAAGGCTGCAAACTTAACGCTCGATCATGTCGTGAAAACAAACGCAATTGTATCGCATCTGGAAGATTTCCCCGGGTACAATCAAACGTATGAGAAAATAATGAATCGGCCGTTCCCTGCGCGCACCTCGGTGCAAAGCGGCATTGGCAATTATTTGGTCGAGATCGACGTAATCGCCTACGTCCGCTCGATCCGAGGGGAAGCCGAATGACCCTGCGAATTGCGGTTGCCGGAATTCTCCATGAAACGAATACATTTGCTCCCGGAATGACCGGACTTGAGCATTTCAAGAGCGAGAGCGTCAACGGACTTGACGCCTTTCTTCTTCGCTATGGCGGCACCCGCACTTCAATGGGCGGCGTTATCGATGCGGCCAAGCGGCATGGCGTCGAGCTGACACCCGGCTTATATACCGCAGCTACGCCAAGCGGCATGGTGGAAGCGGCGGCAGCCGACGTTCTAATCAACAATGTCGTGGATTCCATTGACAGCGATATATCCGGCCTCGTGCTCATTATGCATGGAGCGATGGCGTCCGAGCAGTACGACGATCTGGAAGGCGAATGCCTCAGACGGCTGAGGGCGAAGCTTGGCGACAGGCTGCCGATCGCCATGACCATAGATCTTCACGGCAATGTGAGCAAAGATATGGTTCGGCTTGCCGATGTCATTGTCGGCTACGATACTTATCCTCATGTCGATATGCACGAAAGGGCGGAAGAAGCGTTCGATCTGCTTGTTCGATATATACGGGAAGAAATCAGGCCAACAAGGTCCTATGGCCACACGGGCATGCTCGTCGTTCCGCAAGCGATGATGACCGAAACCGGAAGTATGAAAACAATAATGGACCGCGCCTTCGAAATCGAATCGGATCCGCAAGTTTTGAACGTAACCGTCGCGGGCGGGTTTCCATACAGCGATGTCCCGGATGCGGGAATGTCCTTTATCGTAACCGCCGACAACGATCAGCAACTGGCGGATCGTTATGCGGCCGAACTGGTTCAGCTAACAATCGATCTGAAGGAAAGCTTCGGCCTTGACCACCTGTCCCCTGACGAAGCAATCGCAGCCGCGCTTGCAGAATCGTCAGGCCCCGTCATTCTTGTGGAAGGCTCGGATAATGTCGGAGGCGGAGCGCCTGCGGACGCCACCCATACTCTCCGACAATTGGTCGGTATCCGGGAGAGGGCATTAATCGTAATTAGGGACGAACAAGCGTCAAGCATCGCATTCGAGCTCGGCGTCGGCTCGATCTTCCAAGGTCCGGTCGGTGGCAAGAGCAATCTCTTACATGGCGAACCCGTCGAAGTAACCGGGAAGATCCGCTTGCTGTTCGACGGCCAATATCGCCACGTCGGCGCGTATATGACGGGACAGCTTGCTTTCATGGGCAGAACAGCGGTTGTCGAGTGCGGACAACTAACGATTGTCCTAACGGAGAAACGCGTGGCGCCATGGGATCTGGGCCATATTCGCTATGCCGGGCTTTGGCCGGATGACTTCAAAATAATCGTCGTCAAATCCGCAATCGCTTGGCAAACGGCATTCGGTGCATTCGCCAAATCTGTTATATACGTTGATACTCCAGGCTGCTGCAGCGCCAATCTCGAGCATTTTCATTATGAGCGCGTATCCAAGCCGATTTATCCTTTCGATCCCGAGCCACAACCGAGGTTTATGTAAAGGTAGTTCAAAACTATAATTATAGGGAGGAATCCTGTTGTCATTAAATGTAGAGAAATCCAAGCAAATGCTGCTCGAATCCCAAAAATATTTGGCGGGAGGCGTAGCCTCGACACTTCGCGCTTCGATGAAGCCGACGCCGCTATTCGCGGAGTCGGGAAGCGGTTCCCGGGTACGCGACGTTGACGGCAATGAGTATATCGATTACTTGCTTGCTTACGGGCCGCTCATCCTTGGTCATGCCCATCCCGCGATGGCAGAAGCGATGAATGAAGCAACGAAACGCGGATTCACTTACGGATTGCAGCATGATGGCGAGATTAAACTGGCGAAGCTGCTGACCGAGTTGCTTCCGTGCGCCGACAAAGTCGCGCTAAGCGGCTCGGGCACCGAAGCCGTCATGCTGGCGCTTCGATTGTCCAGAGCGTATACCGGCAGAACGAAAGTCGTCCGGTTCCACGGTCATTTCCACGGCTGGTCCGATGCGATATTCACTTCCTTCCCGAGCCCGGATATGAAGCAATCCTCCTCCGCCCGAAGCTCTTTGGCTTCCGCTCCTCCCGGAACAGGAGGTCAGAGTGAGAACAGCCTGCAGGACATTATTATGCTGCCTTGGAATGACATCGAAGCTTTCGAAGCGCTGATTGCCAAGGAAAAGGACAGCATCGCTGCCGTTATTACCGAACCGATTATGTGCAATAACGGTTGTATTGGGCCGAAAGCCGGTTATTTGGAACGTATACGCGAGCTGACGGAGCAAAGCGGCATCGTTATGATTATGGATGAGGTCATTACCGGATTCAGGCTGGGCCTTGGCGGAGCTCACGGCAAACTGGGCTTGAAACCGGACCTGGTAACGATAGGCAAGGCGCTGGGAGGCGGCTTCGCCATTAGCGGCGTTGCCGGCAAAGCCGACATTATGGCGCTGATCGAAAATGGCACCGTAGGCCATCTGGGCACGTTGAACGGCAATTTTGCCGCCACATCCGCAGCTCTCGCCGTTCTGCGCGAGCTTGGCAAGGACAACGGAAGCAGCTTTCCGCGAATGGAGCAATTGTTCAACAGATTAGTAGCCGGCCTTCGCGAGCTATTGAATAAACATGGCATCCAAGGACTTATCAACCAGGCGGGACCCGTCTTCCACTTCATGTTTACGGAGGAGAAGAAGGTCGAAGACTTCGACACCTTCAATAAGCGCGATGCCGCCAAATACAGCCGATTTGCCGAGCTGATGCTGGAGGAAGGCGTACTTGTGCGCCCCAGCGGATTATGGTATATTTCTACCGTTCATACCGAAGCGGATATCGAAACTACTATACAAGCGGCGGATCGCGCTTTGGCGAAGCTGGCGCATTAATAAGTTTATAGCGGCAAACGGAGGTAGTATCAGTTGAGTAAAGAAATAGAGGTTAAAAATGAGCGGTATACGATTCAATCGATAGATAAGGCGCTCGACTTGCTGGAACTGCTCTCGGAGCACGGTTCGCTTAGCCTGATCGAGATTACCAATCTTCTCGAGCAGCCCAAATCGTCCACCTTCCGCATTATTCTTACCTTGGAAAATCGGGGATTCATCAGCCGCAGCGATGAGGACGGCAAATATTGCCTTGGCTACAAGCAGCTCATGCTGACTCGAAATCTACTCGAACGAAACACGCTCCGTACTGCCGCATTGGCGGAAATGAAGACATTGTCCGAGCTATATGGCGATACCGTCAATTTGGGCGTCTTGGTGGATAACCAGGTGCTGTACATCGAAATCGTTGAAAGCACGCATGCGCTAAGAATGACCGATACGATCGGTTCCCGCTCGCCTTTTCACGCCACAGCGATGGGAAAAGCAATTGCCGCTCATATCCCGGAGGCGTCGGTGCGCGAACTGGTCAACACATGGGGCCTGCCGGTTATTACTCCTAATACGATTGATACAGTGGAGCAATTGTTGTCGGAACTTGAGCTTACTCGCAAGCAAGGTTATGCGCTGGACGACGAAGAAATCGTCGAAGGAGCTCGCTGCGTCGCGGCGCCGGTGTTCGATATGCATGGCCGTCCGATCGGCGCGATCAGCGTCTCCGGCGCCATGCACAGATTCAAGCAGGAGATGCTCCCGGAAATCTCGCGGCATGTTCGCGACGCGGCTTTGATCGCTTCCCAAAAGCTCGGGTATGAAGCTTAGATACGTTTTTTGTTGTTTAACTCCAATTCATCCGAATTCTTCCTTGCTATTTCCCGCTCGCTGCATTCCTGCAAAAGCAGGTACACAAAAAGGTTGGACGGAAAACTTCATACGTTTTCTCGTCCAACCTTTTTATTTTGGTGCCTTATTGCCGAACCGCAGTCCTCTTAAACTTCGGTTTCTTCTTCCGTCGACTCGGGCTCTGCTGCGCCGATGGACAGCTTGATCGAGATGTTTTTGCGCTCGCCCTTCAGGAAGTGCGCCAGGCGCTCAAGCTTGTCCGCAAGCTCGGCTCCGCTGAGCGTCGTATTAAGATGGTAATCGAAGCTGTCCGATGGGAGCTTCGCCGCCGACTGGGATCTCCAGCCAAGCTCGCCTTCCTGGTTCTGTCTGTTCATGAGCTGTTCTTGGGCAGGGTAGAACTTGTCGGATTTGTTTACGACCCGCTCGTAGATGCGAAGCTTCTTGAGCAGCATGTAATATTGGGCGGAATGCTTGAAATTCCAAGCCTCCCGGATATCTTTAAGCGTATAGTCCATCTTCCAGCGCTTCAGCTTTTCAACCTGTTCATCCGTCGTTAATTCCAGAAATTCGTCAAGCGGCAACATCTTCTCAGCCATGTTGGACCTCCAATATTAATATTCATTAGCACATCATACGCATATCTAATATTATTACAATAAAAAATATTTATTATATAAAAAATACCATAAAGTCTTGTTTAACACAACAATAAACCTTCCCGTAAATGTTATTACAACATTCGACAAGGAAGGCTATTGTTTATATCTTATGGCACATCTGCGTTATTGCGATTTCAGCCCGGATGCTTCGAGGAAGGTCCGGAACGCCTTGGCCCCCTCATCCGTTCGCTTGAAGACGCCTGCGTCCTTAAGCACGTCGAGGAATTTGTCGCCCGTCTCCGAACGGACGATGTCGGCAGCTTCATTCTGCGACAGCAAGCTGCCGTATTTCTGTACGAGACGATCCGCCCATTCTGCATGATGAGCCAGCTTGTGTCCGGCACTTCGCAGGTCGGAGGCTTTTTCGGTCGCCTCAGGGGTAAGCAGGCTTGCGATTGCTTCCAGCTCGTCCTTCAGACGTCCCGGGAGGACGGCCAGTCCCATGACTTCGATCAAGCCGATATTTTCTTTCTTGATATGGTGGAGATGGCTGTGCGGGTGGAAGATGCCTCCCGGATGCTCTTCGCTCGTGCGGTTATTGCGCAACACCAGATCAAGCTCGTAGTCGCCGTTGTCCTTGAGCCGAGCGATCGGCGTAATGGTATTATGCGGAATACGGGTGCCGTCCGCTGCTTCCGAAAACGCAAGCACTTCCGCCGACGGGTCGCTGTAGCCCTTCCACAGATCCAGAATACGGCAGCCCGCCGCATGCACGGCCGCCTTGGAGGAGCCTTGCAGGCGAAGCACGGACATCGGCCATTGCACGATGCCGTATGTCACTCCATTGTCCGAGCCGTCGGCATACCTGGCCTCGATCGGCGCGGCTTCCATCGGGAAGACATGACGTCCTGCCTGGAAATGGTCATGGCTTAAGATAGAACCGCCCACGATTGGCAGATCGGCGTTAGATCCGATGAAGTAATGCGGGAATTGCTCGACGAAGTCCAGCAGTCGTGCGAACGAAGAATGGGTAACGGCCATCGGTTCGTGCTCGCCTTTAAATACGATGCTGTGTTCGTTGTAATACACGTAGGGCGAATATTGGAAGAACCATGCCTCGTTCTGCAACGTCATGGGTATGATCCGAAGATTCTGTCTTGCCGGGTGATCCGGGCGTCCCGCATAACCGACATTCTCGGCACATAGAAGGCACTTTGGATAATGGGCTTGCGGCAGCGTCTTGAGCAGCGCGATCTCCTTGGGGTCCTTCTCCGGCTTCGACAGGTTGATCGTCATCTCCAGCTCGCCATAAGGCGTTCTGTGCAGCCAATACTGATTTTTGCGAATGCGGTCCATTCGAATATAGTTGCTGTCGATGTTCAACGCGTAGAAGGCGTCCGTAGCGGCAGCGATGCCTTCCTGGCTTGCCCTCGCGCGAAATGCCGACGTCGTCTCCGACGGTCTTGGCATCAGCAAGCCCATGATCCGGGCGTCGAGCAGATCCCGCTGAGTGAGCGTATTGTCCGGGACAAGACCGATCGCGACACCATAGTCGAGCAAGGGTTCCAGCAGCTCTGCCGGACTTTCCGCCGGCTCGTCTTGATCGCCGCCCGTCGCTTCCGCCGGCTCGGTAAACCGGAACAGATCCAGCAGCGCGTTGCGCGCGTAGGCAAGATCCTCCCGCTCCAGCATTCCTTTGCCCAGCGCGAACGCCAGCAGCTTCTCGATGTTGGATAACGCCTCTTCCTTGGCGGGCGCGGCCGTTTGTTGCAACGTCATGCTATTGCAGCTCCTCTCGCTCCTCCGGCTTTTAACTACCTCTTATGGGGCCGGGTCTATTTCTTGTCGTCGTAGCCCTCGGGATTGGACTGATGCCAGCTCCAGGCGCTGCCGATAATGTTTTCGAGATTGCTGCGGGTCGGATTCCAGCCCAGCTCCTTGCGAGCCCGGTCCGAGGAAGCGACCAGCACGGCAGGATCTCCCGCGCGTCTTGGCTCGATAACGGCATTGATCTCTTTGCCCGTCACGGAGCGTGCAATCTCGATCACTTGCTTGACCGAGAAGCCTTGGCCATTGCCGAGGTTGTAGACGGCGCTGTCAGCTCCGCCGCGCAGCCGGTCTACGGCCAGCAAGTGGGCGTCGGCCAGGTCGCTGACATGGATGTAGTCGCGCACGCATGTGCCGTCTTCCGTCGCGTAGTCGTCGCCGAATACGGAGATATGCGGACGTTTGCCCAGCGCGGCTTCCAGCACGATCGGCACCAGATGCGTCTCCGGGTGGTGATCCTCGCCGATTCGGCCGCTGTCATGAGCGCCGGCAGCATTGAAGTAGCGGAGCGAGATATATTTGATGTCATGCGCGACGTCGAACCACTTCATCATTTTCTCCATCGCCAGCTTCGTTTCGCCATAAGCATTAGTCGGAAGCGTACGATCGTATTCGTCGATCGGCACGCTCTCCGGTTCGCCATAGGTCGCGGCCGTCGACGAGAATACGATGCGCTTGACGCCGTATTCATTCATCTTCTCCAGCAGACACAACGTTCCATACACGTTATTATGGTAATACTTGCCCGGCAGCTTCATGCTTTCGCCGACAAGAGAGTTCGCCGCGAAGTGAATGACGGCGTCGATCTCGTTCTCCTTAAATACCGTGTCCAGGAAGTCCGCGTCTCTCAGATCGCCGACGTAGAGCTTGCCGCCGAGCAGCGCTCCCTTGTGGCCTTGCTGAAGATTATCCACGACAACGATGTCTTCTCCGCGTTCCTGGAGCGCCGCAACGGCGTGAGAGCCGATATAGCCCGCTCCTCCGGTTACCAATACTGCCATGTGTATCCCTTCTTTCTCGTTATTCGTTCCATTGGCCCGTTACTATAAGTTCGTATTCATGTTCCCTATTGAAGGCGTTCGACGCCGTTGCCGATGCTGCAGACATAGAAGTCCGCCGTCAGTCCCGTCGCTTCCGTATACTTTCGCCCAACTTCCTCCTGGAAGCGCTCGATGCTGTCCTCGTGTACGAGGGACACCGTACAGCCTCCGAAGCCCGCGCCCGTCATTCTGGAGCCCAGCACGCCATCTACGCCGCGCGCCGCGTCTACCATCGCGTCGAGCTCTGCGCCGGTTACTTCGTATAGATCTCGCAGAGAGTCATGCGATTCGTTCATCAATTGGCCGAACGCGGCCAGGTCATTGCTCTTAAGCGCGTCCATCGATCTCAGGACCCGGTCGATCTCTTCCATGACGTGTTCGGCGCGGTTGCGGATGAGATCATCCTTGATCAACGACTTGGAAGCGTTGAACTGCTCCAGGCTAAGCTGTCCCAGCAGCTCCAGCTCGGGATGCGCGGAGCGGAGGTCCGACACGGCTTGCTCGCATTGCGCGCGGCGCTCGTTGTATTTGGAATCTACCAGTCCGCGGCGTTTGTTCGTGTTGCCGATGACCAGCTTGTAGCTGCCGGATTGAAAGGGCACCAGATCGTATTCCAGCGTGTCGCACATGAGCAGGATCGCGTGATCCTTCTTGCCGTTCGCAACCGCGAATTGATCCATGATGCCGGATTTGACGCCATTGAATTCGTTCTCCGACTTTTGGGAGAGCAACGCGATCTTTACCGTATCGGTCGGCAGGTTCTCCATCGACAGGAGAGCATATGCCGTGACAACTTCGATGGAAGCCGACGAGGACAAGCCCGAGCCGTTTGGAATTTCGCCATGATAGAGAATATCGTATCCGCTGCCGAAAGTTACCCCTTGCCGCAACAGCTCGTTCACGATGCCCTTCGGATAGTTCATCCAATCGTCTGCCTTGTCGTATTCGACGCCTTCGACAGAGAAGGTTCCCGAGGAAGGGAAATTCGTCGTAGCCAGCCCCAGCTTGTTGTCTTCGCGCTTGCGAATAAGCAGCGTCGTGCCGAACGTCAATGCTGCCGGGAACACGTACCCCCCGTTGTAGTCGGTATGCTCGCCGATCAGATTAACGCGGCCCGGCGCGTGGAATACCGCGATGCCTTCGGCGCTTCCGCCGTATTGTTCAATGAATGTGTCAGTCAGAGCTGCAAGATTAGCCATGTGCGATCACGATCCTTTGGTATAAGTTTGGTTGTTGCCTGCTTTAGCCTCAGTATAGTGGATTGCAATCAAAAACGAAATGGCGCAAAATGTCGATCATATGGATTTATGTGACTTTAACTCCCCATTTCGAACATGTTATGATGAATCCTGCAGGTACTGCTGCGGTAAAAATGCGAGTTCAAATCGTTCGGTCTAAACTAAAAGACTATAAGGCAGGTGTGCAAATATGACTACCGAAACATATACTGTCGCCTCTAATCCCAGTCCGACGCCGGCTTCCGACGAAGCCGCTTCCTTGCTTCATGTTTTGTTCGCCGGCGAAAGCCAGACGAAGCCCGGTCATCGGCTCGGTCCCAAGGTATATGACTTCTATCTGATGCACCTGATTCTCTCCGGCAAAGGGGCATTTACCTTGGGCGGCGTCCGGCGCGAGCTGTCCGCCGGCTACACGTTTCTGATCCGGCCGGAGGAGCTGGTCAGCTATGAGTCGGACCCCCGCGAGCCGTGGCGATATCGCTGGATCGCGTTCTCAGGCGCAAGGGCAGACGGTCTCGTCCGGGAAGCCGGCTTCCCGGACGGAGAATCCGTAACGGCCTTGCAGGACAAACGGAAGGCTGCTCTGTTGTATCGAAGCATCTATCTGACATTCCGAGGCGCCCGATCCTCCGCCTCCGTCCAGGCAGCCGGCTGGCTTCATCTGCTTATGGCCCTGTATCAGGATCAGAGAGCGGACAAAGACCATCAAGCGCATTTGAAACGTCAGGAGAATGATGACATTCATCAGCAAGTCATCCATTATCTAAACACCCAATACTCCCATCCGGTATCCATCGAGCAGATGTCCGAGGCGCTCGGCTACAACCGCGCTTACTTGTCGCGCGCGTTTAAGCGGCGGGCCGGAATGTCGCCCGTCTCGTTCCTGCTTAAGCTTCGTCTGGACAAGGCGAAGCTTATGCTGCGCGAGCGCCCCGAGCTGACGGTGGAACAAATATCGGCTTCCGTCGGTCTCCAGGACGCCTTGTATTTCTCCAAGCAATTCCGCAAGCAATTCGGCCAATCGCCGACCGCCTACCGCAGGCTGATGCTGGAGGGGAGCTAGCTACTCATTGGAAGCTAGCTGTAATCTACCGGGTCAGCGTTTTCGGAATCGCTCGCCGTGGGTATACTACCTCAGGAGGTGATTGCCCATGAGCGAATTACACATCGGCAGCTTATATTGGCCAAGTACCTTGCACAACCCGCCAAGCTATCCCTCGCTGACTGAGTGCGAGACCGCGCAAGTTGTCGTGATAGGCGGCGGAATGTCGGGCATTACATGCGCATGGGAACTTATTTCTTCGGGGATCGACGTTATTCTGGTAGAGCGCGAAATCGTCGCGGGCGAGAGCACGTCGGCCAACACAGGCTTATTGCAATATTGCAACGACGTTATGCTTTCCGACTTGATCGGCCAGATTGGACGAGAATCCGCGGAGACCTTTTATGTCGCGTGCAGCCGCGCGATCGACAAGCTGGCCGACATTGCCGCATCGCTTCCGGAGGATGTCGGCTTCAGGCGGCGCAGCAGCCTGTATTACGCTTCGACGGAGCAGGATCTGCCCAAGCTGAAGCAAGAGTACGAGGCATTGTCCTCTTGCGGACTCCGTGCGAGCTATTGGACGGCGGACGACATCGCTGCACATTTCCCCTTCCGCAAGCCGGGAGCCATCGTAACGGGAGGGGATGCGGAGGTTAATCCATTTCGCTTCGTAACTCTGCTCGCGGCACAAGCCGTCGACAAAGGGCTTCGCATCCGCGAGTATACGGAAATCGTCAAACATGATTCCGTGGCAGGCGGACGACACCGTCTGCATACCGGCAACGGTCATCATATCGATGCCAACCACGTGATCTACGCCATAGGCTATGAGCCCAAGGAGCTTCGCGGAGAGCTGATCAAGCCGGATATCGGCCGATCGTTCGTTATCGTGACGGATCCCGTTCCCGATCTAAGCCAGTGGCACGAGCGTTGCATGATCTGGGAGACGGCAAGACCATACCTGTACATGCGTACGACAGAGGATAATCGGCTCATCATCGGAGGACTTGACGAAGAAGACCGGAACCCGTTGCAGAGCGTACAGCGCCGGAAAGAACATAGCGAGAAGCTGCTGGAGAAGGCGAAAGCGCTATTTCCCGATTTGCCGCTTGCCATCGCTTACGATTGGAACGCCACATTCGGTGAATCGGAGGATAATTTGCCCTTTGTAGGCGAGGATCCCGAATGGCCAGGCGTTTATTACACACTTGGTTACGGCGGCAATGGGACTGTATACAGCCTTCTTGGCGCCGAGTTGGTTCGTGAGCTCATCCAAGGAGAGGCGGATTCGAATCCGCTTAAGGATATTATCGGGTTGTCTCGGGCGACATTGCGCGAAGGAACGCCGAGATGACTATCTACGGGCTCTTGGCATACGGCGAGAAAGCCGGCTCAGCCCGTAAACACGCTGCAGTCGGCTTTCCGATCAAGAGTATGATTCTAACTGCCGTCCACGATAAAGGAGGCGTTGCATCTACGAAAAACGGCTTCCGCGATGCCCAGAGTCGACAGATCCGGGCCGCCATCCTTGTCAAACAGCGTCTTGCTTTCCGTTGTCTCCACGATCAAGGCATATGCGCCTCTTTCCACCTCGCGGGAGACCATCTCGGATTCCTTGTGATCAAGTCCTAAGGCAAGGAATGCACGCTCATGTTCATTACCGGTGAATGCGCCGGACAAGGCAAAAGGGATGCCTGTGCCGGATGCCGTCCCGCCTCCGAAGCCCGTATAGCCGTAAGCCATGGCGGCAGGCGCGATACCGAACCCGCTGGCATACATAGTTCCAACCGTATCTGTGTGCGTTGCAATATCTTGACGCGTTTTTTCCAGATCGCGCATTTCGTCGGCATGTACGTCCGTCTCCGCTTCGATTCGTCTTGAATGTTCGCCGTCCTTGGCCATTATCTTCATATCTCCGGGTTTGAAGCCGGAATTCTCCAATTGCGTTACGACGTCGATAACCTGCTGCTGAGTTTCGAATATCGCGATTTTTTTCGCCATGTCTGCCCCTCCGTGTGTCTGTATTGGTTTTTCCTATATGGATGGTATGCCCCAACCGCCACGCCCTCAATCAAATGGGAACAGTTGTCTATTGGGGCAGGTTCGGGTTATGATGAAAGGTAGCGATGTCAGTATCGGAGAAAGATGTAAATGGTATGAAATGATAGAGGGGAGAGATGCCGATGATCCGTCAATTGCTCACGTTTCCTTCCGGCTGGGAGTGGCATGTGCTGCAGCAATCCGCCGATGCGATGCAGCCCAAGCAACCGCTCCCGAGCCGGAAGAACACGTCCTTGCCAGCTCGCGCACCGGAACGCTTGCGCCCCCTCGGCAATCCATCTTCATCGAATACGGATGGCACGGACCCTTCTCCCCGGCAAGAACTGTCCGAATTCAAGAGACGGTTCCCGGAATGCGCGCAGTGGATCGACCATAGCGAATCAAGAAAAACGAATCATATTCTGGTTTACAATTCCGAAGATTCAGGAACCATACTTTGCGGGACGCTTATGATTCAAATTTCGGATGATGCCTCGGATATCGGGCCGTTTCACTTCTGGGTTTCACGCCATCGTCTCGTATCCATCTATGAGGACATGCGGCTTCCCCTGAGATTGCAGCATGAATCTCACATCAGCAAATATGGCGAGTGCGAGCTCGCTCCAGAAGCCTTTTTCATCATGATCAGCATATTGCTGGGGACGTTCCACAACGGACTGGACGGTTTCGAGCGAAGGCTCGGCGAGCTCGAGCAGACGATGAGGCATCGGAACCGTACGGACTTGCTCGACGTTATTTTTGACCGCAGATACGACCTGCTTCACTGGAGCCACCTCTTTATTCCCATCAGGGAAGTACACGCGGCGGCCAAGGAGGCTTTCGACGAGGATCTGATGGAGACGGACGGGTTCAAGCGGATCTCGCATAAGCTGGAGCGAATCGAAACGCTGCTTAAACATTACGCGCTGGAGATCGATACGCTAATCTCCATGGACGACGCCATCTCCAGCTTCCGCGGCAATGATATTATGAAGACGCTGACGATCTTCACGGTGCTTTTCTTGCCTGCAACGGTTATTGGCGCCATATGGGGAATGAACTTCGAATGGCTGCCATGGAGCATTCAGCATTGGGGCTTCCCCCTCACGATGAGTTGTACGGCCGTCATTACGATCTGCATCTATTGGTGGCTTTGGCACAAAGGCTGGACCGGCGATCTGCTCGTTAAGAAACGCGAGAAACCGCGGCTGATGGAGTCGGAAGAAGAGCACGGCAGCGAACGCAGCCGCTCCGCCACTCACGGACGCAAACGCAAAAAGCCGCCGGGCAATCCCCATGACGGCACGCTGGGACAGAAATCCCGGAGAAGTCGGACCTGATACCATGTGCGGTATACAGGAACGGAGCCTCCGGGATTTTTTTGTCGAGCTATTCGATAACGACCGGCAGTCCTGTACGTGCGGACCGATTGGCTGCCATAGTAACGCGATGCGTTAACCAGGCATCTTCGTAGGTCGAGAGAATGCGGGATGTATCGCCCGTCCGTACGGCATGGAGGAACGCGTCATTCTCGGACTCATAAGGATTGCTGCGATTCTGATATTCGGTCACTTGACCGGATACCTTATCGATGAACCCATTGCCGCCGATCTCCATCACCCCTGTATGGGTATAGAGGTGCAGACCGTTATGACCTCCTGCAGGAATCGCGCATGTATTGCTGATCGTCGCTACGGCTCCAGACGCCAGCTTTAAGGTTACCGTGCCGACATCCGGAACGGTTACTCCCTCTTCTGTACCGGCCACGATTCGATCGCCATACGCTGCATACACTTCCTTAACTTCCCCCGCCGTATAACGAAGAAGATCGACGATATGCGTCGTCTGCTCGACGAACTGGCCGCCGGAACCTTCCATGGAACGCCACCAGTAGACGCCAGGCATGCCTCCCATCCAATAACCAAGAGCCATGCCGATAGTACGCTCCGCAAGCAGCTCTTTGGCTCGGGCCGTGCCGTCCATATAACGGAAATGATAGCCGACGGAAGTAATAAGCGACTTGTCCTTTATGCCTTGCAATATCGAGCCCGGCACTTCTTCGTCGACTCCGATCGGCTTCTCCACCAGAAAAGGAATTCCTCGCTCGATCAACTGTTGCTCAATGTCGCCATGAGCGAATGGCGGCACGCATATGTATACCGCATCCAGCTTGCGCGCATCCAGCATATCCGATACCTCCGCAAAACCTTTTGCATCATGAAATTTGCCCGCTGCCTCGTCGGCCTTCTGCTGCGATGTCGCCGCGAATGCCGCAACGTTGACGCCCTCCAGCTTTGCAAGCTTCTCTGCATGCATGCGGCCGAACCAACCCGTTCCGATAATCCCGATCTGCAATGTCATGTATCCTCTCCCCTTCTTCTCAGGACTCCTTAGCCGCGGCGGCTCCCGCCTTGGTTGAGACCATTATAAGCGACACTGCCGGCCCGCGTCCATTTGTTGGGCGCCTTGGTACCTATCCGCATTCGCCTACATACTATGTTGGATGAGAGCCACACTGAACGAGGCGAAGCGGAGGGATGACCCATGAACGAAGGCAATGTCCCATACTTAAACAGCCCCAAGCCCGATCTGGAAGCAGCTATGTTCCTGGCCGGCATTTGCGGTCAAACGTATGTACAATTCAATAACAAGGAAGACGGCTTGTTCCTTGTGCCCCGCAGCTATTCTCTCGTGGGAGATATTTGGGCAAGCGCTTACGAGAGCCGGCCAGAACGATTCGGATTCGTCCTTCAGTCGGAGCAATGCGCCATTCTCGCATTTCGAGGGACCGGCTCCGCCGTTGATTGGGTATCGGATTTCATCGCGCAGCAAACGCCCTATCGTCCTGTCCGCAATGCCGGTCAGACTCATAAGGGCTTTACGGATATCTATATGTCGGCTCGCGACAGGGTGTTCGAATTGGCGGGCCTGCTGCCGCAAGGCCTCCCTCTGTTTATTACAGGCCACAGTCTTGGCGGAGCGCTTGCTACGCTTGCCGCGCTGGATATCGCCCGCAATACGCCATTCCGTTCTCCTGTCGTTTATACGTTCGGAGCTCCCCGCGTAGGCGATCCCAGGTTCGTGCAGACCTACAATTATTGTGTTCCGACACACTGGCGCTTCCAGAACGAACATGACATCGTCCCCCATCTGCCGCCTCTTGTTTACCAGTCGCCCCGCACGAAACAAACCTACTTCTATCTTCACGTCAAAGGCGAGGTGCCCCGATCGTTCAGGATGGGGTCCGTGTCGGGCAATCATATTCTGGACAGCTACTTCGAGGATCTGGCTAAGGAGCAGCCGGTCGTTGCCGCCGCGATGTGCGCTGAGCCTCCTGGCTGGTGCCCGGATACGGGGGAGATGTAAGCAAAAAAAAAGACCGACTTATCAGTCGGCTGGCAGCACATATAAGATAATAGCAAAAAAATGGACGATGGAGCCGCCAAGCACGAACAGATGCCATACGGCGTGATGGTACGGAAAGCTTCGCCATACGTAGAACACCGTTCCGACCGTATATAACAGGCCTCCCGCTATTAGCAATTGCAATCCTCCCGGCGCAAGATGCGTCACGAGCGGCTTCCAGGCGAACACAATTATCCATCCCATTGCGATATACAGAATCGTCGATGTAACCAGAAATTTGGAGGCAAAAAACGCCTTGAATGCCGCTCCCGCGATAGCAACTCCCCACACGATCCCAAAAAGCGCCCAGCCTAACGCGCCTTGTACGATATGGAACAGGATAGGCGTGTAAGTGCCGGCGATGAAGACATAAATGAAGGAATGATCCAGCGATTCGAATACTTTTTTGGCCTTGCCCGGAGGAAAGCTGTGCACCAGCGTCGAGGCCAAATACAAAAGCAGCATGGCCGAGCCGTAGATGGTAAAGCTGACGACATGGGCAGGCGTTCCCTTGATCGACGAAAAGACGATGAGCAGGACAAGCGCCGCAACGCTAAGCAAGGCGCCTATGCCATGCGTGACCGCGTTCGCGATCTCTTCTCCCTTGGAGAAGGTATGAGTATTAGCCATGATTCAATCAACTCCCGATAGCAAGTAAGTGCGAACACTACCTCCAGTCTATCGGATTAGAGCCACCCTTTCAACCAGGCGCCTACCCGGCCGATCGTCTTATCCAAGTTGCAGACGGCTTCCGTATCGACGAACGGCTCGGAATTGCGGAAGTAATCGGCATGTCCTCCGATAACGGGAATCCCTTCGACATAACCAGGCGCGTACTTGAACCGGCTCCAGCGGGGCACGGATCTGCCCTTGCGGATCCACCCTCCCCAGGTGCCGATGCGCGTAATGGGATCATTCTGCTTCCCGTCCCTGTCGATGGAATGGAAGTAACTCACCTTGTCCTGCAGCCGGGGGTGAATAGGCGTACGAGGCGATCCAACCTGTACGACGCGAAAATCGCGAATCATTCCGTTCTCCTCCAGCATTTTGGCCGCCTGATAAGCGGCTGCTCCGCCCCCGCTATGTCCAATAAGCAGGAATCTGCCTTCTTCGTCCTTCACGGAATCCTTAAGCTGCTCCCATACGTTGCGCCCGCCGATCCGTCCCGCTTTCATTCGGTTGGACAGATCGGAGCGAACCTCCAATACTTGTCTGATTACGCTTCTGCTGCAATCCCCATACGGGAACAACACCCGGATCACGGGATCGACTCCCTCCGATCGCAACTGCGTCTCCAGCTTTTCCTTGCACGCGTTGAACGCGCAGGTTGTTGTTTTTACGCCGGCCAACAAATAAACGTGAAGCGGGGATGATTGGACCGCCATATTCGAATCCCTCCATAAGCAAAGATGATGGTTTACCCTCATTATGCGGGGACTCGCCTTGTTTCATTCTTCAATTCGAATGTCAGTATCGACCACTGCAGCCTCGTAGCCCAGAGCGCGTACCGTCTCAAGTACGGCAATAGCTTGAAGCTTCCTCCTGATCGCCGCGCCTTGCGAATTGTTGTAGCCTGCCTCGACCGATCGCCGCATGACCTCGGTTGTTACCGCGATCGTCTCGTGTCCCTTCTTGCGTTCGACTATTACGCGCTCCTTGCCGTCGCTCCCATTATTGCCTTGCGGCAATCTTGTCAGCCGGAGACCCAAATAATCGATAAAGAAGGATGTATCCGCATAGACCACGCCATTAGACTCGAATAACTTGCCTCTGAACGTATACGACTCTCGCCGCCGCGTATCCCCATGATTTACCTTAACCGCTATGTCCGACGCTGAAGCCGCCCGGGCTCCATAATAATCCGAAGCCGTCGCTTCCTTGTATGTGTCCAGCAGCGTCTGCTGACCTGTAATGCTGTAATCATTGACCCTCCGTGCGGGGTTGAAGGCCGTTGTATTGTTGACGTCAAAATAATACACCGCCTTCACGCGCGGATATAGCTGCTCAAGCGAGCCGTAGAACCGCTTCAGCTTTGCGGCCGCAAAGGCGACATCCGTCTTGCCGTCCGTCGCGCTGTAGTGGCTGGCGCCGAACTCGGAGACGGCGATCGGCTTCGTACGGCTGTACCGGTTATAAACCGCATTGAGCAGATCCAGCGGATCTTCCTGATGCGCGGCATAGTTGCGGTCGCCGTTATGATACCTGACGCTGTAAATGTTGACGCCAACCCAATCGACATAATCGTCGCCAGGATAATAATCCGCCATCGGCTTCTCCGGCATCGCCAGCACCGACCACAGCATCGCCGTATCCGGCGCCTCTTGTTCGAACACATCGTGGACGAGTCTCCACTTCTCCTTGTACAGCTCCGGGTTGCCGCTGTATGCCGTCCAGTTCCCGTTCATCTCCGATGCGAACCGCAGCAGAATCGGGACACCGCTAGCTTTTGCCTGACGAGCGAATCGGCGCAAGTAACCGTCGTCCTTCACCTTGTCGAGACCCTCGTTCGGCTCCCATGCGATATGGGGGAATGCTCCCGCCTTCACCACGTCCCGCACCCATTGCACGGGAAAGGGTTTCCCATAACCAACGTATTTGAAGAAGCTGGCATGAGTCCTCCCCGTGGTTTCGTTAAAGCGGTCCATACTTTGTCCGATGAAGTCGTCTTGCAGAACATACGCGCCCAGATAGGCTCCGGTTTCAGGCTCCAGCTTGGCGCGAGTTACCCGATCCTCGGACGGCGTATACCGAAGCGTCCATTGGTTCTCTGAACTGTCGTTTGCGTCCGGAGCGGCTAATACGCTTTCATATTTAGGGACGGGAAGTGACGGCGATAGAAATAACACCGCGCTTAAGAGAAGAAGCTGACCGATACGCAGGTACATCAATAGCGAGTATCCTCCCTGTCGTATATTCTATTCGTGCCGAACCGCCCGCGTGACTGGACAACGGCCTAATTTCTACAGCATTCGCCAATTCCCGCTTAATTATTCCCGCAAAAAAAGAACGCCCCCGATAAGCCGGCATGGCGTTCTTGCTCGGTTATACACCCATCTTCTTGCGCTGGTTGTTAACCTTCTTCGTATTTTGGCTTCTGAGCTCTTGAGTGCCCGTTGAGTAATTTTTCTGGCCAGGCAGACCTGATTGTCCCTGTTTCTTCTGGGCCAGCAATTGCTTCGCCCGCTCCGCTTGGGACAGCTTCTTCGGCTGCTCTGCGGCTTCGTTCTGTTCGTTCGCAGACATAAGGTTCACCTCACTTTTATAACCCGCATCTTCCTTATTCTACTACACTTACAAACCGCTTGAAAGGGCCTTTGCTCAGCTTGGCGCAATCCAGAATACGAAATCCGGTCTCCGTGAGCCGGATCTGTATGTCTTCCGTCGTCACTACGACAGCTCTAGCCGCCATTCTCCTTAGCGACATCAACATAGCGTATTGCTCCTCGCTCGGCAATACCGAGCACAGATTGTAGGGCATATCAAGCACTGCTGCGTCATACTGCTTGCTTACTTCCGTCATATCGCCTTTGACGACAGAATTGCCCGAATAACCGAAATGCTCCAGATTGACTCTGGCCCCTCTGGCCGCAAGCGGATTAATCTCGATGCCCTCCGCGCGGATCCCCATCGACAGCGCTTCGATCAATACCGTCCCCATGCCGCAGCACGGATCAATAAAAGTCCTGCCGCGAGGAGATGGACCGATCGCGATGTTAACGAGCGCTCTGGCGGCGCGGACAGGCAGCGCCGTGGAATAGTTTTGCGGCTTGGCTTGATGGCTCAGCCATGTTCCATCATTGTCTTCGCATGGTCCGAACAGCCATTCTCCACGATACTTCGCAACGCCGAACTTAAGCATGGGAGCATGCATATCCGCCTTCCCTAGCAGATAACCTCCTGCCTGACGCTCAATGGCGCGCTTCTCTTCGTAGCTGTGACGCTCATCCCCGACTGTATAATAAACCTTGAACGTCTGCCCTTGCAGATCCCAGCCGCCGAGCGGGCCAGCCAGCCCTTCGAGCGTTGCCGACCGAAATGCCGCATCCATTCTGCGCTTGAGGAACGGGCTACGACTGACGGAGATGGCGGGTCTATCAGAGTCGTTGTCGTTCTGCCGATATTGTGCCACAACCCCCGCTTCCGGCCTTCCGCCGAACAGAACTCGCAGTTCCAGCCCGCACAGCTCCGCCTCGTCCTCGTGACAAGCGTAATTATACAGGCGGGCAATCCGATTTTCCGTCATTTCAAACATCGTTATGTCTCATTCCTTACGATCCTTCTCGACAAGGGCATTTCCATTATCCGCCGATTCCTCTTCCCATTGCGTATCGGAAACGAGCGCCGTCCCCGCGTTAGCGTTAGGACCCGCATCGCTTGCGAACGTGGCTTCGAACGGATCGGATTGCTCTGCCTGCTCGGCCACACTCTTCTCCAATGTCTTCACTTGACGCTGCAGCTTGAAGATCCGGAGCATCCCGAACAGCCCCACTGTCAGTCCTCCCAGCAAAGTGGATACCAAGATGACGAGAATAAGAGGAGTTGACGTCTTCGCGAACATAAAGTTTACTTCCACTTGTTCGACGTTAATGACAGCGAAAATGGCAATAACCAGCGCGAAAGCAAACGCCGAGATCAGCATGCCCTGACTTTTCATATGACATCCTCCTGCACCAGCTTTACATTAGAGTCTCATAAGTTGGCCAAATAGTCTAGCGTTGATCCCTGATCAGGAATGCAAAATACCGCCCTTCCCGATCACTGCCGTTATCAGGCTGATTAATAAAATGGCAAGCAAGACCAAACGCTCCTTGCGGCCGATTCGGCGTTTTCTCTTTCCTTGTCTCATTCTTATTCATCAACCTTTCATGGAGTCTTGAAACAACAGTAGCCCCCATTTTAACAGCCGCAACTAAACATTTTCTCAAAAAGAAAAGAAAAGCCCATTCCTTGCGAATGGACTATCTTCTAATGATTATGCTCGAATTAGAATCCCCGCTCATAGGGCTTCGGTACCGCGGCCTTATAATTGCCGCCGCTGGCCGCTATGGCATGCAGCGCCCAGTATGGATCGCGCAGCAGCCCGCGGGCGACTGCGATCAGATCGGCTTTGCCGCTGGCAAGCGCTTCGGAGGCAACCGCAGGATCGTCGAGCATGCCGACCGCGATAACCGGGACCCCCAGCGCTTCCTTAACCGCCTGCGCCGCATGAAGCTGGAAGGCCGGCTCCACCTTGGGACGGCGCTCCGCGCTAGGCACTCCTTCTCCGCCAGTCGAGATGTGAAGCAGATCGACGCCCGCCTCCAGATAGGCGCGGCACAGCTCGATGCCCGTCTCGATGCCGTATCCGCCTTCGGTATATTCCAGCGCCGAGATCCGGAATAACAGCGGCATGTCTTCCGGCATATTGCGCTTAACCTCGGCGATGACCTCGCGGCCGAACAAGGTGAGATCGCGGCCATATTCGTCGTCGCGTGTATTGCTGCGCGGCGAATGAAATTGATGAATGAGATAGCCGTGCGCGCCATGCAGCTCGATCGTATCGAAGCCGGCTTCGACGGCCCGGCGAGTCGCTTCGCCGAACTTCAGCACCATCGCCTTGACCTCTTCCGTCGTCAGCTCTCTCGGCGTCTTCGAGCGGTCGTCGAACGGGATGGCCGATGGCGCGACCGGTGACGGATCGTCCGTCGCCTTGCGTCCCGCATGGGCGATCTGTATGCCGATCTTGGCGCCGTGGCCGTGCGCGGCGTCTACGATTCTGCGGAAGGCCGGAATCTGCTCATCCGCCCATAGGCCGAGACAGCGGTCCGTTATACGGCCGGCAGGCTCGACGTTCGTCATCTCGACGATAATCAGCCCGACGCCGCCTACGGCGCGGGATACATAATGGACATAATGCCAATCCGTCGGCGTACCATCCTTTTCGTGCACGGAATACTGGCACATCGGCGCCATGACGGTCCGATTGCGAAGCTCCAGGTTTTTGATGCGGAATGAAGAATCCAAGTTTGTTGTAGACATCGTTATCCCTCCTGCGCATTAGCCATTGCCTTGCCTAAATAGCATACCACAAGTTCGCTTACAAAAAGAAAGGGGATCCCGAATTTCGGGATCCCTCTATGCCGTGCGGAACGCGCTGGCGGCGGCTATGCTGTTTTGACAACCCACGTATGAGTGCAATTGACCGTGGTAGACTAATTCGAGCATGGATGTATGCTGCAGATCGCCTGGCGTCACGAGGAGAGGCGACTTATCGATCAATTCCATGCCGCTTCGCTGGAACATCGTCGCCACGAATTGCGAGCAGAAGTACGAATATTTGCGCTCCCATTCGATATTAAAGACAACGCCGAGCATGCCGACCAAATTATATTTGTACAAATCCTGATTCTGCTCGAAATGCTGCACCTGATTTCTCAGATTATTGTAGACCGTTTGGCTGACTGTACAACGATATAAGGCGCACATGGATTCTTCGAAAAACGAGCTCCGTACATCTTCACGCACAAAACCGCCGAAGAATGGATTGTTGGGATTTCTTCTGCCGAAACTGTACACTTCCTGGAGATCCGGATCGAAGGCAATGGATGCGTGATTAAGCGGGTCCTTCGTGAACGTTCGTATAATTTTGGTCAAAACTGTCCCCGTGTCCGTCAGAAGCACGTAAATCTCTTTGTCTCTACTCATTAAGATGACCTCCACATTAAAGAACTATCGTCTGGTATTAACTTTAATGCAGGAGAAGGTTTCGAAGAACCTTCTGAGGTAATAGAAAGAACCCCGACTAAGGTCTAGTTTCATATGGATGCATGGATGATCTTGCGCCACCTCCACAATCAAATCCATTTTACTGGATTTTTTACATTTACTCAACAGGTAGTTATAAGGTAGTTGCAAGAAGCCGTGCGCAAAAATTCCTCCTAATCTTCCATAATCTGCATCCAATTTTCGACTATCGTGGTATAGTATTTTTGAACTATATCATCATTTTAATAGTCCGAAGGGATGATGTCAGCACATGGAATGGTATGAACGGTACAAGCCGCGGATCAGGAACGTATTCGGCCAAGCTCTGGAGACGATCGGACGTTTCCCTCCCCCGATCCACGAGCTTGGAATAACCTATGCGGAGAAGTTTAATCCCGCCAACCAGGACGGCGGCAAGGATTACATCTGCATGCTGCTGCCGTATTGGATGAAGGAGAAGGCAGAGATCTCGGAAGAGCAATGCGGACAACTTGCGCTTGCCAATGTATATGGCATGCTCTACTTTTTTATTCAAGACGATGTAATGGACAGCAAAGTTGCAGGCGGCGACTGGAAGTCCCAGCTTGCCCTCGGCAGTCTTCTTCAACAAGAGATGTTTCGGATCTTCCGTGCGCTCTTCCCTTCCGACAGCCCGTTCTGGCGTTACTACGACGGTTATGTGCGGACTTGGGCAGACAGCGTCGTAAGCGAGGGGCGCGGCAACTACTTCCTAACAAATCCGCTGCTCACATCGGGCAAAGCCGCACCTGTCAAAATAAGCGCGGTCGGCGCTCTGCTGCTGGACGCAAGCGCTCCTTCTACTTCGACTGAACAACGGATCGACTTAACCGAAGAGGCCATCGATATCACGCTTATGACGCTTCAGATGCTGGACGACTGGGCCGATTGGGAGGAGGATCTCGCGGACGGCAGCTACAACGGACTTCTGGCGATGATTGCGGCGGGGAGCGATAATGTCTTATCTGCCGAATCCGTACCGCCTTATAACACAGAGGGATTAACGAAAGAGCGAATCGAGGCTGCGATATATGTGCGAGGTTGTATTCAGCCATACGCTGACATCGCGAAGGGGTACCATGGCAGGCTGACCGAAAACCTTTGTGCACCCACCGATCTGATTGCCTTCAATGTCTACATGATGGACACTTTGCAAGCCATAGCGACACAAAATGAAGAACGCAAGCGCAAGCTGATGGGAGGAGGAATTAATTTATTATTTGCTGGTCGAAATTTCGAACCAGGTGGTAGAAGTATCTAATATTTTTATATTATGAAAATTTTTATAGATTTACTAAAGAATAATTGTTAGACTAAATGTGTGAAAAATACCCAATTAGGAGGAATCTCACTTGTCGACAAACGATCAGGCGCTAAAAGAACTGATAATTGCGAAAGCTTGGGAAGACGCTGCGTTCAAAGCACGACTGCTGGCAGATCCGAAAGGCACCATTTTGCACACATTTGGCATCGAAATTCCTGAAGATATTGACCTCGAAGCCGTGACTGAATCCTCAAAGAAACTTTATCTGGTTATTCCTCCTGCCCCTGTTGATATGAATACCAAAAAGCCATTCGAAGCACCTCAGTGGCCATAATCTAAAAAAGGTGGTTGGATATGACTGATCAAGTTCTGAAAGAAAAGATCATTTCACGCGCATGGGAAGATGCAGCGTTTAAACAACAATTGCTTAGTGATCCTAAAGGAACGATAGCAAAGATCTTTGGAGTAGACATTCCGGATGATGTTGACCTCGAAGCCGTGACTGAATCCTCAAAGAAACTTTATCTGGTTATTCCTCCTACTCCTGTTGATATGAAATTCAAAGAACAAGTTGAAGCACCTATGTGGGCCTAAATTACAATGAGGGAGTGAAAAGTATGTCAGATCAAGTTCTTAAAGAACTGATTATTGC
>NZ_MXQD01000008.1:0-311748 GCF_002165585.1 Paenibacillus sp. MY03 | reverse complement strand
TTTTCAAACTGCACTTTTTTTGACAACTCCACTCTTCACGGAGATGCAACAGCCCTGCACTAACGCAAGGTGAAACGGTTGACGCAATCCCCTGCGGAGCAACGCGATTCAATCGGAGTTCAAAAAAATAGCATCTCATCAAAGATGAGATGCTATCGTTACTCGAGTATCATCTTATTGGGAGATGATCTCTTTTGTTTTGTAATATCCACACACTTTGCAAACGTGGTGACCCAGTTTCAGTTCTCCACACTGCTCGCATTTCACCATGCCCGGTACTGCCAGCTTGAAATGCGTACGACGTTTGTCGCGGCGAGTTTTGGATGTTCTACGTTGAGGTACTGCCATCTTTCCCACCTCCTTCACATAATGAAGTTCAAAAAGTCCAATTTTGATCACGAAGCATTGCTCTGAAGTTTACTCGACTTCGATCCTTGAACTTTTTGAACCTTGATTTAAAACGCTACTCTTTAAACAAATCCTTGAGAGCTGCGAAACGCGGGTCGATCTTCTCGTTTTTGCAGCTGCATGTGTGCTCATTGAGATTCTGCCCGCATACCTGGCACAGTCCCTTGCAATCCTTGTCGCAAAGCGGCGCGAACGGCATGAAGAGCAGAAGCGACTCTTCCAGATAAGGTTTCAGGTCCAGCTTGTCTCCCGCCACTTCCACGAACTCGTCGTTCTCGTCCTCGTCGGACTCTTCGTTATCCGAAGAATCTTTCTCAGTTGGTTTGAACTGCTCGTAAAATGGTATGACGGTTCGTTCCTTCGTTGGTTCAAGACAACGTGAGCACGCCAGCTCCAGATCGGCGGACAATTCTCCCTCGGCAGTTATGTAACCGTCGTGGCCCGTCACTTCAATCGATACATGAAGCGGTCCTGCATGAATCACGTCCGAACGTCCCTTGAACAGATCGTTTAAGTCAAGCTCTTCTTTAACCGTCGTCTTTAAGCCTTTAGCCATCATCTCTCGCATTTGAAACAACATATCATCACCCCAAACAAACAAAGATTATTATATCTATTCCGCTAGCGTTTTGTCAACATTTTCACGCTCTCTACTTTGCGCCCCTGCTGGATTTGCCCTAGCGAAGCTTAAGCCTGTATGTGCCAGAGGGCTTTGTGCTATAGTGGAAGGAACATCCAACGACAGCGAGGAGTCGAGGCATGCGTACCGTAGGTCTGATCGTCGAATATAACCCTTTCCACAACGGACACTCTTATCATTTGCAACAGTCGCTCAAAATAACGAAAGCCGATGCCGTCGTCGCCGTCATGAGCGGCAACTTTCTGCAGCGCGGCGAACCCGCGCTCGTCGACAAGTGGACACGAACTCGAATGGCGCTCGCCGGCGGCTGCGATGTCGTCATCGAGCTGCCCGTCGCTTACGCGACCCAAGCAGCCGAATGGTTCGCCTACGGCGCGGTGTCCCTCCTGGAATCGACGGGAGTCGTCGACGCCTTCTGTTTCGGTACGGAGAGCGGACAACTGTCGCCCTTGCGGAGAGCCGCGGAGCTTGCGGCGCATGAACCCGAGCCGTTTAAGCGATTGCTGAAGGAACGGCTCGATACCGGTGTCGCTTATCCTCAAGCCTACAGCGGAGCGATAGCAGCATATTTGGCTCAGCAAGGCGACGAAGATTCAGCCGGCTTTTCTTTCGACCAGCCTAACCATACGCTTGGTTTGCACTATTTGATCGCCCATCGCCGTCTCGGAAGCAGGATGGAGCCTTACACGATTGCCCGGGAAAAAGCCGATTATAACCAAACGACGATAACGGACGTTCGGATCGCCAGCGCCACCGCCATCCGCAAGCTCGTGCTTGGCGAAGGTTCGTTGGCTGAAGCTGCTTCGTATGTTCCAACGTCGACTTGCGACCTCCTTGCGGAAAGCATCGAGCGAGGACTTGCCCCCGTCAGCTGGGACAACTATATTCATCCACTCCTGCACGGCATAGTGACTAGGAGCGCGGAGCAACTGAGCCAGCTGCACGAGCTTGCCGAAGGACTGGAGTATCGCTTGCTCCAGAGCATTCCGCAGCTTGCGGATTGCACTTTCGAATCGCTGCTGGAGCAACTTAAGACGAAGCGGTATACGAGAACGAAGCTCCAACGGGCGCTGTTGTCCGTGCTGCTAGGTCATGCCAAGCATGATTTCACTGCAGAACAGCTTCGCTCAGGAACGGAATATATACGCGTGCTTGGCTTTACGGATAAGGGCAGGGAGCTCTTGAGACGTATGAAGCGTACGGCAGCCGTTCCCGTTTTAATGAGCGCGGCACGACCACCGCAGACTTATCGTTATCTGGAATTGGATACGGCGGCAAGCGCCGCTTATTGGCTTGGCGTTCCCGGCGCTTCCGCTGCGGATTTATATCGCGACTTCCGAGATCGCCCCATCATCGTATAATGTCCCCCGACAATGACGGCCTTCGACCAACTCTGCGAAGCGGCTGTATCGGCGGCTTTTCTCGGCTTAACCTGTCCGTTCGAGCGCGAATGCCGATATAGCCTGCACTGCTTCTGCAAGTGACGACACGCCTACGATAACCGTGTCGCCGTTCAATCGTTTGGCTGTCCTGCGGGCTTCCTTTTCATTCCCCTTGGGAACGATGAACAGATCCGCGCCGTATCCGGTGACAGACACGGTCTTCTGCTTGACGCCCCCAATCGCGCCGACATTGCCAACGGTGTCGATCGTCCCGGTAGCCGCAATCTTTAGTCCCCTGGATAGATCCTCTTGCTCCAGCAGCTCGATCGCTTGCAGCGCGAACACCAATCCGGCGGACGGTCCGCCGATCTCGTTCGCTTTTATCGTAATGGCGTCAGCCGTCTGCTCGGGAATGACAGCCCCATTTTCGACACGGTATTTGATTTTCGAATAATTGTAAGCAGCTTGCAGAGCCGTATTCTGGGAACCGCTCATAATATCGTTCAACCTATCGACATATTCGTTTTTCGTTTTCCCTCCGAACACTTGCCGCTTCCAGCGAACATCCATGTTCCGATCCACGCCGGCCTTGATCACGCCCCAAATATTGGGAGCCGTCAGCCGAACTGCCGTCAGCACAAAATCACCTTCGCCGGATGCTTCTCCATCACTGTTCGCACTTTCCAGCACGACCATAGACTCGACGGGAACCGCAATGCCAGGCTCATAGACAACATACGGAGACGGCGCGTATAACAGCAGCCACATGGCAAGAGCCGTCGCACCTCCCGCCAGCATCATGCGCCTTGCCGTAGACCACTTCTCCCCCATTTCTAATCCCCCAATTCTTCCCCCGTGCTAATGATGATGCAGGACAGGTCTAACTTTTCCAACAATCGCGTACTAATGAATGATACGGTTGTCCAAGAGGAGTTGAACGGTTATGGCCAAAACGATCATTTTCGCTGCTTTATCCTTGCTGCTCGTCGGCGCCATTATCGTGCAGCCGGATGCGTCCTTCCAAGCATCGCTTAAGGGGCTGACCGTCTGGTGGAACCTGGTATTTCCTGGTCTGCTCCCGTTTCTCATTTTATTCGAAATCATGCTAGCCTTCGGACTAGCCCACGGCATGGGAGTCCTTCTTCATCCATCGATGAAACGATTATTCAACCTTCCAGGAGAAGCCGTAATGCCTGTTGTCATCGGCTGGCTTGGCGGCTATCCGGCAGGAGCCGAGGCGGTAGCCTCCCTTCGCAAGAGGGAACTCGTCAATCGCAGCCAAGGGCAGCGTCTGCTCGCGCTCGCGCATATGCCGAACCCGCTGTTCATGCTGGTCATCGTCGGCGCCGGCTTCTTGCAAAAGCCGCTTGCAGGCATGTTTATCGCAGGCGGCGTCTGGCTCTCCGCCATTTGGTTGACACTCCTTGGTTCCATCTGGAGAGGAAATCGTTTGACGGAGTCGACTACCGCCCATTCGCTTGCCGATGCAGCGGGAGCAGCTGCCGAGGAGAACGGACAGCGCTCCGAAGCTCCGCAAGGAAGCCTGCTGCGGCAAGCCTCCGATGCGATGCTGCAAGGACGAATCAGCGATGGGCGCAGCCTTGGCAAGGTACTGGGAGACTCCGTCACTGTTAGCGTCCAAAGACTGATGATGGTAGGCGGCTTCATGATCATGGCTTCCATGACTGCGCGTTTGGCCGAGCCCCTGTTCGCCCCGGCGCTGAAGCTCGGACTTTCCTTCCTGGGACCTGCCCTCTTTGAAGGACATCTCGGCGCTTATGCAGCTGCCGTATGGGAACTGCCTGGCACGGACCTCGCCATGGTGTGCGCGGTCATTGCAGCTGCTCTTGCGTGGGGCGGTCTCAGCGGCGTTATGCAGGCGGGGTATTCGGTGTCTGGCACAGATCTGTCTTTGTTCCCTTTTGTTCTGCACCGGCTAAATCACGCCTTGCATGCCTTCATGCTCACGTTGCTTCTTTGGCACCCGGCGGGCGCCCTAGTTCGCCTGCTTAATCCGAATGCCAGCTTCCCGGTTATCTGGGATGGATTGTACTACGACTCTTCTTCGGGCATCCGATTCCAGCCAGAAGCCTTTGCTGCAAGCAATTTGCCAAGCTTATGGCCTTATGGAGCTGTCATTGCCGTAGTGCTTGGATTACTGGCGCTCTGTTTGTACTGGACGTTGGGACGGTTCGCAACATCACATAAGAGCTACAGAACATAAATAGGTAATTATAAAAATCTCTTTTGAATTTAACTTTCTTTGTTTATAGAAGAAACACGGTCGCGCCATGCGTGCCGCTTATTTTTTTCGCAATGCGATCTTTTCCTTGAGGCGCACCTCGACCTCGGGCGGTACAAGCTCGCGAACCTCTCCTTCGAACATGGCGATTTCCTTGACGATGCTGGAGCTCAAATAAGAATATTTGGGATTCGTCATCATAAACATCGTATCGATGTCGGGATCGAGCAAATGGTTGGTCGACGCCAGCTGAAGCTCATATTCGAAATCCGTCACCGAACGAATGCCCCGTATGATGACATCCCCATTTTTGGACTTTACCAATCGAACCGTCAGATCCCGAAAGCTGTCGATCTCTACGTTGGGAAGGTCTTTAGTCACCTCGGCAAGCAGCTCCATGCGCTCTTCGACCGAGAACAAAGGGTTTTTGCTCGTATTGTTGAGAACCGCTACGACAAGCCGATCAAACTGTCTGGCCGACCGTTTAATAATATCGAGATGCCCGTAGGTCACGGGATCGAAGCTGCCGGGATAGACGGCGACTCGCTCCTTTTTGCCGACGCTTCCTTCATTATCGAGCTCTCCGCGTTCCTGACCGTTGTCATTGTTCTTCGTCACTAGAATCTCCCCTATCGGCGCTATCATTGCTGCTTAAGTATTCGTATATGGTGACGGCCGTATCGCCGTATTTGGCTTCCCTAACCTGCCTGAACGATGCGAGCTCTTGCGGATAAGATATTTCGGCATCATGTTCCACCAGAATGACGGCGTCCTGCGCCAGCAACTCCAGCTTCGCCATCTCGGACATAAGTTCGTCCATCGTCGACATGCGATAAGGCGGATCCAAAAATACCAGATCGAACTGGATTTTTCGCCTCGCAAGCGCCTTCAAAGCGCGTTCGGCATCATTGCGATAAATCTCGACGGCCTGCTCCGCTCCTGCGGCTGCAACGTTATGACGGATAACGTCTATGCTGATTTTTTCCCGATCTACGAAAATAACCCGCTCCATGCCACGGCTCCAAGCTTCGATGCCGAGTCCGCCGGTTCCCGCGAACAGATCCAGCGCCGTCCCTCCGTCAAAATAAGGACCGATTATGCTGAAAATAGCTTCCTTCACTTTATCCGTCGTCGGCCTCGTGTTGTTGCCAGGCACGGCCTTCAGCGGCCTGCCTTTGGCCGTTCCGGAGATGACTCTCACTCCAATTGCCCCTTTCCATGCTATCCTGCCTATCGTACCATATTTTCCTTTACCAAATAAAGAAAAGCTCACATGAGCTTTTTTTTCAAAAGCCGGATGTATAAACTTTCCGGAAACGGAGAAGCTATAATTATCGGCGTCGCAAGATGTCGTAGACAACCGCGGAGAAGACTTACGTTTCCCCATAAGTTCTTCGTCCGGTTTCTCCTCTCCCATGAAAAGGGCGTCCCGAAAGGGGCGCCCGATTTTTGTTGATTTTATGCGGTTTGTGGCCCACCTGTGTGGGTATTTTGAACGTTTTGGAATCTAGTTGGGATCTAGGCTGGACGGCATTAAATTCATCAATCATGAGCATCTTTTATATTCATTGTCCTTCTCAAATAGCGTTCTTTTAATCTGGCGATTGGATCGGGTTTTAATTTCGGCTTCGGAATCATTGGTTCGATCATTTGTATTTGATCCGATCCAGCAGCCCTAGAAAGTAATCCATGAACTAATTTGTAACTGTTCGGACCCAACCCGCGAATATTAATCAAGTCATAGTCGTTAGAATTCAGCAAGCTTCCAAGTGTGACTATCCCTGACTTTCTTAGCGCATTGACTATACGGACGAACAACTGGCTATCATCTTGTTCCATCAAAAATTGCTCAAGCGTTCTGATATCGTATTCATAGTATTCATCGGCTATAAGATGTATTTCCCGTAATGGCCGTTCCTCACTCTTCCCCATCCTCTTCACCCTTTAACTTGATGTCTTGTCATAAGTGTAGTTCGGGTGTTTGAACAATATCTGTACAGTTAATCGTTAAAATACTTGCGATTCCGTAAGTGATCACCATTTCGGCAAAATGGAGCGCCCTCGATACTCACATACTGGGCTTAGGTGCATATAATTGAGTGTATAAATACTTCCATTTCTGGAGGCTACACTCATGCATATGGTTTATTCATATTGGTTTAGATCACAATTCATTCCCGTTTGGGCTACTTCAACACAAGATGCACTTGAATTAATGAGGAATGCCATACAAGGTGAACGAAATGATGAACTTTTTTATGACCAACTCATTAAACTTGCTCCGAACCAAGCACAAGCGGAAGTTATTAGTTCTATTCGGAACGATGAAAGAGGGCATAATCAAATGTTTCGACAAATGTATAGGGAATTAACAGGACATGAAGTGATGGGAACTAGCAATGAAGTTCCGGAGAATGTTAATTCTTATATTGCCGGGTTGCAAAAAGCCTTCCAAGGTGAATTATCAGCAGTTGAAAAATATCGAAAGATATGGTTCGGCCTTCCTTATGGCATTTACAAGGATACTTTGTATGGAATTATTCTTGATGAGCAAAAACATGCGGATAAATATAATAATTTGTTGCTATACAACTTAGCTACAAATCAGTAATAATTACTTGTAAACGGTTCTTCATTTAGCTCCCTCAAACTGTTAACTGAAACAATACTCATGATTATTCGTCAAGATAGGTAGTTTTTCCGTATGAAAGATGAACAGCGGTGGTCCAATTGGACGGAGTCGCCCATACATTAATGTATGTCGTTGCATATTCTGTTAATGTATCCACTACACCTATAGGGGCTCGCTAACTTAATGTTAGTGGGCCCTTATTCTTTCATTCTTCGCAATATGGATCGAATCCGTTATCGTCAAACAGTGCAACATTTTTAGATCAAGAATAGAAAACGAAAGATGAGCCTAGACTGGAGAGTAAATACTTACATAGGAGTGATTAAATCCTGTTTAACAATATCCTTTTTGGTTTTATCATTCCCTGGGTATTCGTCAGTCCACTGGTTATTAGGCAGCCGCGATTATTCATTGTGATAAGCCCAATTACCGCAGTTATTTCGATTTTCATAAATGTCGTAGGCTTCTATTTTGAATTTTGGCACTACAAACCTGAATTTCAAAAAATCGAAACCATTTCTGCCATGCCTTTGGATGTGGGTTTATTCGCAGTGCTGGGAGCTTTATTGATTTACACTTCAATAAGAAAACCTTTTGGGGTTCATCCAATCGTCACTTTACTGGTATTCAGTTTGCTTACTACTTTGATGGAATTTATCGCTTTGAAATTTGACTTAGTGACATACAGCAATGGTTGGAATATAGGATGGACTTTTATTTCATATTCCATTGCATATCTTCTAGTTATCACTGCTTGGAGAGTTGTTCGAATCAAAATTGAACTACTTGCGAATCATTAAACGTTCCAACCCTTTGGTTTCGTCGAACAACTAAAACCGCGTAATATCAAGCATTCTTCAACTCTAATACCCACTTTAGCTCCATACAAAAAACGTGAAGTGCCGGGACATATGCAGTAAAACAAGAAAGCCCGCTAAACCAATCAAGGTCAGCGGGCTTTCTATTAGGTGGACGGCTTGTTGATCGTCTTTGGCTGCCTGTTCTTAGCCTGCGGCGTAATGTCGCCGGTCAACCCTTTTTGATTGCGCTCTTTCTGAGTTTTTTCCATCAGAGAGCTGCTATCGCCATATTGCTGCTCGGACATTTGTCTTCGCCTCCACTCACGCTGGATGCCCCCGCCGGAATGGATGCTGCGCGGAGGCTCAAGCCGTATTATGCTCGTTATCAGGTTGCGCTATGTGCCAGCAACTTACATGCCTAATCTTCCTATTTCATTCCTTACCATCGTTCTTCCCATTGCAATTCGATTCCCCTTCCACTTTGTTCCGCTGATCAAGCCCGCCTTTATTTAATGACACGCAATAACAAATAAATTCATGTCCGCTTTTCCCTCCGAAGCTGCCGGAGTCTTTGCATAATATACATTCGTAATTCATCTATATACCCCTCATCTACTTTTAAGTTCAAGTGTACGAACCGCGTTGTTGTTCACCACTATTGTTGAATACCCAATTAACGGGGATTTTAAACACTTCAGTCCAATTGTCTACTGTCCCTTTGGCTTGTCGCATTCATGCTTCTTGTTTTTACCAAGGTTTCTATTCAATTTGACTTTTTTGTCGCTAAGTAACTTCATGGTCTTTTTTTCTTTGGATGGTTAGCCACCCGCCTCACCTCCTAATTACTCCAAATTAGCTTATGAAAGCTTCGTTCAACGAGACTGTGCTTGCCGTTTTCACAATATATTTTCAGTGATTTTTAATGACATTTCCTAATTGAAGAAACACAAAAAATCCGACCCCATTTTCAGGCCGGATTCCGTATACATTCGATTGTTGTCAACAATCCTATTCCCCCACATCCCCCTGATGCGCCTCGTTCGAACGTTTGGACTTTACAAGATCAGATATCGTCACAAAGCGGAAACCGCGGGCCTTCAGCTCGGGCAAAATGATCTTGAGGGCGCGGTAGGTTTGAGTCGAACCCCGCACGTTGTCATGCATGAGGACGATGTCGCCGTTATGCGCATTGTTCAACACCTTTTTGACAATAGCGTCTACACCGGGAGAACGCCAATCATTTGTATCCTGATGCCACGACCATAACGTGACGGTATAGCCATGTTTGCGAGCAGAGGAAATGACGGTGTCGTTGATGTATCCTCCCGGCGGGCGGAACCAGGGGGAATCCTGCCCCGTCACTTCTTCGATTTTATGTTTGGTTTGCAAAATTTCGTTATCGATGGCTTGAAGAGATTGATTCCCGTTAAAGAACACATGGCTGAAAGTATGATTGGCCACTTCATGCCCTTCATCGGCTTGCCGCCTTATAATATCGACATTTTTGTCGATACGGTTGCCTACGACAAAGAAGGTCGCTTTGGCCTCATATTCCTTTAATAAGTCCAAAATCAGCGGCGTCATGTTTGCATTGGGACCGTCGTCGAATGTAAATGCGATGAGCTGCTCGTCCGTTGCCACCTCCCACATGGCTTCGCCTCGCATCTCATAATAATTTCGGTTATGGGCTTGCGGTGCATATCCGCACAGTAAGACAATGCTTATCATACCGATCAACCCGTTACACCAGCTGTTCTTTTTCAATTTTCATCCCATCCCAGATCCGTATTTTCGTCGCGTAGCCGAATGTTTGGCATATTGTGTACATATTATTTTGTTCAAATTCCCCTTCTCCCATTCGAGCAAGGAAACTTGTCTAGCCTCTGTCGGGTATGTGAGATCGGTAAGCCATGTTGCTCCTCTTTTCGCAGAAAAAGCATCGCCTTCCCTCCTTGTGGTTATGCTATCCGTAACGACAACGCAATCAAGGAGGATTCATTCATGCATACGGTCTGGAAAGGCGCGATCAGCTTTGGACTTGTCCACGTTCCCGTCAAAATGTTCACCGCTACCGAAGACAAGGACATTCGTTTCCGTACGATTCACAAAGCCTGCGGCACCCCCATCTCGCAAACGCGCCGATGCGCGCATTGCAACCAGGATGTCGAGCCCGAAGAACTCTCCAAAGGCTTCGAATACGAACGGGGCAAGTTCGTTCTGTTCAGCGAAGAAGAGATCGACGCGCTTAAGCCGGATTCCGCGCGGGTTATTCAAATCCTGGATTTCGTCGATCTCTCCGACATCGACCCCATCTACTTCGTCAAGCCGTATTATCTTGCGCCTGATATGGCGGGAGGCAGCGCCTACGGCTTGCTGCTGGAAGCCATAAAACAGACCGATAAGATCGGCATCGCCAAGATCTCCATCCGGAGCAAAAGCAGTCTGGCCGCCATTCGCGTCGTGGACAATTGTCTGTGCCTGGAAACAATGCACTTCCCGGACGAAATCAGGTCGATCGCGAACGTCCCTAATCTGCCCGAGTCGACTTCAGTTAACGAGAAAGAGCTGCAAATCGCCAAGCTTCTTATCGAGCAACTTTCAGAACCTTTTGCGCCGGACAAATACACGGATGATTACCGCGCCGCCCTGCTGGAGGCAATCGAACACAAAATTAGCGGCGAGAGCCTGGATATCGTAGCCGCTCCTGCTGACAAAGGCAGCAATGTCGTCGATCTAATGGCTGCTTTGCAAGCAAGTCTTGATGCCGTCAAGATTCCTGCAGATTCCGGCAAGGCGACGGACAAACCCGTTAAAACAAAAAGCAAAACGAAGGCGGCGGACAAAGCTAAAAAAGGAACCGCTTCGTGACACTAAACGACATTCCTCTCCCCAAGGTGCCCATGTCGCCTATCGTTTCACCCATCATCCCCGAAGGACCAGAATGGGTATACCAGTTGAAATGGGATGGAGTTCGTACATTGGCCAAATTGGACGGGTTAGGCGGCGTCAAGCTTTTCTCGAAACGGCTCCAGCTCAAAAACGAGATTTTCCCGGAAATCATCGCGTTGCTCGAGCCTCTGCGGATCGGTCCATGCCTGCTGGATGGCGAAATTGTGTATTTCGATGGAAACAGACCGAACTTTCAGCGAGGCAAGCTGATGGGACGTTCCCGGTACAATAAGGAAAATATGATCTACGTGCTCTTCGATCTTCTTCATGCGGATGGCGAGGACCTTCGGGAGCTGACGTTCAGGGAACGGTTCGCCAGACTCTCGGCCAAATTCTCAGATCCGCAGAAGCGGTTGTTCGTTTCGGAGTTGTATACGGACGGCAATGCTTTATGGGAATGGGTTATCGAGAAGGGATGGGAAGGCGTCGTCTCGAAGCGCCTCGACAGCCTGTACGCTGTAGGCAAACATCACGAGGATTGGTTCAAAAGACGAAAAGAAATTCGGTTAGTCGCCAATGTCGTCGGATTGAAGCGCAACAACGGCGTCATCGCCAGCTTGGTACTCAGCTACGAGGGCCGCTACATCGGCCACGTGTCGGGACTTGACCAAGCATCCAAGTCGCTGCTGGCGCAGTTCGCCGAGCAGCATCCCGGCAATTGCCCGTTCGAGAAGCTGACTCCGGGCATGCGCAAATCCGACGTTCTCTGGCTCGGCGCGCCGTTCCCTTGCCGAGTTGCTGCCCTCGAGTTCACGGATAACGGCATTTTGCGCCAGCCCATTCTGCTTGGATTCGGGCAATAATCGTAATTTTGCTCATATGATTCTTTAGTCTTTCCTACTAAAGTCTTGTATGTTCCTCTTTTTGTAGGTATAATGTTCCTGGTGTACAGACCACTCATACGATAATGGCAAACCCGTTCGAAAGACGGGGACGCAATGCTTCAGGCCTAAAGGTTTTTATCCCATGGCGGCTGAGCCGCCGAACATGACCGGATTCATCAACGAGATTAATGACAGCTTGAGAAAACGACCGTTCCATTTCGGAACGGTCTTTTGTCGTTACCTGTTATCTGTCATCTTCACACGATTGCATTCACGATCACCATTTCAAGCTGAACCTTCAAATCTATTTCGTAAGGAGAGGTGACTCTGCTGCCATCGCTTTCTCGAATGATTCTTACAATCGGACGTTGAACAAAGGAGGAATCAACAGATGTAATGACCGCCACCTGGCCGCTGTTGAGCAATACTTTGCTGCCGATCGGATAGATGGATATGTGGCCAACGAACAATTTAACAAGAGATAGATTAAACAATCTGTTGCCGGATCCCAGTAGATATTCAATGGCGTTACCGCGCGCGTAGGAATGCCGATGGTGTCGCTCCGATACCAGTGCATCGTAGATGTCCGCGATCGCCACGATCTCGGCAAACTCATGGATATCGGGGTATTTGCTCCGGTAAGGATACCCTGATCCGTCGTAACGTTCGTGATGCTGCAAGGCGCAAATAGCCGCCGTATCTGGAATATCGGTCCGGTTGATGAGCATTCGATAACCTTCGATGGTATGGTTTTCGATTCTTTTTCTCTCTATAACCGTAAGTTTGCCCCTTTTGGTCAATAGCCCTTTGGGAAGACTGACCATTCCGATATCGTACAGCAATGCCGCGGCGGTCAGTTCGTATAATCTCTTTTCGCTGTATTTATTTGCGAATCCGATAATGGCAGACAACGTCGCTACGTTTAGTGCATGTTCGAGCAGTGAGGGATCTTTCCGATGCATTAACGCCAGGCTGTCCTTAATGAACTCAACTTTGGCCAACTCACCAATGATGCTTTGATAGATGCGAAAAAATCGATCGCCAAGAACGGGCACGGACACCCTCCTGCGTAATGTCGAATTGGTTTTCAGCTCCGACATCGACTCCTCCACGAAAGCCTTGGAGTCGAGCCGACTTTGTTCGTGCATATGCTGATCGTATGGAATTAGAGCCGAGTTCAAGAGGTTCGATTTTTCAATCTCGACTTGTGCAGAGACATCTTCCTCGACGTAAACTTCCTTGATTTTCATGTGGAGCAGCCGTTCGATATATTTCTCTGTTAACCGGGTGCCTGCGCCTAACATAATAATGCCGTTTTGATTTAATACCGGAACGGCAAGCGTTTGTCCCGGTTGAAGTGCGTAAGCAGTAGTTGATTTCATTCCTATCCCGCCTTTTCAAATCGTTGTTCTGTATTGCTATGTCGTAGTAATGGAGCTTGGCGACATATCCAGGAAAAGTTCGACGAAGTAGCTGTCGAATTGCCTTCCGCGTTGTCTCCATAGCTCGTCTCGAGCTTGGGCGTCCGTCTTCACGCGGTTATAAGAACGTTGCCAGGTCATCGCGTCATAGGAGTCAAGTACCGCGCACATTCGCGCCCATTTTGGAATTGCCGTGCCATATAAACCATCCGGATAACCGGTTCCATCCCAACGTTCGTGATGAGACCGAACAATGGTAAGTAAATAAGGAGCACGACTACCTAATACACTTGTCAACAACTCGGCGCCTAATACGGGATGCTCTCGAATGAGCGCCATCTCGTCCGCTTCGAGAGGTAGCTTCTTCGCAAGCAGTTCGTGCGGGAGAAGCACTTTTCCGATATCGTGTAAGCAACACGCCATCGTGAAATGATTTTCCTCTTCTTTGGACATCCCCAGCGCTTTGGCCATTTCCCTGGCATGCATTCCTACGCGCATGCCATGTGCGAACGTAACGGCGTCCTGACGCATGGCCAAGGCAAACAGCTCGGTTGGTATTGGATCCGCCAAAATATGATCACATCCTGTTCCTGTGTACATAGCGGCATGATCGCTTGAACATAGAAGGTCGAACAATAATGATTGTTCGAAGTCAAGCCGAGAGGAGAATGGAATGTCATGAATACTGTAACCAAAAAACATCGGGTTTCAAGAGATGCTCCCTTAATGAGCGAAGAGCTTATCGTTCAAAGCTTTCTAGCTGGTTATCACCGACCCAATACGATCCGCAACTACGAGAGAGCGCTTAACAATTTCCGAACGTTCATTGGTGCAAAGTCATTTGCCGAGGTAACCTGGCATGATTTGGAACGGTACAAGACAGTCTTGCAGCACGGCACCACTGCGAATAAGCCTCTGACGGCTTCTGCTATCGCTACCTTGATTTCTCCTCTGCGCTCGTTCTACAAGTGGGGGAGCAACGTCAACATAGGGATATTCGAACATAATCCTGCTTCTTGCATTCGTTTGCCGAAAGTTCAAGTGACGAGCGAGAACCATTTTTTGACCCAGCGAGAACTAATGAATTTGTTGTCGTATTTAAGCCGCAAGAACACGAGGGAATGGATGATGGTTTTGTATATGGTCATATTGGGATTGCGCGTTTCGGAGCTGGTGCAGATGAAATGGAGCGATTTTCATACTGATATTACGGAAAGCAACGCATGGTTGACGATAGTTAATGGAAAGGGCGGAAAAACGAGGCAAGTAAAGATACCGGAGGCACTATGGAAATTGCATAACGACCCTGCCATTCGACTATGCCTGCGGACCAGTAACGTGAGCAGGGAGCGCAACAATCGGGTATTTGCTATTACAAGCCGCCAAGTAGAACGGATTGTCCATCAAACCTGCCGAGAATGTGGTATTGCAAAAAAAGTGACGCCGCATTGGTTTAGACATACGAACGCAACTTTGGCGCTCCTGAACGGCGCCTCGCTCCAACAAGTTCAGCAAACGCTTGGCCATGCACAAATCAACACGACGCAACGATATTTGCATACTGTGGACCTGATGAAAAAAAGCGCGACAGATTTTGTTGCAGAAAGCATGCAAAATATGATGAAAAATGTATTGTTATGACTAAAGAGTTGGTTTATAATGGATAAATAAATAGGTATATCGACTCATTCAATGTCGAACAATCATTATTGTTCGACATTTGTAGTGTTGCCGGATTTCCGCTATTCCATAATTCCTTGATAATACGTAATTCTATAGCATGAAACTGAACATTTTATGAACAAAGCTATATCGAATTCGAGCTTACAGACACCTGAGTTGTTAAACGGAGTAGCCAGCCATATTGTTAGGCTATCCATAAATAAATACATACAAAAGGGGCCGTTCACAAGCCCCTTGATAACATAAATATAAAAAGCCGCATAATCAGCGGCTTCTAATTTTCAATGTATTTGTTACAAGACATTATTTCGTTTCGATATGTTTCAGCAGAATACCGGAAGGTTCAGCGTTAACAACGGAATTAATTCTTTGTTCCTTTTGTACCATATTCAAGTATTTTCACATTAACTTTTAATTCTACATGCATCCCGCGAAATTGATCATCCCCATCGTCTTTCAGCTTCATAATGACGTCAGAACTGTGTCCGATGGCATCTCTCATCATCTTAACATTTTCATCGAATTGGTTTGTTAGTGAAATACTCCGCTGAGGTGTTATCTGTTCCAAGTTTTTTCTTTCGATTTCGCCAACATAGTTGCCGCATTCCACGCCAAAGTTGCCTTTAAGATCACTTCAAACATTAAACACCTCTATATCGATGAAGTATTCAACCGTTTTATTTCCGCGATCATAACTCCCAGTAGAATGAATGCTGCTCCGACATAACCTTTTATCGGCAAAAGTTCATGCGCGCTTAAATAAGCGAATACAGCCGCAAATACAGGTTCCAAGGAAAAAATGAGGCCCGTATGCGTTGGCGTCGTATATTTTTGCGCGATCGTCTGAGTTATATACGCGAATGCGCTGCAAACGACGCTTAGTACCAATACGGCTTTCCAACTCTCATAGGAAGATGGAAGCTTCGGCACCTCAAATATGAAAGCGAACAATAGTCCAAAGCCTCCTGCAAAACCAAGTTGTAATATACCCAGGTTAATAACGTCGGCAACCTTCGCTGCCGATCCTGTTAACAAAATATGAAAGGCATACAGTAGCGCGGCCAGCATACACAAGAAATCGCCGGGCATGATGCTCATACGATCGTTCAACGTAAGTAAACCGATTCCGACGATAGATGCAAAAACCCCCGCTATCACGTTCAATTCCGGTTTCTTCTTTATTATTAGGGCAGACAATAAGGGCACGAAGATAACGGTTAAACTGGCGAGAAATCCGGCTTTGGATGCGGTCGTGTTTTTTAAGCCAAAAATAATAGAAGCCGACACGGCAAACAGAAGAAAACCGAGCCCAAACGAGAATATCACCGATTTCAAATTGATAGATCGGAACCTTATGACCAGTATGGGAAGACAGATTATGAACGCCAGCCCATAGCGAAGAGCAACTATATTGAAGGCGGACAGCGAATCCAAGCCGATCTTCATAAAAAGATAGGACGAACCCCAGCACATCGTAACGATTAGGATCAAAAAATCGGCTTTTTGCGGTTTCATTATTTCCCCCTTCTAAAAAAGCTAATGAGTATTATAGACTGCCATTCACTTTTTTATTAGTATATAGCTTAAAAGATAAATTAGTAAAATGAATATTTATCATCATATGTATGAAAAAAATTAATGTTTAATGGAGGTAATTTGGATTGAGTATCGTCAAGTATGAAATTTTCCGAAAGGTTGTCGAGGTTGGTTCTTTGACCAGTGCAGCAGAATCCTTGGGACTCACGCAATCGGCAGTAAGTCATGCAATAGCGAGCCTTGAAGATGAATTCGGTTTTTTGCTTCTGGTACGAAATCGAATGGGAGTCCGTTTGACCGTAAACGGTGAACGCATCTTGAAACATGTTCACGAAATTTTGTCGGGTAATGAGCATTTAAAGCAAGAAGTAGCAGCCATTAACGGCTTAGAAGTGGGCACCATTCGGATCGGAACATTTTCAAGCGTTGCGATTCATTGGTTACCCGGTATGATGAAACAATTTCTGAACGATCATCCATCAATCGATATAAAGCTGGTACAAGGCAATTATCATGAAATTGAAGTGTGGATTAAAAATGGTGAAATCGACTTTGGATTTTTGTCATTGCCTTCCACGGAAAGCTTCGAGACGATTCCCTTGGAAAAGGATCGCATGCTATGCATCGTTTCCAGAGAACATCCTTTAAGCCAACAATCGTGCATACGCTATGATCAAATTGAAAAAGAAATGTTTATTATGCCAACTTATGGCTGCGACCAAGACGTTAGGCGCATATTACAATTACACTCTTGCAAGCCGCACGTTCAATTCCAAGCAGGCAATGATCATGCGATCATCGCTATGGTTGAGAACGGACTGGGGATAAGCATCATTTCTGAAATGATCATAAAAGGATGGACTCATAACGTCATGCCGATAGAGTTGGAAGACGGATTGTATAGAATGCTCGGAATCGCTATCCCCTCTTTGAGGAATGCTTCACCCGCAACACGCAAATTTATCGACCACGCCCAATCATGGTTAAAAGGAAAGGGAATATTCTGAGAGCGGCTTCCAGCTCCATGGTGGCTGCTTGGAGTCGTAAGAGCTCGCATCCGATGAAGGTTAGAATCAATCGCGTATAAAGCAACTTAATCGCTGGTGGATGCTGAAAAACAAAATAATGAATTCCGCTCGCCAAATATGAGCAGCCTTTCTGCTGCTCATATTTGGCGAGCCTTGGAAGAAAGTCCTCCCGAATTTGTTTCAGTGGCTGCTTCCAGGCACTGCGCTCTTTACGTAAGGATTTCCTCGCTTCATCATGCAGTTCCGTTTCCCCGCTTGTCCGAACTTCAAATCAACTTATTTCTTCTGCTTTAAATAGTCCGCAAACACATCTGCAAACGCTTCGGCCGTGCTCAAATTTTCCTGAAGCGTATTATTGACGCCTCCGAATTCAAGAAGCAGGCTGCCGCTCGATACCGACTGGTTGTATTCGCCATTGCCGTTGCTCGAGCCTTTGAGCAACACTCCCCTGGACAGGCCGGGATATTTTTTATTCAGCAATGTGTGTAAAGCATCCGCAAGCTTTTTGTTTTCCTTGTAGTTGGGATTGGCCATGCCAATCACAAACATAACGCGAGCGTATGTCTTCTTACCGATCGTTACGGCTGTTGTGCTGCGAGGCAAATCCGCATCCCGATGGATATCCAGAAAATAAGACAAGGAAGCATGGGAGCTGATCGCATTAGCTACAGCTTTGCCTGATTCCGCGTATGATTGCGAATAGTTCAGCTTTTGCTCCGTTAACCTTGCGGCAATATCCGCATTCTCCGAGATGGTTGGAATGCCTCTCTGCTTCAGGGTGGAAGCCATATGTTTGCCGACCAGCGTAATATTTACTTCTTTGTCATCGTACGCGCCGCCGGCGGTGCTGCGTGCAACGTTTTTCCATGATTCGCGATTATGAGTATGGTAGATATATACCCTGCTGTCGCTATCCGGCACTTCCTCCGTTTGAACTACCCACTTGGCAACATACGCTTGTCTGCCGTTCGTCAAAACGATGCGATACCATTCGCCTTCCGAGCCATCGATTCGGAACGTTTCGCCGCTTTGCGCTTTGGCGACGACGCTGTAATCCATCCCGGGCCCGCTTCGCAAATTGGTGACTCCCAGGATTTGAATCACAGTCGCCTTCGGACCGTTGTCGGTTTGTTGCCCTTCACCGGGTCCCTCGATTGCGACTTGCTCCTCCGCATCCGTCTCCACGACCCAATTCGCGATGTAGGCTTTTCCTCCTCCGGGAAGTCCCACCTTATACCAGTCGCCATCGCTGCCTTCTATGGCAAAGCTGTCTCCAGGCTGCGCCTTAGCCACGATTTTGTAATCCATTCCCGGCCCCTTGCGCAGGTTTGTTACAGCGATGATATGTGCAACCTTAGCCTGTTTCCCGCCAACCTGACTTGCATTTAGTGTTGAACCAGCCTTGACAGTAGAGGCAAATGCGACATTTTCCGCACCCGACAACAACAGAATGGCTGCAGCGCCACCCAATAATGCATTTCTCAGTTTCAACGCTCAATCTCCCCCGTTTTCGCAAATATGTCTCTGCAAGTTTCGACGGTAAGCGAGGTAATTCCTGCTAATCTCGTTTTTTTCTATTCGAAATGCTAGTTTTCTAGTCAGAATAAGAACTTGCTTCACTTTGCATAACGCCCAAGCTATCCGTCATATAGTTGGGCAAGGAACGATTTGGAAAGGAGCATAGCTATGAATGCGAGCGATCAATTCCGAACCTATCGCCCATTTGTCGGACCACATGATCCCTGTCCTCCAATCAGAGAAAAGAGCTACAATGTGCCGCCGCAATTATTTATTACTTTTCAGCCCCCCAATCTGCCCCAATTCTCCGCCTACGATGCTTTGAAGCACGGGACGTTATGGCCGGCCTTATTTGCCCCATATCCAGATCCTTCTTCTCCTACGCGGGTAACGGGAGGCGATATGTAAATGGCTGAGACAATGCTTGATGAAGCCTATTACAAGCTGTTGCACGATCTGCAGGCGGTCGACTTCGTATTGGTCGAATTAAATCTGTACCTTGATACGCATCCCGGGGACGAAGCTGCAATCGCCCAATTCAACCAATATGCGGAGCTTCGCAAACGAATAGCCGCACAATACGAAGCGGCATACGGACCACTCATGAACTTCGGTCACAGCATGTCCAAAACCCCGTGGCAATGGAAAGAGGCTCCATGGCCTTGGCAAGTGTAGAGCCGCGCGGAGCATGGACGAGGATAGTCTGATAGCAGGGAAATGCCAGAACTCGCATGCCGGCTGCAAACGAGTTAGAAGTCCAATGGGAAAGCGAGGAGAAGTCAACCGATGTGGGCCTATGAGAAGAAACTTCAATATCCCGTAAGAGTGAGCAAATGCGATCCGCTTATGGCCAAATTTCTGATGGAGCAATATGGCGGTGCCGATGGCGAGCTTGCTGCAGCGTTGCGTTACTTGAACCAGCGTTACACGATACCTGACAAAGTGATTGGACTTCTGACGGATATCGGGACAGAAGAATTCGCCCACTTGGAAATGATTGCGACGATGATCTATAAGCTGACAAAAGATGCGACTCCGGAGCAGCTAAAGGCGGCTGGGCTTGGCGCTCACTACGCGGCGCACGACAGCGCACTGTTCTACACCAACGCTGCGGGAGTACCATGGACGGCATCCTATATTCAGGCTAAAGGCGATCCCATTGCGGACCTCTATGAGGACATTGCTGCCGAGGAAAAAGCCAGGGCCACCTATCAGTGGCTGATCGACTTGACGGATGACGTAGACTTGCAGGACAGCCTCAAATTTTTACGGGAACGCGAAATTGTTCATTCGTTACGTTTTAGAGAAGCTGTGGAAATTTTGAAGGAGGAACGGGATCGGAAGATCTTTTTCTAAGGCAACCTACTATTCGTGTTCCACGATTAATAAATAACAAACAGTAAGGACAGTATGGCGTCCTCCTGGGACGCCATTATGTTGCATATGAATGAATTTGATAAATAGAGAAAACCCCGCGATCCCTTGATATTACTGGGTTCACGGGGAATTTTGTTGTTTAGAGATTTTGCAGAGAATGCATAAGAATATCATGGGTTTAAGATTTATTATATACATTTTATACACATGGACACTCATCTAAAAAGTATCCCAATCTAAATACGTTAGTTAAGGTTATTTAACCAGATGTGACGATTAAGGGTATGGTCTTCATTTCATAGATTTTTTGGAGAGTTTGGACATGCTTCCTCTTCTCGTCATCAGCCTCAGTGTGGAGATACCCCTCCACAAGCCTATATCCGAATACAAGAAGCATGATCTCATACACACAATGGTCGGCGATTCGGGATACATCCGAATACTCCGAAAAACCTTTGTAATATGCAGGGATGCATCGCTGATAGTGTTCGATCATGTGATCGATATCCGGTTCATCCGCGATCAGACTTGCGAGATCCTCGCCCAGATAGCCCCATCCGCTGGTATCCCAATCGATGAGCGCGATATTCCCATCAGCATAGATAAGGTTGGTTACCCAGAAATCCCTGTGACATAAAACGAGGGGCAATTTTTCAATACGGTGGAATATCTCGTCTGCCTGCTCATCGATGTCGATGAGCATTTGCCGTACGTGCAGAGGCAATTCGCAGTCCTCTGATCGTATATAATCGTAGACGACCGGCCATGACCGGTAATGCAAATAAGTATTCTTCATGAGATCCTCTTGACTCAGGTTGGTCAGGCTTCGCAGCACGGCGGGTTGCAGAGCATACAGCTTGCCTTGAAAGCGCCCTAACTCCCTCGCGGCCTTTTCATACATTTCACTAGTCAAGTCTAATCCGGTTACACCATCGATATATTCCAGCCACAGCTGGTATTCATTAACTTCGGCATTGAACTCGGCATAATAACATGTCGGCCAGCGGAGGGCTTCCGAGAAAGCCGCTCCCAAGTCAGACGAATACAGATCATATTCCCGACGCCATGAACCGGGATCACCGTATCGCTCCCATTTCTTTTGGATCTTCAGTACAATATGGTAAGGCAATATTTCACCTTCTGCGGTTTCGGCGGTCCCCGATACCAGGTACACGTTCCCCACGGTTCCACCCTGAAGAGGTATAATTTGGAAGTCGGCCGAGATGATATCCTTCTTGAACCGTTGGTTTAAGACATAAATCACCTTTTCAAGTTTAATATTCATTAATTCCTCCATCTTCTTCATAGTCGATAAGGCAGCTCGTAATATCCTGGACATATTCGTCATCATTTAGAACGACATAGATACCCATCTATGAAAACAACAGCCGTTTTCCAACTGCTTAGAAGATTATATCAAATGTAATCCCTTATTTTGGGGAGAGTTTCGTTATAACTATACTCCCCGTTAGTTTAATATCAGGGTGAAACTCCAGGTATACTATCACTGATATCCTAGAGGTACCGAGGATTATGCGCACATTGTTGTTATCGGTGATTTGAGTGAGGTTAGGACTGAAAAGAGGGTGCCCTAAAATGAAGGCAGCCCTTTGCATAATTAGTCCAAGTTATTATATCTTTTGTCTTTTTAATAAATATTGATACTGCTCCGCATCCCAAATCAGCACAGGCAGGACAAATATATATTGAATTCTTTCCATTTGGAAAATCTGGTTTTCCTCATTAAAATTAACCTTGAGATTTGTTCATTTTGAAATTCCTCACTGCCCTACCCTAAACAAGATACAAAATCAAATTCCTCTGCATATAAATCGTATAATGATTGTCCGTCTACTATAAAATCTGCAAAAGTTAAAGATCCTGGATAGCCGTCTCTTGTAAAGTTTGAATTCTAATTTCGATTTTTTCATTCTTGAAAACCTCGCTATTTATATAAAATGGTCCTTTGCTCATCCTATATGGATTATATCAATTGTTGAACTGCTGCCCGTTACTTCAACAAGTAACGGCACCCGTCGTGTGGCCGGCTGCCGAAGGTATCTTGACGCTATCGTTCCCCGTTAGCTTAATCTTTTATTATCCGACCAAAGGTAATTGTGTTGGGAAGAGCAGTGCCCTTAAATTGTTCATGCGCTTCTATCATGTCAGGTACATTCTCTTTAGTAAGAATTAGTCCACTTATTACATTACTAGTAATAACTAATTCATCGTGACTAAATGTTGTGAGTTCTAGGATTAAATTTTGAATTCGCCTATCAAAACCTCTTGATAGTCCATCGGTTACCATGTTCATCTCATCTTCAGAAAGCTTTTCACACTGAGATATGATTCTTGCTATCGTTTCATTCATTACCCAACTGACTCCTTTCACAACTGATTTAGTTCTATTATGCATATACTGAAATTTACAGGTTTTGGTTCCGCTAAACTGCCGTTTACTTCAACGAACAACAGCAACCGATCGAGTGGCCGGCTGCCGTTAAGTTGTGGTGCTATCGTTCTCCGTTAGGATTTCTAATCTTTTTAAGAAGATTCGAAAGCCCCAAAATTAAAAGCAAAGTTATTCCTGCAAAGATGGGCATTGATGAGACAAATAACAATACCATAATTACAAACAATAAGACTCTAGTTACCTTTATTGAAAGTATCATACAAAACTCCAATCAGGTTTGTTCCAACTCCAGGTCAAAATAATCACCGAAACTTCCTTGATACGCTTCTATGATATTCTCATTCCAATTCAAATCTATTTTGAACCCAGTCAAGTAAAGATAATTCTGATGAAAAGTAAACAGTTTTTGAGAATTGAGTACAAAGGATTTGATAGTTATCGAAGCCGGTCACTGGAGACTCATCTTCTGAATCCACGAAACGTTCCTCGAACTCTTCAGATGTATTAAACCCGATTAAGAAATCGTTTAGTCCTCCATGAACAAAAGGTGAATCGAAGCCAAACAACAGATATTTACAACTAAACCCAGCGTCTTTAATTTCCATAAATTATTCCCCCTGAATATTTAAACGGTCTTCGTCTCACGCTTCCATTAATTTCAACAGATACGCAACATAACCTAACCCCTCATCCCGTAATAATTGTATGTACTTAGGATATTGTACCATCCTTACTAATCTTATAAAATGTACCAAATAATAAATTTATCGCTTCCAACCAAATGGCAAATCCGTCACGCTATACTGCCAGTTAGTTTAATATTAGGGTGAAACTCCACGGAATACTATCACTGATATCTTAGAGGTACCGAGGAATTCGCCCACTTGGAAATGATTGCGACGATGATCTATAAGCTGACAAAGGATGCGACTCCGGAGCAGTCTACGTCATCCGTCAAGTCGATCAGCCACTGATAGGTGGCCCTGGCTTTTTCCTCGGCAGCAATGTCCTCATAGAGGTCCGCAATGGGATCGCCTTTAGCCTGAATATAGGATGCCGTCCATGGTACGCCCGCAGCGTTGGTGTAGAACAGTGCGCTGTCGTGCGCCGCGTAGTGAGCACCAAGCCCAGCCGCCATTAGCTGTTTGCAAGACAGCCTTAAATTTTTACGGGAACGCGAAATTGTTCATTCGCTACGCTTTAGAGAAGCTGTGTAAATTTTGAAGGAGGAGCGGGATCGGAAGATCTTTTTCTAAGGACTGTTCGCGTTCCACGATTATTAAATAACAAACAGTAAGGACAGTATGGCGTCCTCCTGGGACGCCATTACGTTATATAAGAATGTTTTTTGAAAAATTCGAGAATCCCCGCGAGCCCTTGATATTACTGGATTCGCGGTATTTTTTATATTTCGTTTAAGAACCTTTAAACTAAAGTCTCCCGTTAGCGTAATAAATTTCGTTAAATCCTTGATTTTTTAATCGCTATTTTCACAGCCTCCGCTAAATCACCAGGGTTAACTTTTTTTGCCTAATACAATCCCTTTTTGATGCTGATACCCTTTGTAGGGGATTTTGTCGGTCGGTGTAATCTCATAACCTATATCATCATCCCAAGAACAACTGATAAGCTTCATATTTCGAACAGCATTAGACCATCCTTTAATATATAAATATTGCTCAATTGGCGTAGTATTTAATAATTCATCTGGATTTCTGGTGTAACATTGATTAAACGTTAATAGTAACAACTCTTCAAGAGCATTACTTGTGTATGGAGACTTCAGATCATTTACAATGTTAATTTCAACTGCTCCTCCTATTTTTTTTGACGATCCTGTTGGAATCATATACAAGACATCGTGCTTGCTTACATAGATACTGACCATCTTATACCTGTGTTTTTTTAAGAGGTTCAAAAGTTTTATCAAAATCATTATCCTTTCGCTTTACATATAACAGCTATATTTGGCGGTTTATAGTTCAACCAATTCTAATATCTCCATGCTATCCTGCCTAGCCTAATAAAAGAAGGGGCAACTGCCGTGGCAAGCTGCTCCCCTAATCGTTTATTTAGTGTTCACCGTTAGCTTAACCTTGAACATACTTAATATACTTTTTTATTTTCATCCAACATGAAACACACCAATTACTGTTTCACCATCAACGTCATACAGCGGAATATCGCGCCCTCCTGGTGATCTACTGTTCTGTTTCGCAATGGCTTCCTCGGGTTTTTTGGGTAGCTCACCGTCCAAGTCTTTTTTCAACACATATCCCTCAATGCCATCCTCACCTATAGCACGGATTAAATCAGGTCTCGTTTCTTCGGAAGTAGCATCTGCGTCAGAACCGTAAGTCTGTCCATTTTCATTTTCAGGATAGAAGTCTAAACTCTTAGCGCCGGCAATATGAATGGAGCCAATTATGGTTTTCCCCTCTACATCATATAGAGGGACATCAGTTCCACCTTTTAAATAATCGCTTTTCAACACATATCCTGCAAGGCCATCCACACTTCCTCCATGAATTAAATCAGGTAGCATTTCGGGAATGGTATCTCCAGCAGAACCATATGTCTGTCCACTTTCATTTAGAGAATAGGTTTGCGGACTAACGCTACTTTGAGTAGTTGCACTTTTTGCATATACATTCTGGTATGCTACTGCACCACCCACTCCGACAGAAACGAAAACCACAGCACCAATCAATAATTTTAAGCCTCTAGAGTAGTCCATTTTCTTTGTTCACTCCCTAAAAGGTTCTGACTCATAACCACCATATTTTACCACACATCCTTAATACGCAAATACTAATGGGTTTGTTGCGTTAAACAGCCAGTTGCTTGGCTTTAACCGGTCTGCATGATTGATTGAGCTAGCGTCTCCTGAAAGCTTAACGATACCTCATCAAGGTCTCTTCTTTGCAAGGAACAACACAACTGCTTGTGGCTTTACAAGGTTGCCCCCATATCGTTCAATAATTTCTCTAATCCCACCAAATAATTTATTACGAACGTCTTCTGGAACTAGCCTATGCCGAGAATTCGTATTTAGCAAGGAAATATACTCACTGGCTGTAAAGCGGTGATCCCAAGTATACTGCTTAACTTCCAGATCCTTAAACAGTCCGTCCATTAATGTTAATTTTGACCTGTCCTCAATAATCTGTTCCAGCGACGGGTTTTGAGAATCATCGAGTTGCGGAGCATACTTTCTGTAAATTTCACGAATCTCATTGTAAGGCTCAATGTATGTAGGAACATGAACAGTCCAAAAAAAGCCGATTGTTCCTTGATCTCTAAGCAGATCGAAAACTTTTCTATATCCAAATTCTTGGGGCTGAACGAAATGAAACGCTGTACCCGAAATCGCCAAATTGAATTTTTCGTTTTCATGATTCCAGGTCTCAAACTGGGAATTTATTATTTTGACACCTTGTTTATTTCTAAATTTTTGCCTGGTAAGTTCAGCCAGATTCTCGCCTAACTCAATGGCGGTAATATTGGAATACCCCAAATTAACAAACCCTGTAGTTGCTTGACCAGTCCCGCAGCCAATTTCAAGTATCACATTATTTGCTTTTAATTCTGCGAACTCCAAAATATCTTTAAAAAGTTGTTCTGGATAAGGTGGTCTGTACTTTTCATATTCGTTTGCAATTTCATTAAAGGTGTTTTTTCGTTCCATTTCATTAACCTCCCTTATAAAATTGAGAATAAAAAAATCCCGTCCCCATAAAGGGACGAGAGTTAGACTCCGTGTTACCACCCAAGTTCATCAATGCTTTGCATCGATCTTTTTTCGGGTACGACTTTCAAAAAGCAGTTTATACCCTAGCGCTATAACGGGTGCGCCCGTCACATCCTACTCCCATGCGGTTTCGAAGTGCAGCTCAGAGACCATTTTCATTGAGCTAATCTTTACCCCCTTTCAGCGAACAGGGGCTCTCTGGAAAAGATTATGTCCAAGTACTCTCTCTCATCAGTGCCTTTAATAGGAATATATTGGTATTAGGGTGATTTTAACATCAATTAGTTTGTTACACAACGATTTTATCCAGATCCGTCATAATTCAATTATCGTTCGCCGTTACCTCAACAGTAGAACATCATCAATCAAACTTGCTTATCATTAGAATCAATCACGATTAGTTTCATAAGAGAACGATCAAACTTATTTAGAAGCTTTAGGCAACCCATCCTGCGAATTTTTCCGAGACCACAGGACAACCGGTATAAGAAGCAAGGAAAGAACTCCCCCGGCCAGGGAAAGGGTCGAATAGTTTGACTGAGCTACCACCATTCCGGACAAAGCTCCTCCTGATGCCCCGGCAAGTGCGATCAGAACATCTACGGTTCCTTGCGTCTTTGCACGTATTTGCGGAGAAGTGGCATCGACGATCGCTGCTGTTCCGCTAATTAAGCCGAAGTTCCAACCCAAACCAAGGAGTGCAAGCGCAAGAATGAGCAGCACCATGGAGTCGCCTGGCGCAAAGGCTGCTAGTAAGCCAGCCAAAAGCAAGGTTACGCCGGAAGCATAGGACATTGGCATTCGTCCGTACTTATCTACAAGATAACCGGTAAGCAGCGAAGGCAGATACATGGCTGCAACATGGATGCCGATCACGAGACCGACCTCCCCTAGTCCGTGTTCGTGATGTTTCATGTGCACAGGAGTCATCGTCATGATGGCGATCATGACGATTTGGGTTAACACCATTACCGAAGCCCCGACTATGATCCCCCGTTTATTGATGCCGGCTTCCAGTGCGTGCAATGGTTTCGTGCTGTCTTGGCTGTCTTTTAATTGTTGTGCTTCTGCAATGGCTTTAGCCACGATTAGAGGATCGGGCCGTAAGAAAATAAGCAGGACCAAGCCTGCTAAAAGATAAGCGACCGTTGCCAGCATGAATGGACCAGACAATGCAGGAGCGCCTATAGAAGTTGCGACACTCCCGGTAATATTCACAAGGTTAGGGCCGGCAACTGCTCCAAAAGTCGTAAACATCATAGCAGCGCTGATCGCTTTGGCCCGCTTTGTCGGGGGCGCTATATCCGTTCCGGCGTATCTTGCCTGTAAGTTGGTAGCCGTACCTGCACCATAAACCAGCAGCGACACAAAAAGCAGCGCTACTTGGTTAAGAACGGCTGCAAGGACGACTCCTGCTGCGCCGAGTCCGCCTGTCAAGAAACCCGCGGCGAGTCCCACACGACGCCCCAATCGTTGGGACAGGCGGCCAACGATCAACGCCGCGGCGGCAGAACCTAAAGTAAACAACGCCGCCGGAACTCCGGCATAGCTATCCGTTCCGAGCATGTCCTGAGCGAGCAGGGCCCCCACCGTAATCCCCGCAGCCAATCCCGCCCCGCCAAAAACTTGTGAAGCGATTACGATGGCCATCGTTCTTCTATATAACTTATGTTGTTTTTCAGGGGATTCAATATAGATGCTAAGTGACTCTCCCCTGCCTGCTATTTTTTCTTTGCTCAATGCCGTTTGCATCGACGTTCTCCCCCAGTCGGTACTATTCGTTGTGTTTATAAATTTGGAGAACAGCTCGAAACCGTGTAGATGCTGCCATCATTTTTTCATAGGCTTCGCTTGCTCGTTCTAACGGAAAAACTTCAATCAATGGCCTTACATGAGTGAGCATGCTGAAGTTAAGGGCTTCTTGTATTTCCTTCGAATGTCCGGTAAACGACCCTCTGACCGTATTCGGTCCCTTCAGGAAATCTCTTGCCGACAACTCTAGCTTTTCACCGGCACCTGCTACAATAATAAGCTCGCTGTCTGGAGCTAGACCGCCAATTAACTTAGAAATCGACTTGGCGTTCGGAGCAGTGGCCAGGATAACTTTGGCTCCGCCCAATTCCTGCAGCGCCTTAGCCGGGTCTTGACTTTCCGAGTCAATATAATGATGCGCTCCAAGCTGAAGGATCTTTTTTTCCTTGTCGGTTCCCCGCGAAATCGCTACCGTGCGGAATCCTGCTTTTTGGGCATATTGAACTGCCAGGTGACCAAGTCCTCCAATGCCTTGAATGGCTACGAGATCGCCAGCCCGAGCCTTGCTATTCCTTAGCGCGCTAAACGTTGTTTCGCCAGCGCACATAAGTGGAGCCGCTTCTAATGCGGACAATTTATCCGGAATGCTGCACAAACTATCTTCATAAGCCACCATGTATTCCGCATACCCTCCGTCTATGGTCAAGCCTGTTACATGCTTGTCCCCTCCATGCCAACCGATGCCGACGCGATCCCCGATCGTCCATTTCGTCGAACCGGCGCCGAGCTCCGCAACGATACCGATCACCTCATGACCGGGAATGCGAGGATACGACGGTGAACCCCCTCTTATGGCTGCCGAGTCTCCGTTGCATATTCCGCACGCTTCTACGCGGAGCAGGACCTGCCTTTCTCTCGGCCATGGCACTGGAATCTCCACAAACTTCATCGGTTCCCCTTTGGCCGGAATTTGAATAGCCTTCATCCTTTTCATCGAATAAGTCCTCCTTTGAGCTCCATAACCGCCTGTTCGGCTGAACGGAGCGCGCCTTCGAGATGCCCGCCGAATGGCGAATTCGTCTCCGTACCCGAAAAAAAGATGCTCTTCCCCCATACTCCAGTTACCGGCAGTCGTCCGTACAGCGGGTGATATCTAAGCGGTTCAAGGTCTTCCTCTACAGCTGTTTCGGCATCATCGGACCAATCCTTGTATAGAAAGGAATTGACTTGCTCCGCCAATGGCCCGAAGAGTCTAGCCAATTGGTCGATGACCAATTGTTTTATTCGATTCTGCTCAAGTTCATGGCGCATGGCTGCGGGTAGGCCGAAGAAACCGAATAACGCTCCAGAGCCTGTATCGGGTGAAGCGTCATGGATTTCCTGCAAAGGTCCGATCCGGCTCGATACGAAGCCCGAGAGTCCTGATTCTCTCCAGAAAGGACTGTCGTAAATGGCGATGGCCTTGGCCTGCCCTGCCATCCAAGTCGGTTTGTTGATAAGACCCGTTATTAGATTGGGAGGAAGAGAAGGCGAGAATGTTATGCGTCTCGCCGCGATTCGCGGTGGCAACGCAAGGATTACGGCGCTGGCCGGTATCTGTTCTTTCTTCGCGCCTGCTGCTTCTGCTTCAATCGAGATGACGCCGGCCTGGTCCAGCCGAATGGCAGTCACCCTTGTTTTTAACGCGATTGTTCCGGACGGAATCGTTGCTGCTACTGCATCTATAAGCGTCTGTGCGCCTCCCTTGAATCGAACCGACCTGGAATCGGCATTTTCAGGAACGATATATCGCTCTGGCGGTTCGTGTTGGGACCGTTCCATTAGCATGGCCCCTACGGTGTGCTGGACGTATGTTTCCAAGTTCAATTCTTTAACCAGATTGGTGATCACGCTCTCGTACTGCGGCCAGTACCATGTCGGGCCGAGATCGAAGCTGCCTAGATCCGGTCTGTTAACGTCAGAAACGGTCAAGACCCGGCCGCCTATGCGATCTCTAGCCTCTAGAACTCTGCATGAAATGCCTTGCGCAGTAAGTAAGGAAGCAGCACGTAAGCCGCTTATGCCAGCTCCAATGATAACGACAGGATGTTTCATATGATTTCCTCTTTCCTATGGCAAGGGCCGCTAGCAACCCTTCAACAAGATTTGCCCCATCATAACATGCACAAAAAAGCCATACAATATTATAATTGTATGGCGAACAATATTACATAAGCTCGTCTAGCAAATCTTTCAGGATCGTTAATCCTTCCTCGAGCTGTTCAAGATTCTCCGGCGCACTGACGGCGATCCTTACCGCCCTCTCCGGCGAGCTATTCCCCACGACAAAACGCTCAGCCGCATAAACCTGTACGCCCCGCCGTGCCGCTAACGCCTCGAATTCAGCACCTGTAATGTTGCCTGGCAGCTGCAGCCAACGGAAGATGCCTGTCTCAATTCCATAACATGTAAAATCATCCAAGTATCTGTTTACAATTTCGTTTCTACGCTTGGCTTGTTCTCGATGATTCTTAATTAAGACCTCATACTGATTCGAGACGATCGTACGCGCAGCCAGCTCCGTAAATAACGGCGAGACCGAAACATTCAAATTATATAGCGCCTTCGAAATGGGCTCTTTGAATCGATTCGGAACGGCTACATAGGCCAACCGCAGCCCCGGCGCGATCGCTTTGGATAAGCTGGCAATGTAGATGGTCTGCTCGGGAGCGAAAGAGGCGACGGCTGGAAGCGGTTGTTCGTTCAGGAGGCTATATGCCGAATCCTCGATGATGAATTGATTGTACGTCTTGGCAGCCGCCGCAATTCTTTTTCGATTCTCAACCGTCATTATGCTGGCTGTCGGGTTATGGTAATCCGGGATCAAGTAGATGCCTTTAATGTTTTCATTCTTGCACACGTATTCGAAGGCAGTCGGACTCATTTGACCGTTCTCCGATTTAATCGGTACGATCTGAATGCTGAGCATTGCCGCTGCCGTTTTTAAGCCCGGGTATGTATGAGGATCGGCTCCAATACGGTCTCCGGGCTTGCATAGGCTTGCAAGCGTGGCGGCTATTGCGTTCTGTCCCCCATTGGCAAATAAAATGCTTTCAGCGCTCGCTTTAAACCCGCAGCTTCGGATTAGCTTTACAGCCGCGTCCTTCTGCCAGTTGTTGTCGCCTGCCCGGCCATAACCGAACCAATTTTCATAATCGGTCTCCTGCAGCATGCTTTTCAGCTGGAGAAGCAGCGGCTCGTAGGAGGCTTTGTCCGGTAGCGTCGCCCCCATTTCGATTACATGCATCGGCTTCGTATCTTCGAGCAAATAAGCATTCGATAAAGCATCGTACGATACGAATGTTCCGCTTCCGACAGATGCGCTTAATAAACCCTTCAACTCGCACATCTTAAACGCTTTTGAAATGGTACTTAAATTTAAGTCCAAGAAATCGGCCAGTTCGCGCTGCGGGGGGAGCTTTGTTCCGGGCAATAAAACCCCGTTTATAATATCCTGCTGCAGTTGTTTGGCGATCGCCCGATAAATCGGCTTATTCGTTTTATCAATGGATGGCTTCCAGCTCATTGGATAATTTTCAAAAGAGTTAATCGGCATGATTTGCATCCTTTTCGATAAGGTTCGTTTTCAAAAATCGAAGTTTCCCTTTAGCGTAGTGGAATCATATCCCTACACTGAATTCCGTTCTCGTCAATTTTTTCTGTGTAGTGCCTGATGAAAAAGTCGATATCAACCCCAACGATTCTAAAGCCACAGCCCCATATAGAATTGAACTAAAGTTCCCCGTTAGCTTAAGAAAAATTCGTAAAGACGGGAGTTGCTCGGTTTAATTGTTGCCGCGGCGTTTTAGTGCAATATTTGACGATAATCGTTGAGAAAATCAAAAATTAAAAACGATTAATCCCGCGCATAAAATTCAAAATTGCTTCAATGCGTATTTTATCAGCACAATCTTCGCAACAAAAAATCTTAACCTTTCTTTCCTTAGCTTGTTTATATTTTAGTGAACCTTCGTATACCCTGAATGTTTTTTTACAATTATTGCAAAGTACATCGTAGTAAAACATTGGCAACCCCCTTGGTGACACATCACTTTTTAGTTGATATATCGAAGATTGTAACCAGTTCTCTCGTATATTCCTGAACATCTAAATGAGGCTTTCTCATTAATTCCATAGTAAACCCGTCAATGGCATTTCTAATTGTTAACGCCATCACCCTTGCCGATGGTTTGGTAAATTCCCGAAAAAGCCCTTCATGCACCCCTAGGGCGAGAATATTTTCAATTGGGAGTAAAATAGCTTCATCATGGTCTGCTGCAAACTGGAGTTTACCATCAGCAGTTATCTTTTTAGAACCCAATTCTATAACAGCGAAAACATGCTGCCGATTTTCAACTACAAATGCAAGATTGGATTCAATATACACTCGAAGCATTTCTTTAGGAGATTTTTGAGCTTCTATTCGCGGAGCAATGTAGGATTGCCAAGCTATATAGTATTCGATAGCTATTTGCTCCAATAATTCCTCTTTATTTGCAAAGTGATAAGAGATAACCCCCTTACTGATTTTCGCACGTTTTGCAATCTCCCCTAAAGAGGCTTGAGTGTAACCTACTTCTGCGATTGTCTCAATCGCACATTCCACAATTTGAGCTCTACGAGCTTTTTCGATGAACGACATTTGTTTTTGGTTAGTTGGTATATTTTTTTTACTCATGTTTTTATTTTAGTACGCCCGTACTAAAAAATCAAATAAAAAACCATTTAGGTGAATATGATCTAAATGGTTTTTAAACCCTTGTTATTGAGCTAACTTGCCCGTTAACGTAATGAAGCTGCAGGTCAGCACCGGCAGCTTCATTTTCGTCATTTATTCAACTATTGTCTAATCTTAATAAGTTGTTCATCGTCAACCATGCTTATAATCCCTCCTACGGCCGCCGCTGGTGCGGGAGCGTCTGATTATTGTATAAATGGGCATATTAGACTGAGTAATTAATTTAAGGAGGATCCGTGAATGCCCAACGAAAAAGATAAAGAATCGCTGGAGAGTGAAACAAAAGTCGAAAATGATACGCCGCTTATTAAGCCTGGTTTTGATTACATTTGGGGCAGCGATCAAGACGATTTAGTTGAGGACAAGGAGGAGTAACATCCTCCAAGTCCCTCAATGTTGATGGACATAATCGTCGAACTTCGACACATTACTCGTTATTGGTGAAGGAGATTAAACTTACGGGCAGGGCAGTTTAACGCTACAAGCCCTTCTAATAACTCGTACAGAAAGCAACCATGCTTTCGCAGAGGAGGTAATAAATGAAGAACCAATTAAAAAATAAAGTCACCGTTATCCTAATAATTATATCTTGTTGTATCCTCTTACTTTTAATTTTGTGGTTATATAATGCGGTGATGAATACTCCAAATTCAATGGACCCATGATTCTACGCTAACGGAGAACTATAGTTCATTTGACCGCCTTATGAGGCGGTTTTTTTATTCCTCTTTGTCGCAATATGGATCGAACTGTGCAATAATCACCATGACTCTCAATAAAAAGATTCATTAAGCTAAAGGGCAGGTTACTTCCACAAATAGAAGGTTATTGGGTTTATTTTGTTGAACATTTAGACTTGTGTGAAAATATGGATAACAGGAGCGAGAAAATGACACATTTTATTAGTCATGTACAGATTCCAGTAAAGAACCTGGAAGAAACTATTGAGTGGTATGTTGCATATCTTGATTGTGAGTTTCTCGCTAACTTTGGAGATTTTGCATTAATTAGGTTTAGAGAAGATCGAACCAATATCTTTTTATGGCAAACTGCGGATGAAACGACAGCGACATTCTCTGTAAAAGGAGAGTTGTTTCCCACAATTGGTTTTCAAGTAAACGATATGGATGCACTTTGCAAGAAGATTGTAGATTCTGGAGCAAGGGTATACGGTGATCCTCTTGCACCGTCTGTCGAAGAAGGAAGACGATTTTTGAAGTTCTTTGATTTGAATGGAAATATGCTTGTAGCACACACCGAATAATCCCTTATTTGAATAAATTTTTGGGTGTCTCGTTGAGGATTCTGATGTGGGCCACTCTACTAACGGGAGATGATAGTTCAATTGACCGCCTTATGAGAGAGGCGGTTTTTTATTCCCCTCTGTCGCAATATGGATCGAATCTGTCATCGTACTGTGCAATAGTTCATTTGTTTACCTCGATATTTTTCTGATTTATAATATTGAAAAATGGAGGTTTGCAATGGATCCTTTAAATAAACTCAAAAGCGTCGCACGGAAGTTAAAGAATGATTTATTTGTACTTTTTCTATCCTATAAGGATCCGCGTACACCTTTCTTCGCAAAAATAGTGGCAATCTGTGTCGTGGCCTACGCCTTCAGCCCAATAGATTTAATCCCCGACTTCATTCCTATTTTAGGGTATCTCGATGATCTAATTATTGTGCCGCTTGGTATTGCTCTCGCACTAAAACTAGTGCCTTCACAAGTTATAGAAGAAAATAGAGTTAGAGCCGAAGAATTAAAAAGGAACGGTAAGCCAAAAAATTGGATTGTCGGCACTCTCTTTATCATTGTTTGGATACTAGTTGCTATCTGGGTTGGGAAATTAATATACAGCTGGTTTGCTTGAATCTAATTGCTACACAATATGGATCAACAAATTAAGCCGTATTCAAATCCGAATGACCCTGACAGTTTCATCATGAATAGTTTATTTGAACTAACGTTCCCCGTTTTACCTGAAAAAAGGCCACCCGAGAGTTACTAGGCATAGGTTAGCGAAACAACCTGATCTAATTATCTTCCTTTCTTCGAAGCCATCCAGAAGACAAGAATCACGACTGGGATAAATATGAACCAAGGAATATTAATTCTACTCTGGGTAATAAAAGCGATCAGTAACAATCCTAATAACGAGAACCTTTTACCGTCTTTGATACAACGGATCCACAATATCTACATGTTAATGATCCTTGGACCAAACGTTCATTACAGTGCTGGCATATTGCGGGAGTTGCTTTCCCTCGATATTCATTAACAGTGTTTGGAGTTCCTTCCATCATTGCATCTTTAAGCGAACTACCACAATTAACACATATTAACGAGCCTTCAGCGTTTGATTCCCCCGCAATCGGTACATATCTTTACCTCCCTTATGCAAAACCATCCTTCTTTTAAAACTGTAATTGGTTGCGTAGATTCCTTTTACTACTAAAACGTATGATATAGGATAAGGTTGTGCATGAACCGGGCCTCTACTCAATAAAAGCGGCTGCTGATCTTCTGATCGGCTTCCGCTTTTATTGTTTTGAACTATCGTTCTCCGAGGGAGCTTAACCCTTCGTATATAGATGAGGATAGTTGTTTGCGTAGCCGCTTTTTGTCTACTTTAGCTACAGCAGTCCGAGGAAATTGATCTAGAATGAAAAGATGAGTTGGCCATTTGTGCCGCGCGAGACTCAGTTCGCAAAACGCCTGCAGCTGTGCCAAGTCCAAGCTTCCTCTGTCCTGAAGAACTACGCAAGCGACGAGCGCCTCACCTTCGCCGGAAAGTGGGAGTCCGATGACGACTGCATCATTAACCATTTCATGAGATGCAATCACCTGCTCCACTTCTGAACTGTACACATTTGAACCGCCTACAATAACCATATCTTTCAGGCGATCCAATACATAAAGGTAGCCATCAGCATCTAGGCAACCGACGTCTCCTGTGCGGATCCAGCCGTCGAACATCGCTTCATTAGTTTCTTTTGGTTGGCGCCAATACCCTAACATAGTCTGCGCACCGCGAACAACTATTTCACCGGACTCGTTTACATCCGCCTCCCGGCCATCCTCTGCGATGATCCGAACTTGAAATGCCTGTTCCCCCTGAGCAGCTAGATCAGCTGGACGACCTACTGATCGAAGACGAATCGGATCGTCCAGATGATGTTTTGGAAATGATCGGCTGATAGACATTCCGCATTCCGCTTGCGAATAGTTGTTGACGATTATTGCACCTGGGAATTGCGCAATCGCGTCCCGCAAGGTTTTTGGTGGAATGATAGACCCACCACAACCGATCACTTTCAAGCTTTGCATATCTTTACCGGTTGAGGATACCTCGCGGATAAGGTCGCGTAGCAGTTGGCCGACCGTACTGAGATGCGTAATCCGGTCGCGTTCCACGGCTTCCATTATGCTGCACACATTTGCCGGATAATCATCCAAAAAGACCAAACATCCTCCAGCAGACATGGTCGCCCACAACTGGAATTGTCCGACAAGATGCGAAAAGTTAAGCACCAGCACACGGCGTTCAATATCATAACCAAAACCAGCGGAGGGAGTAAACTGATTCCAGGCTGTCATGCCTCGATGCGAATGCATTACCCCCTTGGGTCTGCCGGTTGTTCCGCCTGTGTAGATCAGAACGGCTGTTTCATCTACATTTCGCTTGCAACCCTCATCTGGAGATGAATCAAGATCCTTCTGTATTAAAGAACGCAGCATAGGAGAAGTAGAACCTGCTTCAGTGGAGAACAGTCTCGGAGGATTCGAGAGTAGTTGTACCGTGGAGTTAGCTGAATCGGCGTGACGATTGTCATGGATGAGGATTTGTGGTTCCGCATCCTCAACAATGGCTGCAATTTCAGGTACAGCTAACAAAGGAGACACCGCAAGCGGGATGGCACCGATCCCAACCGAGGCATAGAGAGCTACAACAAGTTGGGGATCAGGATCACCGAGAAGAGCAATTCGGTCACCAGGACGGAGTCCCTCGGCATACAGGGCATTACTGAGTTGTTCAACATGGCGATGAAGTTCCCCATAATTCATAATCTGTCCGTGGCGTAAAAGAGCTGGCTCCGCTGGGTACAACCTTGCTGCCAATGGCAAGCGTTCAGACAGTAGCATGAAATCGACTCCAATATTTATTTTTCAGGTATGATAACTAGGAATAAGAAGATTATACCTCAAATATGGGAGTTTCTTGGAATCAGGTTTTCCAATCAAATCCATCAGTTCTCTTGATAAGTGCGCTCTTCTACCAAGAAATCGGTTACCGCCTATGATGTTGAGCTGCCCGTTAGTTAAATATCAGGGTGAAACTCCACGTTAACATTTGCTTCTTTCCATGATGTTGGTGTCCAATGGGGAGCTTCATCAGCCAGCCCCTTTCCTAACTTTCCAACGAAAAAAAGAAGCTGCTCAAAGGTTTGAGACAGCTCCTATATGGTTCGAATACACCTTAATATCCTGTTGCCATTCAGTCGACATTTATCAGCGTTACTTCTTTTTGGAAGATGACTTTCGCTTTCCCGCCGTATGGATTAAACAGCGACGCTTGTATGACTGCTGTACTGCTTGCAGCATGATTCGAAATGGAAACATTTCCGTTCAATTTCACGTTCACATCGTCGCTCCCGGATACTTTTGTCCATCTCACAATACTGGAAGGAAGCACGATATCGAGAACCTTGAGCCTGTATTCGTGCTTCTTACCGTTCGCCGTTATTTTGACTTTCACATCCGCTTCAGAACGGATAAAAGCAACGATTAACGCGTTAATGGCCGGCACATCATATTTCAGCTTTACCTGGAAGTTATACAGCGACGACCTTATGTCTTCAGGCTTAACATTAAGTTTGTAAAGCATCGCGCTGAGCGCATACGTATTTTTATCATCCAATACTTCAGCCAGCGCTTTACTTAAGACCACATTCATTCGATCCTTATTGACGAGCAGTGTCGCAAGTTCCTTCGGTTTCATATCCTTCAGTATATCGCGGACTGCTCCTTCTATCCCTCCTGCATTTCTTCCATCTCCAAAAAGCAGGATAAGGAAATCGTCCATCGATACATTCGGTTGGCCTCCGGCCGCTGCAATCGTCTCTAGTGCCGCTATGAATTCCGGATTCGTCCGAATGGCTTCCAAATCGGACAACTGTGGATCGTAACGTAACGAACCCATAGCCTTGACGATTCGGAACAGGCTGATCTTTAGTTCGGCCTGGTCAACTGATGCCGGCAGCTTGGCGCTGATTTTGTACCATAAGGGATCGATCAACGACAGATCGGTCGAATCGTCCAGCTCCGCGATTTCATCGAGGAGATTTCTTACGTCCTGTATGTCCGCTGAATCGCCGGCAACGAGGGCGGCATGAAGCTTGTTAAGCCATTCTAAGAATGGACTAGAAGTCCTCACCGACAAAGACGGTCCATCCTTCGACCAATTGCCGTCCGGCAGCCCTGACTCCACCTTAAAGATGTATCTGGTATCCGGCTGCAGCACCGTTACATCATACGAATGAACGTTTTCGTTCACCGTATCTATGAGTTCCTCGTTCCTGTATATCCGGTAACCATTGCTCTCCCGGGCGGCCGACCAGGATAAGGCAAGTGAATTCCGCCCGACATCCTCTGCCTTCAAACTGCTTCCTTCTGGCCATACAGATTTCTTGACAGTGAAGCTGCCGGAATGCACTGCTATATTTCCTTCTTTATCCGTAGCACGGATCAGAAGGGAATGGGTGCCATCCTGCAATCCGGAGGCTGGCGCGGTCACGGTCATCGACTCCACGTCATAGCTGGATTCCAGAATTTGATCGTCGACTTTGACAATCAACGAAAAGGGATCCGTCCCCGAATCGGGATCCAAAATGACAGCGGATAAGACCGGATTATTCACGGTTACCGTCTCGTCATCCGAAGGCTGCACACTGCCGATCGTCGGTGCCGTCGTTTCTTTTTTTAACGCAAATAACGTATTGTCAATCGTGCCATATTCTTGCCCGTCTAGCCGTATCAGCCGCAGTTCGGATGTTCCGATTTCTACAGGATCGCTTATTCCGTCAGCCTTATATTTACGAAAAAACAGCTTATTATCGTTATAAAAAGCGACGTCACCATTTTCGGCTAAGTAAGCGATTATATAGGGGTAACTTGTACTGAAATTTGCAACCTGCTGCTCTTGACCGTCAGGAGTGCGAAGCCATAGCGGCTCGTGTCCGCTAACTGTTGGACGGTTATAAGCTACCCAGCCTTGATTTAATTGGTAGTCCATTCCTCTTACGCTCGACCATACCTCGTCACCTATGACCTGATCGCCATCGGGTCCGCGAAGCACCAAAGAACACGGTGAATCATAGCTAGTGGTTTTGCAAAACAAGCTATAATGGCCATCTGATATAGTTGATAAGAGGGTTTCGGAGGTGAAATCATCCAAGGGAGTAATAGTGCCCTTGTCGTATTTGTAGCTCCCTCCAGGATTTTCCCAATTCCTGCTGTAAGTTTCAAAATAGACCTCATTTCCAATAAGAAAAAATCTGTTGACGATGAATTCTTCCGGTGGAATTGGAATAATTTCGTTTGTTCCCGTTACCAAATTTCGCAAAATAATATCACCATTTTTTCCATAGAGTGCATAGTTTTGGTTTACGGGTACATCGTGTATGCTGCAAAGAAGATATTCATTTTCACAAGCGGAACTGGAAGGAAAATACCCTAAATAATTGAGCTTATCGTCTCTCCATTCATAAAGGGCGGATGGGGCATCCATTATCCCTTTATCTAATTGAAGAGCCATAACAGCGCCGTGAGGAGTCAAAAAGCCGAATTTAAATACATCGTTTATAGGGAGATCGTAGGGAACGGTAATGATTTCACCAGATTTTCGGTCTTTGATACCCAGCTGCCTTTTTTGACGGTTATCAAATAATATTTTTTCCGTGCTGACATCCAGAATATCGCCGTCCACCGTATCGAGCAGGCGAAGCCACTCGCTGTGTTCCGGCCAAACCGGGAAGCTCTGACTAGCGGTTTGACCTCTAGAATCTATGGCCGTTAATGTAATATCAAGTCCCTGCTCGATATATTCGCCCAAATCTACATGCTGATCGATGCTGTTTACTCGAGTTATTTTATCGCTACCATAAGATATCTCTAGTGTACAACCGTTAGGATCATCATCCGAACAGGTTGCCTGAACGCGGAGTTTCGGGGTGTGACCGGTAAAGTCTGATGCAAGTTGCTGTACCTGAAGAAGCGGCTTCTCATCGTAGATGATATCGATAGTCTTGCTAACTGAACCTCCATTGGAATCCCAAGCGGTAATCAATACTGACTTTTCCCCTTTGGGTAAAGAAGAAATATCCATTGTTCCCTTCCAACAGGTATAATTCACACCGCATGAAACGAAATTCATAGTAACGTCATCAATCTGTGCCGTCACTTTTGCAATTTGGAATGTTGTATAAGATACTTTAAGTCCTATGTATAGCTTATTTCCCACTATAGTACCGTTAGCAGGAGATGTCACCGTTATTTCCATCCCATTAGTCGCCTCCGTTAAACCACTTTCGCTAACGGCACTTTGTTCCGCCGCATAGGATGACAGGGGAATGAACAGCAGCGCAAGCATACCTGTAATGAGCAAATATTGAACCTTTAATCGCAGCCTTTTCATAAATGCCTCCTCATTCATCATCTATCCAAATATATTTTATTATTCATTTCGAATAATAATATATCATAAAATTCTCTTTATGAATATACAAATGAAAGCGTATTTCCCCCGCCTATCTAGAACAAGCACGAATTAACATCACAGTGAGGTTCATCCAACAATTCGTCAATAGGATCGACCGTGCGTCGGACGCGAGACCCATATTCAGTCGCCTTCGCTTCCCCCCCTTGCCTGATTAGAGAGATTGGTTATCCTACGAATTCTCCTTCATTTGTTTGTATAGGGTCCTTCATTCAACTATCGTCTCCCGTCCCTCGTTTAGTTTAACTATCGATAGCTGCCAGTACAAAAATAAAAATAAGTGCGTCACATTAACGTCGAACTGCGACACATCTAAGCTTTTATGGAAAAGGAGATTAAACTAACTGGCAGATTAGCGCAACTCAATGCCTTGTAAATACGTATTAATTATGGTTCAATTTGGAAACAAAGGAGTGATTGATCTGAAGTATGGAATGTACGTTGTAGCAATAATAATGACCATAATATTGATTGTTGGTTGTAGTAATAAAAGCCCCTTCGGAGAAAATTTAGAAAGTAAAGATGAAGTATTTGTAAAGAGCGAAAAGATTGAGAAGACAATTACAGATGAAAATGAGATATCCGATTTGGTAAATGTCCTAAACAAAAGTAAAGCAATAGAGCCTCCTGAAAAAGCTAAGGGAATAAAACTAGATGTTTCGAAAGAAACCGTATTAATAAAATTCCCAAAAGCTGATTTCTTCTATATTGGAGATGGATATTTGTACTACGGAAATAATGGACAATACTATTCTGTCTCAACAGACATTGAAGATTATATTACAGAGTAGCATGACAATCATCAATCCTAACGAAGAACGTTAGCTCAATTGACCGCCTTATTAGAGGCGGTTTTCTTATTGGTGAAAATTCATAAGACACCTGCTCCTCTCTGTCGCAATATGGATCAACAAATTAAGCAGTTTTCTAATCCGAATGACCCTGACAGTTTCATCATGAATAGTTTATTTGAACTAACGTTCCCCGTTTTACCTGAAAAAAGGCCACCCGAGAGTTACTAGGCATAGGTAAGCGAAACAAACTGATCTAATTATTTTCCTTTCTTCGAAGCCATCCAGAAGACAAGAATCACGACTGGGATAAATATGAACCACGAAATATTAATTGTACTCTGGGTAATAAAAGCGATCAGTAACAATCCTAATGTACCAAGAATTAGCCATAGGCGGCCTCTTCCAAAAGTCGCCAAAGGTGTTGATCCTCCGCATCATTAAAGCTTGACCAACCGTCCCTAAACTTCCTCGAGCAATTCGAAGAAGCGGGCAAAACCAGCTATCGTGATCAGGCGTACTCTTCTCCCAAAGTATTAATTGATGGCGAAGTCCAAGCCTTTATTGTTCGCCCGGAATTGAACAACGGAGGAATCATGACGCCTCTCCGCAGTATTTTGGAATGGACGGGGGCAGATTGGTCTTGGAACGGGGAAACGCGGCAAGTAAAACTTAGGCACCTGGATAAAGAAATAATACTTACGATCGATTCCAACATTATCATCGAAGATGGTAAGTCTCGCACGATTGATGTGATACCTTTCATTCGGGAGGGTTATACAATGGTGCCCATTCGTTTCGTTACGGAAGCGTTTGGCTTCCAGCTCGAATATGATGACAACCTCCGATGGGTCAATTTAACAACGCTAAAATAGCCTGAATTTCATATGTAGGGTCGAACTATCCTGCCCGTTTAATATCAGGGTGAAACTCCACGGTATACTATCACTGATATCTTAGAGGTACCGAGGATTATGCGCACATTGTTGTTATCGGTGATTTGAGTGAGGTTAAGACTGAAAAGAGGCTGCCCTAAATGAGGCAGCCCTTTGCATAATTTGAACTATCGTTTCCCATTAGCGTAATCTTCTTTTCATAAAATTATCATCAAAATCGATAACACTTGGTGTTCCTTTTTCGTTGGGTTTCCACCCTTGATCAAGTGCCTGACAAATAAAATATTCAACATCTTTAGGTCTCACGACACTGTCGATATCTGACGCAAGATAGCAAATTGTTCCCCGGGCAGTTCGAATGAATCCATCGCTTTGCGAATCGCCTCATCTTCATCTAGAACGGCTCCTTCACAAAGAGTTTCCCATGATTTTTTTAGTTCCGATACCTTCCTGTCGTTATAAGGATCAAAGAAGCCACAATAATCATCCGTGATAATCCAGTCACTTGACTGCCCCAACTGTGATACTATCGCCACGGTGACCGAACAAGCTTGATACTCGCTGTAGAACGCCAAGCTGATCATTAACCAGGACAGAAATTATATATTTCTTAATCATTCAAAATCCCCCATTATTAACTGATCTAATGTTGTCCCACTGAGAACCATAGGATATACATTCTCTTCTTTTGGCACAACAAACTCAACGAGCACAGGTCCAGATGTCTCGAGAGCCTCTAGCCAAATGCGGCTTGCCTCCGCTTTAGTGCTTGCTCTTAATCCCTTAACTCCGTAAGCTTCAGCTAGCTTTACGAAATCGGGACTACCAGCAAGATCAATCTGGCTATAACGCCTTTCGTAAACGAGCTCCTGCTGTTGTCTGACCATACCCAACACTTGATTATTAATTACGACAATTTTTACAGGAATATTATGGATGGCGCAAATCGCCATCTCTTGTGCGCACATCTGCATGCCCCCATCACCGTTTATAGAGACCACGAGACGGTTTGGATTTCCTACCTGAGCACCTATAGCAGAGGGGAAACCGAAACCCATTGTTCCAGTACCTCCGGAAGTCACCAGTGAACGGGAATGGTTAAATTTATAAAATTGTGCAGCCCACATTTGGTGCTGACCTACGTCAGTGGTTATAATTGCATTCCCTCGCGTTGTCTCATTGATCATTTCAAGAACAAATTGCGGTTTAAGCTCAGTATCGGAATCTTTATACCGTAATGGATACATAGACTTGTTTTCTTGCATTTTAATGATCCAACTATTTGATTTGGAGGGTGTGGCTTTCGTATTTGCATATTCTAGTACAGCTTTTATATCGCCGACACATGCAATATCCGTTTTGATGTTCTTGCCAATTTCAGCCGGATCAATATCGATGTGAGCAATCCATTTGGCATGTGGAGCAAATCCATCAACTTTCATTGTAACCCGGTCATCGAACCGTGAACCAATCGAAATGATAAGATCAGCGTTTTGGATCGCCATATTCGCCGTATAAGTACCATGGTGACCTGGCATTCCTAACCACAGATCGTGGGCACTTGGAAAACCTCCTAAACCAAGCAATGTGGTTGTCACCGGAATTTTTGTTTTTCTCACGAATTCCAGCAGCTCATTAGATGCATTGGAATAAACCACCCCACCTCCAGCTATAATGACCGGCTTTTCGGACTCTGCAATAGCCTGAATCAACTTATCTATCTCGTTTGAATCAGGACTGGGAGTCGGACAATATCCCCGTAAAGTTAGTTTGTTTGATGGATGATAAAGCATTTTTTGATTTGACACGTCTTTGGGAATGTCGATCAATACCGGACCTCTCCTTCCAGTATTAGCAATATGAAATGCTTCATGGATGATGCGTGGCAGATCATGTACGTCACGAACTGAGTAGCTGTGTTTGGTTATTGGCATGGTAATACTAATAATGTCCGCTTCCTGAAATGCATCAGTGCCCATGACTGTTGTTGGAACGTTACCAGTAATAATCACAAGCGGTACAGAATCCATATAAGCGGTCGCAATTCCTGTCACTAAGTTAGTCGCTCCTGGTCCGGAGGTGGCGATGCAAACTCCTACTTTTCCTGTTGATCGAGCGTACCCGTCCGCCGCATGAATAGCACCTTGTTCGTGTCTAGTCAAAATGTGTTTGAAGTCTGGGTTACCGACCATTGCATCATAAATGTAAAGGACATTTCCTCCTGGGTACCCAAATACACATTCTGTACCTTCCATTAGCAAGCAACTTAAAAGAACCTCCGATCCAGTTAACAAATCCTGAAATTGTTGATGTGTTTTGTACGTGGGCATAGACACTTCATCCATTTGATTTCCTCCTTAAAATATAAATAACCCCTCTCGTCCTCAGTCGACAGCAAGTAGCTGCAGTGCCTGAAGGGACGAAAGGAGAAGATTTCGTGGTACCACCCTGATTTGCCAAGAACCTCACGATTCCGGCCTTATGAGGTAAGGTTTCCCTTACCTACAGCACGATAACGTGTGCCATTCCGTTTGAGCCTACTCATCGAACCAATTTCGATTCGACTTTCAATCAAAAGCTCCGAGACGACATCATACAAAGGGTTTATGGCAAAGGTTTCAGCGTTTCCCTTGCTCTCTGGACATAAGAGCCTTCGTATTTTTTTCTCATCATCGCTTTTTATTTATAAAATAAAAACCCCTCTCGTCCTCAGTCGACAGCAAGTAGCTGCAGTGCCTGAAGGGACGAAAGGGGAAGATTTCGTGGTACCACCCTGATTTGCTAAGAACCTTACGATTCCAGCCTTATGAGGTAAGGTTTCCCTTACCTACAGCACGATAACGTGTGCCATTCCGTTTGAGCCTACTCATCGAACCAATTTCGATTCGACTTTCAATCAAAAGCTCCGAGACGACATCATACAAAGGGGTTATGGCAAAGGTTTCAGCGTTCCCTTTGCTCTCTGGGCATAAGAGCCTTCGTATTTTTTTCTCTTCATCGCTTTTTTTATAATGGCTAAATGATAGCACAGAGCCTGCGGTTTTTCAAATGCTTTATTACAGGAATAAGGAGCAACTGCCGCGGCGGCAAACTGCTCCTGGATCTTTAAACTAAGTTCTTCTTCTGTTAGATTCGCTCATGACCATAAGCCCACCAGTTTTCTAAACGATTGGTCCTTCAATGGCTTTACTAAGCTTCATAACGAAATTGGTAGACTGCTCATCTTTATCGCTGACATAAATACGATATTCCCCTGCTTCTGGAATTGTAATAGTGAACTCACCTTCTCCGCTCTTCACGATGTCGCTGAACACTTGTTCTGTAGTTATAGACAATATACCAATCTCAAGTTCAACGTCATTCTCACTTACCACAGAAATTTTGAACGTCTCGCCTTTACGGAACGACAATTCTCCAAAATAGTTTTTTGCACCGCCACTCATTAAGAGCATACAGCTTGCCTTGAAAGCGCACTAACTTCTGAAGAAAATCCAATTCACTACACGACACATATTTTCTAATACGCTTAGAGGCACTCAATTAACCTGCCCGTTTATTAATGATCGTTGAGGTAATGTTTCCCGTTAGCGCAACGAGGCTGCCGATCCATACCGGCAGCCTCGTTCTGGTTGTTTATTGAACTATAATGCCCGTTAGTTGAACAATAGATGCCAAGACTGTTCCGAAGGTAATCTTCATCCATAGTGCATATGTAACAGCCTGGGATGTTGTAAATATTTCTGATAAAAGCTACTCGGCTTCGCATTGCCGAGTAGCCTCCTTGACCAACATTCCACGTTCAAAAAGGTTACTAATAAAATTATCTAACGGACTCATTTGTATCACCCATCAATATGTTTCATACACAAGTGTGTCGTCGAGTTGAAATGTTTTCCGAAAGACAGCGTAGATGAACAGCTGTCCTGCCGGCGTTTCCCCTGCATCGTAACCAAATCGAATGGTACCAAGTTCCTCGAACACCAGCTCAGACAACGCTAGAGTGCTGACATCCTCATCGGGATGAGTATTTGCAATGAGTGTCAATGCCTGATCATGCATCGTCGCCATGTTGTCCCACGTTTTCTTTATGACCGGTGACAGACGTTTCATTTCTGCCTTTGTGCGCACTGCTACTGTAACGTGAATGTCGGTTCCGTGAAACGGCAGTGTCAACTTGTAGTCTGACATCGACACATCATAGGTAAATGTCCCGAATCCTTTTACGGTATGATCCGGTTCCTGAATCAGGTTGTTGGCGTAATCCAGCCGTTCGAGCTTTGGAGCCTCGCTTGTGTCCAGTACCGCAATCTTGTTATCCGAGCAATACACTTCGACCAGTTCAGGGTGGTTCAGTTCCAGCTTCGACAGATGGTTTTGAAAACAGCGCAAGCTTTTTAGCCTCAGATTTCCGCTGATGTCCAATTCGGTCAAATGATTACCGTTGCACCGCAATTCCAGTAAATTTTCACAGTTCGTCACCCGCAGTTGGATCAAATGGTTGCTGCCGCAGTCCAGCTTCTCCAGCATCGAGTGATGGTCCAACTCCAAGGTAAACAAGGCGTTATAGCCGCACTGCAGATGGCGCAGCAGCGGATTGCGCTCCAATTCAAGCTTGGACAAGATGTTCCAGTAACAAATCAACTCCGTCAGCATAGGGTTGTGGCTCACGTCCAGATTGCGGATCCGGTTGAATCCGCAATCCAATGATTCCAGCACTGCATTCGCCGACAGTTCTAGCGCCAAAATCGCATTAGAATTGCAGTGCAGCCGCTTTAGCGCGGAATTGTGGCTAGTATTGAGCGCATACAACTCGTTGCCGTTGCATTCCAAGTCCACCAAACTGGTGTTGCTGCAAATGTCCAGCTCAGTCAACTTATTGTATGCGCAATTCAGGACCTCCAGCGACGCAAAATGCTCCAGTCCGTTCAGGCTTGCGATGTCTTTGTGCGAGATTTGCAGTTCGACAATCCCTTCCACATCACTTGTTTGAATCGAATCCCGGCCGCCGCAATACGTTTCCAATAGGAACGACCGGAACTGTTCATCAATAAAATCGTGGGTAATATTCATCTGTCCTACTCCTTCCAGTAATCGGTCCAAGCTACTTTAAACCGGCCCTATTTAACTCATGATTTTAATAATGATATCCCGATAATATTGTTTACCGTATTCATTGTTAGACTCTTCTACTTTTTTATTAAAATATTCGATGACCTCATTTTTATATGTTTCCGGAATTTTTTCTAAGTACAAATCCATTATCGTTTCAAAAGAACTTTCGGCTACTTTTTTGGGTGACATTTTTTTAATATTCATAAAATATTCCCATTTTTTATCATAATTTTCGAAATATTTAAATCTAGGCAAAAATAACGCGACATAAGGTCCTATGTTGCTTTTATCTGAATTTTCCAGCATGAATTCGTAAATTTCCTTAGTTTCCGGAAGATCATATCTCTGAATCATATTCCCAATTGCTGAAACAAGTAGAACTACAAGTTTAGTAACATCCTTATGCTTATTATAGATATCAAGAAGGGTTTGAGAAAACTTCGGATCATTAAATAAATCTTGATAATAAATGGAAACCTCTAACCTGGGCGTTTTCTCAAACTCTTTTACAGCAAGAAACAGCTCTTCATCACTCAATTTATGCCAATCAGACATTTTCTCTTTTAATAGGCTGATTTTTTCAATATTTTTTTTAGTGTCCATATTGTTCTATCATCACCATTTTCCTTTATACCACCATCTCTGAATTTTGGGGAAGATAAAAGACCTTCCTATTATCTCTTGTGTTCTGTGAATGTAGATTAGCAGGAAATTCCATAACAATAGACGCACATAATAACCAGTATGTTGCGGTAACCTGCCTGTTTATGTAATATCAGGGTGAAACTCCACGGCATACTATCACTGAATCTTTGATTAGATCGTCGCAAAAAGCCGCTACGTCACTGCCCGTCACTTCGAGCAATTGTCAAAAACATTATAAGCCGCAACCATCCACGACTTTCGTCCGGTTCCGCAACCTGCTGCAGTCCGTTCCTAATTATGAAGATATCCGTTACAATGGAGTTATGTCTTTTGAAGGAGCGATCGTTCATGAATTACGAACAGAAAGTGATCAACGAAATTATCGAGTGGGAGCGCCGGCTATTTAAACCTCCAGGCTGGCTGGAAAAAACATCAAAAACAATCGGAACTCGAATCAACAACCTGATACCTCCTAAAGTTCACAATATTATTACGACAACCATTAAGTCGATTGTGCGCACGGCGCTGTTCGGCGCTGAATATACTCCTCAAAGACCCGTGCAACGGTCATCCGATCTGGAACTTGCCGATCAAGACGCCCAACAATTGTTTTCTTTATATCAGAAAATCGCGGTAGCCGAAGGCGCCGGCACGGGAGCTGGCGGCATTTTTCTAAACGTTGTGGATTTCCCCGCGCTAATCGCGATCAAGATGAAATACTTGTTTGAATTAGCTCATGTATACGGTTACGACACTAAACATTTTTCGGAACGCGTCTTTGTTCTTAAGGTTTTCCAGTTGACGTTCTCCGGGCCAGAACAACGAGCTAGGCTGCTGGACTCCATCAAACGTTGGGACGTGGAGAAGCTGCAATGGCATTCGGATGCCGATTACTCCAAAAACATGGACTGGGAAACGTTCCAGAAGGAATACCGCGATGCTATCGACTTCCGGAAAATGCTTCAGATGGTTCCGGGTATTGGCGCGGTAGCCGGCGCTTGGGCCAATTACACCATCCTCGAGGAGCTGCGTGAATCCGCGACGAACGCTTATCGCATTCGAAAATTGAAAGAGGCTGCCCCTATCGAAGGGTAGCCTCTCTTCTCCTTATGGGTTCTTTATCGAACGGCAGCCGACATGCTTGGAATGCTGTCAGAATCCGTTTGATCTTCAACCGTCTGACTGGCAATGATCCCGCCCTTTTCATCCAAAGCTTCAATTGTATAAGGTGTGGAGGCTGCTTTCGGAAGCACCGCATACCACAATCGCTGTTCCCTTCCGTAGTCAACTATCTTGGCTTCTTTTTCGCCGCTCCCTTCACCTTCTATAATTACCTTCACTTTTGACACACTTGGGTTGACAACTTCTCCGAATACAATTGGGAAAGGGCCTATTATACCTTTATTGCTGGGCATGCTCATATAATTTAAGAGATGCGTATCAGGATGAACGGAAATTCCATAACCTCCGCCCATCTCCCATTTCCAGCCGCCAATCCATGTTTCACGTACGAATTCAAGCTGTAGACTTGTTCTTCCCTTTTCTTTGAAACCTTCAAGAAATAACAGCGCGCCTCTGTTCAAAAATTCCTTGTGAACTACTTTTTGGTTAGAATTACGAAATTTTTGAACGGCTTCCTCCGGTGTTCGCCCAATCGGGATTCTTATTGTTTCCTTCAAGCCCGTGGCTCGCGAATATCTCCAATCGGCCAACCCACCAGGCTTTTCGTAGATATAAACCATCGATGCCATAAGAAATAGAGCCACTATTGCTGCAATCGGCCCAATAAACCATAAACGTCTCGAAAATTTCAGCTTACGTATGTCACTCACTTCCTCTCTTGGCATTCTAGATTTGAAAAAGAAAAAGGCAACTGAAATTTACAGCTGCCTTCTTGTCCGTCCTATTTCGGGTTGTTTAGTCGAATTTTATTCCAACAAAGCGGACGACTCTTCATCATCGTGTCCCTTGCGCTCCACGAGACGATCGGATCGAATCGTCTGATGACCGTATTCGTAGATGGATGCGGCTACAATGAACAGGCGGTGTGCGCTTTCTCTGCCGTCGTCGCTGTCAGACGTCGCTTCCTTCATAAACGCATTGTTCTCTTCTTCGATGGATTCGGCCTTCCAGCTTTCCGGCTTGACTTTTTCCTCGAACTTAAGTAGAACGTATTCGTTAAACTTGATCAAGCTCTCCAAATGCCGGTCATATCTCCGATTGATCTCCTTGGTTCGCTCTGATTGAAAATAGTGTTCCTGTACGGTTTCGAGCACCTCATAGCCCTTCTGCAAATTGTGCAGCAATTGCTTATAGACGACTACCTGCCGCGTCTGTCGATACTTTACCCGCTTCAGCTTTTTGAGCTCCTCTTCCAGCAGCTTGTACTTATCCGTCAGCGCTTGCAGTCCGTCCGCCAGCTCCTGTTTCTGTTCCCGAAATACTTTCTCCTTAATCTCGTCGGATATAGCAGTTCGGAGCAGCAAAGAGAGCTGGTTGAATACCCGATGGATCTGCTTCGTAAATTGTTCTCTTGGATCCGGCGGCACGAATATAATATTAACCAGGAAAGCCGCTACGATGCCGATCAGGCTGAGCAGGAAGCGATTGAGCGCGAACTCCCAGTCGCCGGATGCCTCCATCACGCTGACGACCGTTACAAGCGTCAAGCCGATGGACTCCGACATTTTTAATTTCATGCAAATCATGATCACAAGTATGCAGACAACGCCAATCGCTATGGGCTCGTTCGAAAAATAGGTGCCTGCGAGCAACGCGATGATGGCGCCGAGCGTGTTCGCCTGAACCTGCTGAAGGAAATATCGCCAAGATCGATAGATCGTCGGCTGCAGCGCGAAAATCGCCGCGACCGCCGCGATAACATGCGGAGTAAATTCGAGCCACATACTGACGTACAGCGCCAGCGTGACCGCTATTCCCGTTTTCAACATACGAGCTCCGAAAGTCATGACGCACCTCCAGCCCGACGAATCCAACCATCTGTTTCGCGGATCAAATCTCCCACTGTCGCCATTGCTTTGTCCAAGTCGGCCGGTTTTTCCGTAATCAGACTAATAACTTCATTTACTCGTGTCGTATAGGCATGTGGTGCGAGTGGAAAGGAATCGACGATGGCTGCCGCTCCTTTTTCGTTCATCCAATATGTTTCGTTAATGGCAAACAACACTTGATTTAAGCAGGATATCGTCCGATAAAGTTGTCCAGCCACGTACGATAAATCCTTTTTATGAATCCCTTTCCCGGCTCCCTCGTACGAGAAGCCCGCTTCCCACCAAAACCGCCCAACGATCCCCTCCCGCATCTTGCTTGGATATGGAACCGTCTTCGCCTTCATTGTCCCGATGGCTCCATACGGATCCCATAAAATATTGCACAATGCCGCTTCCGCCGCATAAACGGCATTAACGAAACCATGCGGATGGCCCGGTTGGTATTCGATCATTATATCTCCGGCAATGCATTGCTCCAAGACAGTCGATACCTGGCCAATGTCGCGATATAGGAAATCGACAGGCTGGTCATCTACCTTAAGCCAACCTCCGCCGTTAATCCACGGCCCCCATTCGCCGATCTCCGTAATGATATCTTCCCGCCGCTCGTCGTCTAGAATAGATGCAACTCGCCGAATCCCGGCAATATCGAGCCCTTCGCCGCCTTCGTAATAGATGCCAATATCTATGTCGGACAGCGCGTGTCCTGTGCCTCTTGCCCTTGATCCGCCAAGCACGATCGCCTTTACGCCGTCGACTTGTCGAAGTTGGTCCGTAATTCGGATTATTGTTTCTTGCGCCGCCAATTCTCTCTCTCCGTTTCCATCCATCTTGTCGATCCTTAGTGTATCATATTACGGCACAATGATCACTCCGAACGCGACCGACAGGAATTACAACACATCCAGAAAAGTTCCGAATGCGCCAGCCTGACGGCCTCTCAGCACGCTGGGATCATATATCTCGACCGAAGCGCAGCGCAGACATGACACGAACAGATAATGGTGATGCTGGATATCCAACAGCTTGCTTAGACCCGCTCCCGTCATAGCCACTTCGGCAGCTTTACATTCATTGTGTCCGCATTTGGCGCAAACAAAGTTGTTTTCGATGGCGTGGATTTCGTTTATATCAACCTCATGCTCGTCCGCCTCTCGCGCTTCCTCTTCGCCAAACATCCCGCTCTCTTTCTCCTCCAAATGCTCGGGCAACACTTCATGCTTGCATTCCGGACAAATATCCCCGCTAAGCCGAACCTCGTTTCCGCACCATGGACATGTCACTTCCAACTTCCCCGCCTCCTTTGGTTTGTTTGACGACAATACTGCTTTCGTATTCCCTTTATTCTATCTATACGTTCTACTGACACCACAACTTCTGCATCTCAGCGTCGTACTTCTTTTGCGAAAAACTCATTGCGGCTGCCTTGTTCAGCCATTCCACCCGATTACCAATAAGCTCGTAATCTATTTGGTTTGATTCCACGGTCACCAGCTCCCTGTATTCTATGTATCCATATTAGCATATTTTGGATGAAGGGCAGTACAGTAGTATCATTGCATGACAATTATTACGCAGAAACAAATATTTTAAAACCAGTGATTTAAAGAAGCGGCAAGCCCCCGGCCTACCGCCACATTACTTTTGCTCAACTATTCGCGTCAACCCGGCTCCGGATTCTGGCCGCTCACGCGGCGCAGCTCGTTGGCAAGGCGGTTAAACTCCGCTCTCGCTTGAGGATCAGTTGTCGCCATATAGGCGGCGCTCAGAAACCGGATGATGTTATTGGCATCCTTCGGATCCAGCATCTCCTCTTCCTCCTCCTGCAATAAGGTATTGACCTGGGCAACAAAGCTGTCCCATCCGCCCCAGTCCCCGTCTTGATTCATCTTCCTCGGACAATTTTTGCCGCTCCAGTCATAATGGCGGCGCAAGCGGTCCGTCCCCCAGCCTCGTTCTTTAAGCATGGAAGCGGTTAAAGCGGCGGCATTGGCTAACGTAGCGCTATAATTGCCGCTTTCGGTTATTTCGATGGAGATCGATGTCCGATTGCCGCTGGTTGCAGAGTTGCCATCACCCGCATGCCAGGCGACCTCGGTGAGCGGAATACATTCGATCGCTTCCTTCTGGTCGATCACAATATGATAAGAGGCTGTTGCCGAATTAGACGGATTCGTCAGCCAGTTTCTTTCGTTCCTTGCGGTGCTGGAAGAGTTGGCCGTATTGTGGATCGTGATCGTAGTTGCGTTCAGCGGCAAGCCGGGGCGTCTATTGTTCGGCGTCGATCTTGGGATGTGGTCTACGATATACGTATACAACAGGATATCCTCCTCTCTCTCGTTCGACGTCCTATAGCATATGCCGGAATACCGTTAAGGGGGAGGGCTATTGTTATCCCAGCAGGACGACTCTCGCTCCGGGATCCCATTCGATCGGCACGCCGAGCAGCATGGCAAGCTCCCTGGCTTTGACGTAGCCAACCGACATCGACAGTCTCGAAGTCAGCTCCACGCCGTTAACGGTCACCGCCGTGCCCGTCCAGCCCACTATTGCTCCTAACGCTTCTGCGATTTTTCGCGCCGGCACCCATGTTACGCCTTCCTTTAAATAGCCCGTCCCGATGACTCCACCCTGCCAAGTGACGGGAATGATCGACGCGTCTTCGAATCCTCGTACCATAGTCTGTGGCGCAGCCGGCACATCATATCTCCTCAGACCGTATTGCTCAATGATTCTCATCAGCTTCGTCGCGTAAGCCGGGTCAGTCGCATAACCGCTAGCCAAAAGCATGGAAGCCTGACGTTCCGGCGTGATCGCGGAGCGCACTCTTTCATACCGCGGAGCTTCCAGGAACAAATCCAGATCCTTGTAAAAATGATAGAGGCTTTTGTAAGCCCGGAACGCAGCCTGCATGCTTACCGTCTTGCCATCGATATACTCCCAAGTCCCTTTGACGACCGCCTGTCCCTGCCAATATGGATTGATAGGACCGCCGCCGACCTTGATTCCGCCCAGATTGTGCCAGGCATGGATCTCCCCGCCGGATTCCAGCAAACTCTGCGCCATTCGAACCGACGGAAACATCCTGGACCCTTCCGACCATACGAGCTGAACCGTAGGCGCAATTGCCGCAAAAAACTGCTCCCTTGTCATTTTTGCCATTGCTTTACCTCCTTTGGCTGCTACGCTCTCCCTAACTGTGTATGCGCCGGCTTGGCAAATGGAAACGGCTCCCCGTCCTGTTGGACGAAGAGCCGTCATCATAAGAGGTTGTTCATAAAGCTACTTACAAGTTATAAAATTTCTTGCTTTGTAAAAACAGTCCGCGCGCAGCCTCTTCGGGCGCGATCCCTTTAACCCTTGCAATGCCGAGCACGGACTCCCGAGCCATCTCGGGCACGGTTGCTCTCCCGCTAAAAGGGCCTTCGAAAGGCCATGGTCCGTCGGTCTCCGCCATCATAAGCTCCACGGGATAACGACGAACGACCTCGATGATTTCGTCCTCGTAAGCAATGTCCGGCGTAACGGAAATGTAATACCCCGCCTCCGCCATCCGTCTCATCGTATCCGGGCTGCCCTTGAACCAGTGAAAATGAGCCTTCCTCACGCCGTATTGCTCAAGCAGCGAACAGGCTTTGTCGGCATCCTCGTAGACGGCATGAAGCACGATCGGGCGATCCAGCTCGGCAGCGAGGGCGACGAAACGCTCAAGCAGCAACAAATACGGCGTCTCGTCGAAAGGCTCACCCGCCTCCTCGGCTTCCGTCCGCTTGTAATACGGCAAGCCGACTTCGCCAATCGCAAATGCCTCGCCCGCCGCATGCCTCTCCCTTATCCAGGTCAGCAGTTCCTCTCTCTCCAGCTCGGAAGGCGCCTCCTGCTCCGGATGAAAGCCATAGGCGGGATGGACACGCCCGCGATGGCGGAGCGCCAACTCGCGCGTTCGGATCGAGGAAGCCAGATCCATCGATACGGCGACGACCGTCTCCACGCCTTGGCTAAACGCTTCCGCCAGCAGCTCCTCCTGCTTTTCGGGGGGATAAAGGTCGACATGAAGGTGAGCGTCCACGACGGGAAAGCGATCAGACATGATCATCCACCGCCTTTCCGTCGCCCTGCAGATGTCCGTAGATGCGGGTCTTCAATTCATTAAATCTGGGGTCGGTCCACAGATCCTCCCGGCGCGGCCGCTCAAACGGCACGACAATCTCGTCTACCGCGGATGCAGGCGATGCTGACAAAACGATAATCCGGTCGGAAAGGTAAAGCGCCTCTTCGATGCTGTGCGTGACGAGCAGTACCGACTTGCGATGCGTCTCCCAGATCGACAGGAGCCACTTCTGCATGTGAAGCCGCGTCAAAGCATCAAGCGCTCCAAAGGGTTCGTCGAGCAGCATCAGCGTACGCGGCGACAAAAGCGCACGTAAAAACGAGACGCGCTGCTGCATTCCGCCGGACAGCACATGCGGATAAGCTCTCGCATACTCCGCCAGCCCCACGCGAGAGAGCCATTCCTTCGTCATGGTCTTCGCCGTCCCCTTGTCGATGCCGGCGATCTTAAGCGCCATCTCGATATTGCCGGAGACGGATCTCCAAGGAAGCAGGGCGGCTTGCTGCGGCATATAAGCAACATGACCGCGCTCGCCGGTCGTGATGCGGCCCTCGATGCGGATCTCTCCCGCATCCGGTTGCCGAAGCCCGCCAATAACGCCGAACAGCGTTGTTTTGCCGCTGCCTGATGGTCCGATCAGCGAGACGAACTCTCCGTCCTCCACTCGCAAGGTCAGGTCGCGCAGCACTTCCTTTGTCCCGAAGCTTATGCCAACGCCATTTACTTCAAGCTTCATGCCGCTCTCCCCCTTCCTTGACCGGCGGACGCCAGCGAATGACGATTCGTTCCGCCCACGTTACGAGTCCGAACATGACCATGCTTACGATAATGATCAGAATAACGGCGGCGAACGCCCGCTCCGGCATAAAGCCGCGCGAGGACAGAGCCATAAAACCTCCGAGGCCAAGCTTCGGGGCCAGCATGTCGGCGATGACCGCCCCTAACATGCTGTACGTCGCGGCAATCTTGAGGCCGGAGAACAGATGAACGGCGGCGCTGGGAAGCTCCAGCTTCCAGAACAGCTCCGCTTTGCCCGCTCCGATCATGCGCATATAATGACGCAGTCCGGCATCCGCGCTGGCAAGACCCGACAGCATGGCGACCGATACGGGAAAAAAACAGACGAGCATAACGAGCAGCGTCTTGGGCAGCGTGCCATAGCCGAACAACATCGTCAGGATGGGTCCCAAAATGACGACCGGCACGTTCTGAGACAGGATGAGCAGCGGGTAGACGCCTCTGCGCACTCCCGGCAGCAGATGCAGCAAAGCGGCGAGCGCAAAGCCCGCCGCCGAACCGCCCGTAAAGCCCAGCATCATTAGCTTGAGCGTCGCCCACGTATGCGCCATGAGGCGCGGCCAGATCTCGATCGCCTCCAGTACAACCGCCGACGGGGCCGGGATGCGCCAGGCATCCACGATTCCCAGCGAGGCGGATGCCTGCCATAGCGCGATCAGAGCGCCCAGTGCAAGCGCAGGCGGCCATAGCTTGGCCCACGCTCCCGTTCCGGACTTTTTCCTACTGGCCATCCGGGTATTTCTCCAGCAGTCGGCCCATGGAGGCGCCATTCTCCGGATTGTAATATATTTTAATCTGGGAAATGACCGAAGCGCAGCCCATCTCCGTCATCGCTTCGTTCATTAGCTGTACGATGTTCAGCAGCTCGGACAGCTCCCCCTCCATCGTCGTCTCCAGCGGAGCCACCCGATAAGGTACGCCCGAATCCTTAATGATATCGATAGCGCGATCCACGAAAGGAAGGACGCTTGCCCCTCCCGGCGTGCTCGGCAATATTTGAATGCTTACCAACGCGTTTGCCATCTGTTTGTTCCCCTCTCCGAAGTTATCTTCAATCCGACCGGAGCATCCGCTCCATTGGCCGATCCGTCCTTATATGCCTGGCTCCCGTTACTCCCGTTATTCCGGCAGGAACTCGTTCGTGAACGCCTTCTCCGCTTCCAGCTTGCCCTCGAGCAGTCCTTGATCGAACATCCAGTTTGCGTAATTCTCCCATATGCTCAACTTCTGCTCGCCCCAGCGCGGCGCGTCGTCCCGATACTTCGGACTGAGCCACTTCTGGCTGGCACGCACAAGATCCGCGTTCAGATCCGGCTCCGCCTTGATCAGCACTTCAGCCGCATCCTCCGGATTGTCGATCGTGAATTGATAACCTTCGGCCGCTCCCGCCGCGAACGCCTTCACCGTCTCGGGATCCGACTTGATCTGCTCCTCGTTCGTCACCAAGACCGGCGTATAATAGTCCAGCTTGTCGCTGTAGTCCGTCAGATAAACCATGTTCAGCTCTTCGCCGCGCAGCTCTGCCTCGACGCCAGTCCAGGCATAGTAGATCCAAGCGAAATCGATATCCCGCTCCACGGCCGCAAAGAAGTCGCTGTCGCCGATGCTCATAATGTCGACCTTGCTGACATCGCCTCCGTCCGCCTGCATAAGGGCATCGATGACGGATTCTTCTACCGGAGCTCCCCAGCCGCCATAACGCTGTCCTTCGAATTTTTTGGGCGAATCGATGCCTTTCGCCTTCGGCGAGGCGAAACCCGAGGTGTTATGCTGAATGACCGCAGCGATGGAGACGATCGGCACGCCAGCGATGCGGGCCATCGTGACCGACTCCTGGTAGCTGACGCCGAACGCGGCATCGCCGGAAGCGACCATCGCATCGGCGCCGTCTTGTCCCGGCTGAATAATCTCGACGTCCAGGCCGTGCTTCTCGAAGAAACCGTTGTCCCGAGCGACATATAATCCCGTATGGTTCGTATTCGGCGTCCAATCGAGCACGACCTTCACCTTCTTAAGCTCCTTCTCGCCTCCAGCGCCGCTATCACCTTCCGGCTCATTGCCGCCGCAGCCGGCGATCGTCAACGTCAAGGCCAGCACCGTAGCCGTGAGCCCTCTTCCCCATAATCCCTTCTTCTTGTGCAGCATGTGTACTTCCCCTCTCCGCCTTCTATGTCTTCTGGATTGACGTTCCTGCTCTTTCCCTTATTCCAAAAAAAATCGCCCTCCTGTTCAGGAGGGCGAGTTGCAATCGGCTTGGTACGCGCTTGTCATCACGATTCGCGCGCAGTCCCAACGACTGTACGCCAAATCATGAAGAAGCGCTCGCTTCACGTTCCTACGCCGGCATTATCCGGATCAGGTATACGGGTCGGAATGTTGTCATTCCCTCTCAGCCGGCCTAACCAGCTCCCCGGAGCATATTCGGTTTCGTCAATTACGTAACCAATTATAGCAGACTCCGCGGGTAATGCCAGCATTATTTTCCCATGTTTATCGTTCTATTCGCTCGCCGGCAACTTTTTATACCGCTTCCGCACTCCGATCACAACCATGATCAGCGGAATGGCGACCTGGTAGATGGGCATCATCTTCAACGTCACGTCGAGTCCCAGCCATATATGAAACGTATGATTGGGCTCCAAAAACGACATCGCATAGACGACGACTCCGACGGGAAGCAGCAGATTACGGGTCTCGATGCCTGTCGAGCTGTGAAAGACGAACACGGAAGCAAGGTACAGAGCCGTTATCTTCACGTACAGTCCGATAAACAGAAGCAAGGTCACGATGACGTCTAGGCGTTCCAGGAAATTGGCCAGCCGGATCAGTTGCACAGCTTGCAGCAGCGGCAATGAGGTAGCGCCGGCCAACGCCGGACCCAGCACGCATAGAATCAGCATATTCATGAAGATAAGGAACAGGGATACGCCGCCTTGCGACCATATCGTCATTTTGGTTATCGATTTTTTTTCATTGACCAGGCTCCAGAAAACGAACATGACGAAGAGCTGTCCGAACGGAAAGGAAATAAGATCAGGAAAAGCCGCTTGGAGTACGGGCATAGGTCCATTTTCCATGATCGGAAAGATCTGGTCCAGTTTCACGACGCCGCTGAAGAACAGCAGGAATACAATGATGAGGTAGCTACCGGCAGCAATCGGGAACAACATCTGCACGACCCGAACGAATACTTCCACGCCTTTGCTAGCCGTATAAGCCGCAACAAGCAGGATGCACAGCATAATCGCCCATTGCGGCGTAAATTGCAGCAGGGCGGCGGTCGTCAGCTCGCCGACATCCCGTACGTTCCTCATACATTCGTAAGCGAACCACAACGCAAAAACGCAGCCCAGCGCGGCGCCGATCGGTTTGCCGAAATGGATTTTCAACAGTTCCCCAAGGTCAGCTTCCGGCGCTCTTCGCTGAATAAACAGATAAATGGTCGTCAATAGAAGTCCCGTCGCCGCGGCAATTGCCATGGCGATCCATGAGTCTTGTTTCGCTTTGATGCCAAGCTCGAACAGCGGCGTGCTGCCGATCAGGAACAAAATAATCAGCAGCGCAAGCTGACTCTTGCCGATTTGCTGTCGCAAAGCCTTTCCTCCCTTCATTCGATTCCGGCGCCTCGCTACTTACCAGTATCCTCCTGTATTTGCTTAAAGTTGTTGCCGCTTGATCCGGTCGTGGACAGTTTGAAGGACACATTAACCGATACTGTCGTCGCCGGGAAAGTCTCTCTCCAGTTCGAGACTTCCTGCTTCCATAACTTCGGATATTTTTTGTGAATGAGATTGCCGAAGCCGACGACATCCGCTTTGCTCGCGCTGATCGCTCTCCAGCCGCTCAAGGCGGTGGAACGGATTTCCTCCTCGATTTTCCGCTCGATTGCTTCGATCTTATCCGGCTTGCTAATATCGCCCTTGCAATTGTACTCCAGCAGCGAGCCCTCGGCCTTGATGTCCACGTCGATTCGCCATTTGCCGTCCTTGTAGCTTGGGGTCCGTTTCGACTCCGCCCGCACGACGCGGATGGAGGAATCCTTTTTGGCGGACTTTCGATCCGAGCACGCGAAGCCGACCGTCGTCCTGTCGACCGTATTGTTTAGCCAATTAATGCCGCTGCTTTCCCGATTATCCACCCATCCCACCAGCTTATCTCCCACGATGAGCCCCAGCTCGCTCAGCCGGATCTTCGATGGCGAAGACGACTGTCCCAGCTGCTGACCGCGTTCCGTGCCGCCCTCCATTTCTACCTGGGAGAGCACGGGAAGACCGGTGGCCTGCACGCTGCTGAACAAATCCATCAGGACATCGTTGATCGTCATTTGGCGGAACGAAGAGTTGTTCGCCTCCTCGTTGCCGATCATCCGGTGGATAGCTTCGCCGGGATTCTGTTCGAACGGCATCAATTGCTCGAGCAATTGGCGCGCGTTGCTTTTGGACAAAAATACGTTGACGTTCTCTCTGGAATCAAGATTGCGAAGGTACGTTTCCAGCAGCTGCCCCAGCCCCTTGCGAGCGGCATCCTGTCCCACAATTACAATCTGGTTATGCGAGAAATACAGCCGCCTGGACGTCTCCTGACTCGCCTTGCTAATCGCAGACCGGAAGTTCTCCGCTCGCGAGGAGAAGACGTTGATTGCCGCTCCATTGCTCCCGCCAGAATGGCCGGATATCGCCTTCGGGATGATGATCTGGTAGGTCAGCACCCACTCGCCATCCTCCCAATCGACGCCCGTCGCGGATACGATCGCAATTTCGTTATGCTCCGCCCGGTTTCCACAGCCCGGCAGAGTGGCCAGTACGACTAGCAGAAGCACCGCCCTAATCGTCTTCAACGCACTCCCTCCTTACGGCTTTTTGATTTGCCTTTGTGCAATCGGTCTCTTCGAGCGTTTCATTCGCTTGGGATTACGCAGCTTCAGATCCTGGGGACGAAGCACGATGGCCCACCATGGGATTCGTACGAATACGTCTCGCCATAAGCCTCTGAAGCTGGCTCCGGGAGCCACGGGCGACATGTAGGGCACTCCGAAGGAGCGCAGCGAAGCAAGGTGAACCAGAATGAACAATATGGCGATAAAAAGGCCGAAAAAACCGAGAAACCCGGCCACAAGCATCAATCCGAACCGGATGATGCGGGACGTCGCGGCAATGTTGAATTCCGGCATGACGAAGCTTGCGATCGCCGTAAAGGATACGACAATGACGATGCCTGCCGAGACGATTCCCGCCTGCACTGCCGCTTGTCCAAGCACTAGCGCTCCGATTATGGAGATGGCAGAGCCGATCGCTCTCGGCATGCGAAATCCGGCTTCGCTCAGCACCTCGAAGGCAAGCACCATAAGCAGCGCCTCCACGAGACCCGGGAACGGAACCCCCTCCCTCTGGGCAGCCAAGCTGATGAGCAAAGTTGTGGGCAGCAACTCCTGATGAAAGGTCGTCACCGCAATATAGAGCGCGGGGAGCAACATGGACACCGCATAGGCCCCATAACGAATCATCCTGACGAACGAAGCGATGTCAAACCTATGGTAGTAATCTTCCGTCGACTGGAAGAAGTTGAATAACGTAATGGGCGCAATCAGCGCGATCGGAGTGCCTTCTACGACAATTGCAACCCTGCCCTCCAGCAAGGATGCGGCTACCGTATCGGGACGCTCCGTGTTCATAAGCGTAGGGAACAGCGTAAACGTTTCGTCCTGGATAAACTCTTCGATATAACCGCTCTCAAGCACGCCGTCGATCTCGATATCGGCGAGCCGCCGGTACACCTCCTTGACGACTGCCTCGTCCGCGATCCCGTTCATATAGAGGACTGCTACATCCGTGTGAGTCTCGCTCCCTATTTTGTGCGTTTGCACATGCAAGTTAGGAGAACGAATAATACGTCTGATTAAGCTGACGTTTGTATTTAAATCCTCTACGAACCCCCGCTGCGGACCGCGAATGACCGTCTGCGTCAGCGCGCTGTCGACCGACCGCTGCTCGCCTCCGCCTACGCCTGCCATAAGCACGGCCGCATGGCCTTCCGCCGCGATCAAGCACATGCCTCCGGTCATGAGTTGGATCGCCTCTTCCAGCATCAACACGTCTTTTACCTGACCGACGGATAAGATGCTTGTCCGGAGAGCCTCCAGCAACCCGGGCTCCTCTTTGCCGGCGGGCTTCGGAAGCTGCATGGACATGAGCGGACTAAGCACAGATTCATTAATCGTCGACTCGTCAACGATTCCTCTTATGTACATGAGCGCGAGCTCGCGCTCCGGAGCCGCATCGCTGCGGAACAGTCTGACGACGAGGTCGCTGCTTCCTCCAAATCGTTCGTAAATCGCTCGCACGTTCGCTTTCAGCGAAGATTGGAACGGCCTTTCATGGGATGTTTCGGATTGTTTCATGGCGCACCCTCTGTTTCCATAATGCCCTTATGTTGGCACTTTCTTACTGAGATTATGTATGGCACCATCCCGCTCGCGCGCTAATACAATGTTACAACGAACGTCAGGAAGAAAGGGTGTTGGAGCAATGCTCGGCATTAGCTTGTGCATGATTGTCAAGAACGAGGAAGAAAGTTTAGGCCGCTGCCTATCCTCGGTGCGCGACGTCGTCGACGAAATCGTGATCGTTGATACCGGCTCCACGGACCGCACCAAAGAGATCGCAGCATCCTTCGGCGCGACGATCTACGATTTTGAGTGGATCGATCACTTCGCCGCCGCTCGCAACTACGCTTTCGATCGAGCGACACAGCCGTTCATTTTATGGCTGGATGCCGATGACGTAGTCGAGCCGGAGGACAGAGCGCGGCTTAAGACCCTCAAGGAAGAGAACGACGAGGATTTCCCTTACGACAGCGTCTCCATGAATTACCACCTTACCTTTGATCATAAGGGCAACCCCGTCTTCAGTCTGCGCCGCAATCGGCTGGTCAGACGCAGCCTCGGCTTCCGCTGGATCGGTCCCGTACATGAATATTTGGCTGTCTTCGGCCGTATCCTCCATAGCGATATCGCCGTTACCCATCGCAAAGAGCGGCTTCATACCGACCGCAATCTGCGCATTTATCTTAAACGTCGGGATGCCGGCGAAACCTTCTCTCCGCGCGACCAATATTATTTTGCTAACGAGCTTCGGGATAACCGCCGGAACGAGGAGGCCATTGAGTGGTACGGCCGATTTCTGGACGGCGGCAAGGGCTGGGTGGAGGATAATATCGGAGCTTGCATGAAGCAGGCGGATTGCTACGGACGGCTCAAGAACAGCAAGGGCCAACTGGCTTCTCTGTTCCGCTCCTTCGGCTACGACACTCCGCGTCCCGAAATTTGCTGCGAGCTCGGGAGCGTCTTCATCCGGCAAGAACGGTTCGAACAGGCTATTTACTGGTTCGGGCAAGCGTTAACGGTAGAACGGCCATCGGGCAACATGGGATCCACCGACCACGCAACGTCCACCTGGCTGCCCCATCTGCAACTAACCGTCTGCTACGACCGAATAGGCAACCGCGCCAAGGCGCTGGAGCATCATCGCCTAGCCATGACGTTTAATCCCGATCATCCCAGCATCCGATATAACGAAAATTATTTCAACAAAACCAAGACCTAGCGACGGCACCGCAATGTTGGCAGTCGTTAGCCGCTTCTTCATTGTCGTATTTCTACTACGCCAAAGGAGAAGCGGCTCCTCGTTGTGCGGCCAGCACGGCAAGCTCCAGCTTGTTTAGCAGCAGACCGTATTCATTCGTAATCTCGAAGTTCGGCGGGAAAGTCAGTTTTTGAAAATACTTGCCCACCTGCTCCGGTCCCCGGAACCAATCGCCGGTTTCCGGCGGCTCCGGCTCGTGATCTCCCCAAGCGGCATGCAGCGGCGGGCTGTAGAGCGGCGTGGAGCCCGGCTTCAGCTTGCCGCCAAGCAGCTTCTCTGCATAAAATCGCTCTGGCGGCTGATGCCGAATCGGCTGGAACAAGCCGGACGCATAGTCCGCGCGAGATCCGGTATGCTTAACGGCGGCAGCGAAGTTACGCACGCCGTCCAATACGCGGGGAATGCCGAATAACATGGCATAAAGTCTTTTGCCGAATTCGATTCGTTCATCCAGCGACTGAAAACGTTCCAGAATAAGCCCGGCGAGCTGCAGCTCTTCCCCTCTATTATCCATCCCGCAGCGATAAGGGAAAAACACCGCATTCATCTGCAGCAGCGACTGCAGGCCAAAGAACATCGTCCCCAGCACCCGCTCCTCGAAATAGGGATGGCGCGCGACCCGCTCGTCGATGTAATGCTGCTCGTTCACGATGAGCGCCGTCGACAACATGGCAGAGTCGCCGTCCCTCCAGAAATGCCTCCATACGGGCTCCATAAACGAAGATACGCCGAACGCCGGCAGCAGATGGAACAGACTGCGCCCCAGCCTGCGGCTCCATTCGTACAGCAGAAGCTGTGGATAAGCATCGCCGAAGATCAGCCTGTTGGCCCGCTCCAGGAACAGGAATACATCCTTTCGTTGTCGTTCGTTCAGCAGTCTAGGAAGCCATTCTCCTTGCAAATCGGTCATGTTCCAACCGCCGTTGCGCGATACCATATGTGCGAGCAGCGCCCAATGAAGCTCCGGCATACGAAAATATAGATTACGATACCCCTCCGTGCGTGTCACATTATTCCGATTAAGCTCCTCCGTTTCTAACCGGATTCGTGCAATCAGCGCCTCTTCATCGTTCGACAAGACAACAGGCGGTCTAGGTGGATCACCGGGAGACGCCGACGCTTTGCCCCATGCCGCCATAAGCTTGGCAGTAGAAGAAGACGGCAGCGCAAGCGGCTCTGCTGATTCCAGCATCGATTGCGATGCCTGCATGGCATGCCACTTCCCGGTTGCATAAGCCCAAGCTGCTCCTGGCAGCGCCAGAATATGGCGAATCCAACTTATCAGCACGTTGCCGCTCCCTCCCGCTTTCCCTTCATGACCATTTTTCACGCCTACTCCCTCCTATCACCGCAGCCAACTGCATTCCCTATTATCACCATTATCCGCGAAGAATCGGCTCCCCATACACCGCGCGCACCCGATCGTCACGCCTCTTTCCAGCATCTCGCGCTTTCTCCAATGCCGATAATAACGGTATAATGAATACATATCCCTCTATGCAGGAGGTTTTTTTATGTGCGGAAGATATACGATTACAATCTCGCTCGAAGAGCTGATGTTGCGTTATATGATCGACGAGACTTCAGTTCCTTTCCACAGGCCCAAATATAACGTCGCCCCCGGTCAATTCATCTTCGCCGTTATTCACGACGGCAAGCGCAACCGGCTTGGCGAACTAAAGTGGGGTTTGATCCCTCCCTGGGCGGATGATCCAAAGATTGGATACATGATGATTAATGCGCGCGCGGAGACGGCAGCGGACAAACCGGCCTTTCGCGAGCCGCTTAAGCGGAAGCGCTGCATCATCCCGGCGGACAGCTTTTACGAGTGGCAGAAGGAAGACGGCGGCAAGCGCAAACAGCCCATGCGCATCCTGAAACGCGACCGCTCCGTCTTTAGCATCGCGGGACTTTACGAGACCTGGCTGTCTCCCGATGGAGAGAAGATAAGCAGCTGCACGATTCTGACGACGGAGCCTAACGATGTCGTCGCTCCCATACATGACCGGATGCCGGTCATTCTGCGGCCCGAAAACGAAGCATTATGGCTGGATCGAAGCATGCAGGATAGCAAAGAGTTAAGAACGTTATTCGTTCCGTATCCGGAGCGCGAGCTTGAAGCGTATCCTGTCGGCGCCGCTGTCGGCAACGTTCGTAATGACGATTCGTCGCTTATAGCGCCTAATAAAGTTGAGGGGCAGATGGAGTTGTGGTGAGTCTCACCACCTTACGGACAAAAATGACGCTAATCTTCGATTATTTTGACTTTCGAAAATCTAACGGACTTGCACGACATTATTGGCATCATCATAACGAAAATTGGCTCCATTACGACCCGATAGCATTTTTCCTGTCCGTTAGATTTGATTGAGGTTAAATATCGGACAAATAGCGTCTCTGGTGTCTGTTAGATTTTAAATCAGAAAAAAAAACGCCGACCTCACGGTCAGCGAAACATCCCCCACAGCTTCAGCAGATGGAAGGTGTTATTGGGATCGATCTTTTGCGCCAGTATAAACGCGACGATCCCATCCTCTTGCGCATCGGTCAGCTTCTCTTGCAGGATGACGGCGGCAGACTTGACTAGCTTGCGCACCTTCGCCCGATCCTGCAAATCATATTTGGTCACATTACCAAGCAGCTGCCGTATCTTGTCCTTAACTACGGGGTTTTTCAGCTTGAGCTTTACGCGTTCAACCAATTGCGGCCGAATGCCGTAATTCTGATAACTCACAGCGGCAGACACCTCCATTCGGCAATCCAGTCTAGGTCGTGTCTGAATACTCCAGAGCGGGTTTTCAGACACGACCTAGTCGCTTAACTATATGCCGAAGGAGGAGAATAGTTGCCTAGTCCAGCTGTTCCCCTTGAAATAATCCTTCCCGCCGCAAAATCTCCCACAGCCGGGCGTAAGACTCGTTGCTCCAGAAATCATCCCGCTTGGTCAGCTCTCCCGCATCCTCCCGGGCTTGCTCCAACGTTTCGTAATCGGCCACCATGTCGGCGATGCGGAACTCCGGCAGACCGCTCTGTTTCGTCCCGAAAAAATCGCCTGGCCCGCGAAGCTCCAGATCGCGGCGCGCTACCTCGAAGCCGTCGTTCGTCTCCGTCATGACTTTCATCCGCTCTCGTCCCGTCTCGGACTTGGGATCCGCAATCAAAATGCAATGCGACTGATGCTCCCCTCGTCCGACTCGTCCTCGCAGCTGATGAAGTTGGGACAAGCCGAATCGGTCGGCATCCATAATAATAATGAGTGTCGCATTGGACACGTCAACGCCTACCTCCACGACAGTCGTAGCTACAAGCACCTGGCTGTCGTTCGCGGCGAACCGCGACATCGCTTCGTCCTTCTCCGCAGTGGAGAGCCTGCCATGCAGCAATCCGATGGTCAGATCCGGACAAGACTGCTGAATCTGCATATAGGTATCGATTGCGTTTTGCACATCCAGCTTCTCGGACTCCTCGATTAAGGGACAGATGACATAAGCTTGACGCCCCGCCGCCGCTTCCTTGCGTATAAAACCCAGCACGCGGTCGAACGCGTCATGTTTTACCCAATAGGTTTTGATCGGCTTGCGTCCCTTCGGCATCTCCTTGATCGTGGAGACGTCCATGTCGCCGAATGCCGTAATGGCCAGCGTTCTCGGAATCGGCGTTGCCGTCATCGTCAGCACGTCGGGATTAATCCCCTTGCGCCGAAGCACGCTTCGCTGGTTCACTCCGAAGCGGTGCTGCTCGTCCGTTACGACCAGAGACAAACTCCGAAAAAACACGTCATCCTGAATGAGCGCGTGCGTGCCTACGACGACATCGATCAGTCCCATCTGCAGGCCTGCGAGCAAGTCTCTCCGTTTCCGCTCCGTCAGGCTGCCTGTCAACAGTCCTACCTGGATGCCGGTACCCTCGTACAGACGGGCAAGCGACTTGGCATGCTGCTCCGCCAATATTTCGGTCGGAACCATCAGCGCTCCTTGATGGCCTACGCGGACAGCGCCATACAACGCAATCGCAGCGACTACCGTCTTGCCCGAACCAACATCGCCCTGGAGCAGCCGGTTCATCGCGTAATTGCGGCGCATGTCCGTCAGAATTTCATTGATGACCTTTTTCTGAGCATCTGTTAAGGCAAAAGGAAGCGTCGCCGCGAACTCCCGAATCGTCTCGCTGCCGATCGGCTGCGCCACGCCGTCCGCTCGTCCCCGATGTAGCCCACGGTAGGCCTGCAGCCTCAACTGGAACAGGAACAGCTCCTCGTATACCATGCGCCGCCTTGCTTCCTGGCCTCTGCTCGCGTCGCTGGGATGATGGATGACCTCCACCGCCTCCGAACGTGACATGAAGCCGTAGCGCTCCATAAGCTCGTAAGGCAGCACCTCTTCGATCATGGGACCGTATTGCGTCAGAGCTGCAGCAATCATCTTGCGAATCCAAGCTTGCGTAATATTGCCGCCGACGTGGTAGACCGGCTGCAGCGAATCGGTTTTGGATGCCTTCGCCGAATCGGGAAATTCGGAATCGGCTACCGTTATCTGCAAGCGATGTTGCTCCCACTTGCCTGTCAGCATAATTTCTCTTCCCGGACGCAGTTGTTCTTGCATATACGTTCGGTTGAACCAGACGGCCGTAATCAACATGCCGCCCGATTCGATCTTGCAGGTGAGCCTCGACTTCGCCCGACCGTAGCGCTGCATGATTGGCGCGCCACGCACGATCCCCATAATCGTCGCTTTCTCGCCGCTCTTGACTTCAGCAAGTTCACGCACGCGGTAGTCTTCGTAACGGAACGGGAAGTAATTCAACAGATCGGATATCGTATGTATGCCAAAGGCGTGAAGCTCCCCCTCCTTGAGGGCGCTCACGCCTTTCAGCTGTCTTACGGATCGTTCATTTAATGTCAACATGGTTGTACTCACACCCTATGAATAAGTACGGCCGTCGTACCGGGACCGGCATGCGTGCCGATGACAGGCCCTACCGTCGCGTAACCGATTCGCTGCACGTTCAGCTCGGACTTTACCCGGTCGCCTAGCTCCTGGGCGGCCGCTTCGTTATCAGTCTTGAATATCGTAAGCGCGACGGGATCAGAACCATAACCCTCCTTGACCATGTCGGCAATCCGGGCCATCGCCTTCTTCGTGCCGCGCACCTTGTCTACCGCATGGATGCCGCCCTCCGAATCCAACGACAGAATCGGCTTAATATTGAGAATCGAACCGATCAGCGCCGAGGCGCGACCGAGCCGCCCGCCCTTGTGCAGGTGATCCAGGCTGTCAACCAGGAAGTAGATCGTCAGATCGGCCCGCAGCCGCTGAACCTCCGACAGAATGCTCTCCTTGTCGCTGCCTGCCAGAGCCATCTCCGCAGCGCGCACAACCAGCGTTCCGATGCCGTAAGAAGCGGACTTGGAATCGACGACCGTAATGTCCGCCTCTTGCTCCAGCATCGATTGCGCGATCGTCGCGGACTGATAAGTGCCGCTCAGGCACGCGGCCAGATGAATGGATATAATCGGCGAGTCCGGGTCCTCCTGAAGCAGCCGTTCGTATGCCTCGGAGAATTCCATAGGCGAAGGCTGGGACGTGGTTGGAAGAGTCTGCGCAAGCTTCAGCTTCGTGTAGAATTGATCCGCCGTAATCGTCACGGCATCCACATAAGTTTCTTCGCCGAACAGCACCTTGAGCGGAACCATCGTAATCCCGAGCTTCTTCCGAAGCTCCGCGGGTATATCCGCCGTGCTGTCGGTTACAATTCTTACATTGCCCATAGCAACCCCTCCACCGAATACTTAATCAATGTTATTCTACCGCGAACAAGTATGGATACAGCGGCTGCCCGCCGGGCTGTACTTCGATCTCCAGATCGGGATATTCCCCTTCCGCCCACTCGCATAACGTAGCGGTAAGCTCGGCCTCGGCTTCGGCTCCGGCTATGACGGTCAGCAGCTCTCCGCCGCCTTCCAGCATGCTGCCCAGCAATTGCTGGCACGCTGCAAGCAGGTCGCCATCGGAAACGACGATGGCCTTCTCCTTGATGCCTATATAATCGCCTTCCCGAATATCTACGCCATCGATGGAGGTGTCGCGAACGGACTTCGTCACCTGGCCGGAGACGACCGCCTCCGCCGCGCCTTTCATCCAGTCGCGATTGCGCTCCGGCCGCTGGTCTTCCTTAAACGCGAGCACGGCGGCAAGCCCTTGCGGGATTGTACGCGTCGGAATGACGGTCACGTTGCTATTGGACAGCTCCGCCGCCTGCTCGGCGGCAAGAATGATATTGCCGTTGTTCGGAAGCAGAAAAATATGGTCCGCGGCAAGCGCCTCGATCGCCTTGAGGAAGTCCTCCGTGCTGGGATTCATCGTCTGTCCGCCGGATAATACCGTATCCACGTCGCTCGCCAGGAACATCTCGGCTATGCCTTCTCCCATTGCAACGGCAATAATGCCGTACGGTGCGCGTTCGAACGCTTGCACAGGCGTGACTTCGCTCGCTGCTTGTCCCGACAGCAGCTCTGCCCCGGACAGATCCGCGGATCCGATCGAACCCGCGATGACGGCATCATGCTCGACGATATCGCGATGCTGCTCCCGCATGTTCAGAATATGGATATCGGTAAGCTCCCCGTAAGGAAGCGATAAATTGAAGACATCGCCGGGACGGCGCGAATGGACATGCACTTTGATCACATCGTCGTCCACGATGACGAGAATGGAGTCTCCATCCTTCTCGAGCGCCTTTTTGTAAGCGGATTCATCAAAAAACATCATGGATTTACCGCTTCGGGTACGATTGATAAAAAATTCCATGTCGTACAGAAATTCAATGTCCTCCGTTGCGAGACGCGCTTGCGCGGAGCTTGGTTCCGCTCTTCGTTCGCTCGGCTTCGGGACGGGCATCGGCACTTCCTCCGGCATTGCGGCTTCCGTCGCGACATACATTGGATCCATGTCATGACCCGACTCCAGATCGGTCAAATAACGGACGAATCCTTCGTAGATGTATACGAGACCTTGACCGCCGGAGTCCACTACGCCGACCTGCTTAAGAACAGGTAGCTGATCCGGAGTCCGCTGCAATGCCTCATCCGCTCTGCGATGCAGCTCTCTGATCAAGTCGGGCACCTCGCTGTTGCGTCTGGCGTATTGAACCGCATGTTTCGCGCCTTCCTTGGCTACTGTCAGAATCGTGCCCTCTACCGGCTTTACTACGGCCTTGTACGCCATATCTACGCCGTATTGAAGAGCTGCAGCCAAATCTGCAGCCGTTGCTTCTTTCAAAGTCGCAAGCGATTTCGCGAAGCCCCGGAACAACTGGGACAGAATTACGCCGGAATTGCCGCGCGCGCCCATCAGCAAGCCCTTCGACAACGCCTCCGCCGCTTTGCCGATGTCTTCGGACGGTCTGGATCGCAGCTCTCTGACCCCGGAGCTCATCGTCAAATTCATATTCGTGCCGGTGTCGCCGTCAGGCACAGGAAATACGTTTAATGCGTTTACGCGTTCCGCGTTGTGCTGCAATAGCTCCGCTCCGAGCAATGCCATGCCGGCAAGATCCGATCCGTTAATAGAGCGCTTACCCAATGAAAATTCCCCTTCCCGCTACCTGGATACCCTTACGTCTTGTACAAATATATGGACTTCATTCACCTGTAAGCCAATGACATTATTCAGGACGTACTTCACCTTGGATTGAATGTTGTGCGCCACTTCGGAAATCTTCGTTCCGTAGCTTACGATAATATGGAGGTCGATATGCAGTCCGTCATTCTCGCGCCGCACTTCAACGCCGCGGGACATATTCTCCCGTCCAAGCAACTCCGCGATCCCGTCTTTGAGTCCTTTGCGCGAAGCCATTCCTACAAGTCCATAACAATCCATAGCCGCCGAGCCGGCCAAAACGGCAATGCAATGATCGGTAACATGAACGGAACCTAGTTCGGTGCTTAGCTGCAGTGACATGGAAATTCACTCCTTACTGTTATCTATTATGGACTAAGAACCATTGTACTATAAACAAACGTGATATTGAAGTCCGTACAACAATTCCCCCATGAACCTATAGATTTGGCTTGAACGGAATGGAAGTTTATGATACGATATTCGAGTGTGTTTAATAAGAGTGGTCTCTCGAAGTTGATTTTGTCTCTGGCAAAATGTTAAGGAGGTGTAGTCATGTCCCGCAAATGTTATCTCACTGGCAAATCGCCGCGTCAAGGCAATAACGTTTCCCACGCGAACAACAAGACACGTCGTTCTTGGGGCGTCAATGTGCAGAAGGTGCGCATTCTTGTAGACGGCAAGCCTAAGCGCGTTTATGTCAGCGCTCGCGCGTTGAAATCCGGTAAAGTTACTCGCGTATAATCATGGCTCGCGCCATAGACAAAAGCACCTGAGCGCTCAGGTGCTTTTATTTTTCGCTTTTCCCTCATATCTTGGTTGAATGGACCAGGCTGCGCGCTGCATCGGCATTAACTTTTTTGGAACGTATTCAAAATCGCTTTGACAAATCCGCCCAGAAATTTCGGCAGTTTTATTGTATAGAATTTCATGCCTCATCCCTCCTCAGACACGCTCATGAAATTGATCCGTGACCTATCCCGCGCTCATGTAACCATCCTATGCGAATATTCCATGTCCTATTCCAACCGAAGCCTGGCAATCGCCGCAAACGCAAGCAACCGCTCCCGATAGAACGGGAGCGGTTATTTGTCGCATCGGCCGATTAAGCCGGGATAGGGTTGTCCTTGATGTACACATACATGGCGTAACATAACGCTGCGAGAAAGTAGAATACGATGGCAAGTACAATAAAGGCGACACGCAAGCCGACCGTCTCGAACCGGCGAAAAAAACGGATGCCGATATAAAGCGCCAGCAAGGAAAAAACGTATTTGATCAGATCGGGAATATTCGCGAACAAAGCAAGCGAAACGCCGGCCAAAAACGAATACAAGATGACCCAGAAGCTCGTACGTACAGAATCCTTCAACCTTGTCCCTCCCTAGCGCAGCGCCGCGATTGCGGCAGCGCGGTCTTGCTGGGCGAATACGGCGTTGCCGGCCACCAGCACGTTCGCGCCCGCCTCGCGCACGAGCGGAGCCGTCTCCGCGTTAATGCCGCCGTCTACTTGCACGTGTACGCCTTCGAGTCCTCGCTCCGTGAGCATCGATTTCACTTGGCGCAGCTTAACGAGAGAATACGGAATGAACGATTGGCCGCCGAACCCCGGATTTACCGTCATAATAAGCACCAGATCCAGGTCGTGAATGACAGGCTCCAGAAGAGAGACAGGAGTGCCGGGATTAAGGGCGACGCCCGCGGGCAGTCCTTTCTCCTTAATGGAGTGAACGGTGCGGTGCAGATGCGTACAGGTCTCCGCATGAACCGTGATGCGATCGGCCCCGGCAGCGATGTAATCGTGGAGCGACAGCTCCGGCCGTTCGATCATGAGATGGACATCGAACGGCAGCGTAGTGGTGGAGCGCACTGCGGCGATGACGGGCGGTCCGAACGTCAGATTCGGTACGAAGTGCCCGTCCATTACATCCACGTGAATCCAATCCCCGCCGGCCGCCTCTGCAGCCGCGATCTCCTCGCCGAGCCTCGAGAAATCAGCCGATAAAATGGAAGGAGCGATAATCGTCATGTTCGTTAGTACCTCCGTTTAATATCTTTCATTTCCTCCAGAAACAACAAGTAGTTATCGTAACGACTCCGCTCGATGTCTCCATCCTCCAGCGCCGACAGCACCGCGCAGCCCGGTTCGTGGACATGCGTGCAGCCCCGGAACTTGCAGGAAGGGGACAGCTCTCGCATCTCCACGAAACAGTAGCCAAGATCTTCGATGCCAAGCTCGCCGAAGTCAAGCTGGCTAAAGCCCGGCGTATCCGCGACGTAACCGCCGCCGATGTCTACAAGCTCCACATGGCGAGTTGTATGTTTGCCGCGCCCCAACCGATTGCTTATTTCGTTGGTTTCCAGCGTCAGCCCCGGCACGATCGCGTTAAGGAGCGAAGATTTGCCAACTCCGGATTGCCCTGCGAATACGGCAAGATGCCCCCGGAGTCTTGCTTGCAGCTCCTCGATGCCGGAATGCTTGCGGGAGCTTGTCCCGAACACCTCGTAGCCCAGCTTCCGATAGATGCGCTGAACGGAAGAAGCCGCTTCCGCGGCCTCCTCCGTCATTTCTCCCTCGGCTTCCAGATCCCGCTTGCTCAGGCACAAAACCGCCGGGATGCCGGCATGCTCGATATGAACGAGAAACTTATCCAGCAATTGAAGGTTAAGCGCAGGCTCCGTCACGGAAAAGACGAGGATGGCTACATCGATGTTGGCCACGGGCGGACGTATGAGCTCGGAGGAACGCTCGCGCAGCTCCGTGACCGTTCCTTCGCCGTTTTCCGTCAAGACGTAGGCAACGCGGTCTCCGACCAGCGGGCTGAGGCCGCGTTTCTTGAACACGCCTCTCGCCCTGCATTGCACGGTGTCTCCGGAGTCGTTCTCGTCGTCCTTCACGTAATAGTAGCCGCTTAACGCTTTGACGATTCTGCCTTCTCGACTGTCGCCGGCTACAACGGGCTCCCTATTGTCCTCCGGAGTTTTCTTCGCCTTCCGTTCCATTTTCGCCATTGCTGTTATCTACCTCCGCTTGCACTTCCTGATCGTCTCCCGGAGCTTCCGTTTGCGGCGGCTCCGTTGCTTCCGAGCCTGGTATGTTCAGGTTCGGCGAATCGTTGCCTGTTCCGATTTCGTCGTAGTGGATTTCCACCGTATCCATGAATTGATTGTCGCGCATGACCGTCACTCGCGCTACCGTGTCGGGCGACAGAATAACGGTTACTGGAATATCGACGGTACTGTTGATCGTCCGTTTGACGCCTTCGATATTCTCGCCCGTAGCGTCGGAATACATGATTTTCACTTCGCTTGATTTGCCCGATTGCGCGGGGGATATCCGAACGTTGAATTGGTACGTTTTGGAATCCGCCGGCGGCCCGGAGCTGACGCGCAAAACGATCTTGGTCCCTTTCGGAACTTGATCACCGGGATTGTAGTTTTCTACTTTGATGACATGATCTTTCTCATGCAAATAACTAGCCTCGTAAATGGTATCGGACTCTTCGAATACAAGCTCCTTGGATTTCAGCCAGCTTCTGGCGTCCTTGAGGCGCATATCGGCAAGGTCCTCCATTAGCACCGTCTCTCGGCCCATGCTAACGACGAACGACACCTCTGCCGTTTCGGGATTGAACTCCGCGCCCTCATCCGGCGTTTGCTCCAGAATCGTGCCGGCCTCTTCCTCGCTGTGTTCTTCCGTCACCTTGATGCGGTCTTCCGTAATGCCCAAGGCGATCAGCTCATCCTTGGCGGCCTGCAGCTTTTGGTTGACATAGGATTTCAGCACTTTTAATTCGGGTCCGTCGCTAACGGTCAGTTCGATAAATGAATTCTTTTTGACTGAAATGTTTTTCTTGGATTGTTCGATTACCACATCCTTCGGAATATCCTTATTGAATTCCCGTATGATAGGTTCCTTGACCCTAAGTCCCTTCTCGGCAATCATCGCACGAGCTTCCTCTACCGGCTTCCCGATAACATATGGCACTTCGGCCTCTCCGGGATCCAACTGGCCCAGCACCCATCGGAAGCCCAGGAGCAGCAACGCGAGGAGCAGCAAAGTAATGCCCACCACCAGCAAAGGTTTCTTCCAGCCTTTCGGCCGTTTCTCCTCCTCCTGCCAATTCACGCTCGTCGTATCGCTGACGGTCGCCTTGGACTCGCTGCGCACGGCTGTATCCGACGACGCAGCAGCTACGCTTCCGCGAATGGCCGGCATAACCCTCGTCTCCTCCAGATCATGATTAACCGTAAACTCGGCGCGCGGTTCGTTTAGACGATCCGGCCGCAAGCAGGTATCAAGATCAAGGAACATCTCGTGGGCGGAGCCGTAACGTTCTACCGGGTTTTTGCGCATCGACTTCAAAATAACATTCTCAACGCTCTGAGGAATGTGCGGGTTGACGACGCGCGGCTCCTCGAACGGCTCCTGAAGATGTTTGAGCGCTACGCTGATGGGACTTTCTCCAAAAAACGGAAGTTTGGCCGTCAGCATCTGATACAAAACGATCCCCAGGGAATACAGATCGGACTTCTCGCCGGTATTAATGCCCTTGGCATGCTCGGGAGAGAAATAATGGACCGATCCGATAACGGAGCCCGTTTGCGTAATGGTCGACGAGGTCACCGCGCGGGCGATGCCGAAGTCCGTTACCTTGACTCTGCCGTTGTTCCCGATAAGTATATTATGAGGCTTGATGTCTCTATGGATAATATGATTTTGATGCGCATGATCCAGCGCGTCGCAGATCTGCATGGCGATGCGCACCGCTTCGTCCGTCTGGAGCGGCGCTCTCTCCTGAATAATCTCGTTCAGATTGCTTCCTTCGATATACTCCATGACGATGTAGTGGATATCGTCTTCCTGACCTACATCGTAGATGCTGACAACATTCGGGTGCGATAATGCCGCAGCCGACTGCGCCTCGCGGCGAAACCGGCGAATGAATTCTTCATCGCCCACGAATTGCTGCCTCAGTACTTTAACCGCGACATAGCGGTTGAGCAACACGTCGTGCGCTTTGTATACCAGCGCCATGCCGCCCCCGCCTACGCGGGTTATGATTTCGTAACGTCCTGCCAAATCATGTCCGATCATGCACTCGCTCCTCTCGCTTCGCCAGTGCGCTGCTCTTGCAGAAGCACGACCGTAATATTGTCGTCTCCTCCGCCTTCAAGCGCCAGCTGAATGAGATGATCCGCCTTCGCTTCCAGTTCCTGCGATGGATCCGCCACCACCTCGGCGATCTGCCCCTCACTGACCATGTTCGTCAAGCCGTCGCTGCATAGCAGCAGCACGTCTTCCGGATACCATTCGATCGACTGGACGTCGATCTCCACCTCGGGATCGGTGCCGATTGCCCTTGTCAGCACATTACGGCGCGGATGATGAACGGCTTCCTCGGCGCTCAGTTGGCCAGACTTCACGAGCTCATTCACTAACGAATGATCCATCGTGAGCTGCTCCATGCCGTTCCCTCCTATACGATAAGCGCGGCTGTCCCCTACATGGCCGATGACGGCCGTACCCGGCAACATCAAGACTGCAACGACCGTAGTTCCCATATTATGATATCGTTCGTTGCGCGATGCCATCGCATAGATCGTCTCGTTTGCCTCCGCAATCGCCTGGCGAATCAGCATCTTGCCCTCCGCTGCCGATAGGGACGCCTTGTCTGCATGCTGCTCGAAGGCGCCGCGGAACGTATCGACGGCCGTCTGGCTGGCCACATCGCCGGCTTGATGACCGCCCATCCCGTCTGCCACCATGGCAATCGCGATGCCGCCGCCGAGCGCGCCTACCCAGCATTGGTCTTCGTTCACCTGGCGCACTCGTCCGATATTACTAAGAGTTGCCGTTAACAACGCTCATCACCTCGTCGTAGACTCCATATGTTTGGCACGCAGCTGTCCGCATGCCGCCGCAATGTCATGACCCTGCTCCCGTCTGATCGTCACGTTGATGCCGTTGCGGTCCAGAATGCGCTGGAATTCGAAAATATCCTCGCGCGGCGTCCGGACGTAATTGCGTTCGGGCACGTGATTAACCGGGATAAGATTAACGTGACAGAGCAGATCCTTAAGCACGTCGGCCAGCTCTTGCGCATGCTCCGCCTGATCGTTAACGCCTCCAATCAAAGCGTATTCGAACGTAATCCGGCGACCGGTCTTCGCGATGTAATAGCGGCAGGCCTCCATAACGTCTTCGAACGGAAAACGGCGGTTGACCGGCATCAGCTTTGAGCGGAGCTTGTCGTTAGGCGCATGGATGGACAGCGCCAGATTGATCTGCGTATTCTCATCCGCGAACTTGTACATGCTTGGCACGATCCCGCTTGTCGATACGGTAATATGTCGCTGACCGATGTTGAGCCCTTTCTCATGAATCATGAGGCGCAGAAACGTCATCGTTGCTTCGTAGTTCTCGAAAGGCTCGCCGGAGCCCATAATCACGATGCTGGAGACGCGCTCGCCCGTAGCGTCCAGCATCTGCTGGGCCGTGACGACCTGAGCCACGATCTCGCCAGCGGTTAAGTTGCGCTTTAGTCCGCCGAGCGTAGAGGCGCAGAACGTACAACCGATCCGGCAGCCGACCTGAGTGGTCACGCAAATGCTGTTGCCATAGTTGTGACGCATAATAACCGTCTCGATCGCATGTGCGTCGTGCAAACCGAACAGAAATTTAACCGTGCCGTCCTTGGACTCGAACTTCGTAATTTCGGTAAGCGTAATAAACTGGAACTCGGCCTCCAGTTTGTCGCGCAGCGCCTTGGGCAGGTTGGACATCTCCTCGAAGCTCTTTACGCGCTTTACATAGATCCAATCGAACAGCTGATCGCCGCGGAAAGCGGGCTCGCCGTTCTCCTTCATCCAATCCTTCAAGTCTTCCAGCGTATAGTCATAAATAATGGGTTTCATTTTCATCACACCTGTATCTGCAAAGTAGACGGCATTAATTTTCGGGAGCTCCGGTTCCCGGCCTGTCGCCGTCGTCGATTTATTTTACCACAAACGCCCAAGCCAAGCCATCAACGGACTCTCGACATGCGCGCGATAAAGAAGCCGTCGCTTCCGTAATGCTGCGGCAGCAACTGCAGCTGCCCCTCGAAGGAGCCCTCAATGAGTCCCGCTTCGCGAAACGTCGCCAGCAGCTCCTCCGGCCATTCGGGATCCAATTGGAATTCGGCATGGTCTTTCAGAAACGCGGCGACTTGCTCCTCGTTCTCCGCCCGCTCCATCGTGCAAGTGCTGTAGACGAGCGTGCCGCCAGGCTTGACCAGGCCGCAGACAGACTCCAGCAGCCTGCGCTGCACGGCGCAAATCTCCGCGATGTCGCCTTCGGTCTTCGTCCACTTGATCTCCGGCTTGCGCCGGATGACGCCGAAGCCCGAACATGGCGCGTCCAGCAGCACCGCGTCCATGGATTCCGGAGCGAAACGCTCGCCGAGCGTCGAGGCGTCGCCGGTGATGGCTTCGACGTTGCGAAGCTTGAGCCGCTCCGTCTGCTGTACGATCAGCTCGCGCTTGTGCGCATGCAGATCATTGGCCCATATCTTGCCCTTGCCTTCCATCAGCTCCGCCAGATGCGCGCTCTTGCCTCCTGGCGCCGCGCAGCAATCCAGCACCTTCATGCCCGCGCGGGGATTTACCACCTCGGCGACTAACATGGAGCTCTCGTCCTGGAGCGACCAGCGTCCCGATAGGAAGCCGGCCATATCTGCCAGATGGCCCCCGGATTCCACGACTATACCGGCCGGCGCAACCGCGGAAGGTTTCGCTTCCAGTCCTGCTTCGCCTAGCTCTGCCAGAAGCTCTTCCCGGCTTCCTTGCAGCGGGTTGACGCGGATGCTGGCATGCGGAGAACGATTGCCCGCCTCGCAGATGCTCTCGGCAACTTCGTATCCGTATGCGTCCGCCCAGCGGCGGACGAGCCACTCCGGATAGGAGTGGCGCAGCGCGATCGTCGCGATGGGATCGTCCAGTTTAATGCGGGACGGCGTCAGCTCGGAGCGGCCGCGATCCATGCTTCGCAGCACGCCGTTTACCATGCCGGATATGCCTGCATGGCCTCGGCGCTTTGCGATAGAGACGGCTTCGTTAACCGCCGCGTGGGGCGGAATGCGATCCAGATAAAGCAGCTGATAGGCGCTAAGTCTCAGAAGCTGATGCACCCAGGGCTGTAGCTTGGCCACACCCTTGGCGACGAACTTGTCAAGCCAATGATCCAGCGTCGCCTGCCGCCCTATCGTGCCGTAGACCAGCTCCGTCGCAAGCGCGGCGTCAGGCCTCGACAGCTCGGAGTCCTGCAGAGCTCGCTTAAGCTGCAGATTGCTGTACGCGCCGCTTCCCGCGACTTTGGTGAGTATATCCAGGGCAATCTCGCGAGGCGTGACCTGACGGCGAGAAGCGGGAGCAGCGCCGGTCCGGCCGGCATGGCTTCGCGTTTGCGCTTGTGCCCCGCGCTGTCCGCCCGGCTTGCCCGTCTTGGCGCCTTGACCGCCTTTGGGGCGGCCGCCCGCGCTGCCTGCGCTCCTTGCGGCCGATTTGCCGGTTCCGGTCGGCTGCGCGCGCCGATCACCTTCTCTGCCGCTCATAACGAGCCTCCTTCGTCGCCGAATACCGTTCCGGGCTCAAGCCGCGCGCCTTTCAGCCACTCTGCGGCGTTCATCGCGCGTTTGCCTGCGGGCTGGATCTCCGTGAGAAGCAGCTTGCCTTCGCCGGCTGCCACGACAATTCCGTCCGGTCCTGCCTCAACGACCGTTCCGGGTTGGGCGGAGACGCCGGAGGCGGCATGTTTGCCGGAGGCAACCTCGCAAGCCCGCACCTTAAACACTTCTCCTCCGAGGAACGTGAACGCGCCGGCCATCGGCGAGAGCCCTCTCACTTGATTGAACAGCTCTCGGGCGGAACGGCTCCAATCCATACGTTCGTCGTCTCGCGTCAGATTGGGGGCGTAGGTCGCTTCCGCATCGTTCTGAGGCACGGCTTTCGCCGTCCCGTCGATGATCGACGGCAGCGTCTCGCCAAGCAGCTCCGCGCCGGCCAGGCTCAGCTTCTCGAACATCGTGCCCGACGTGTCCTCATCCGTTATCGGCAGCTCCACCACGCTGATCATGTCTCCGGTATCCAGACCTTCGGCCATGTACATAATCGTTACGCCGGTCGAACTCTCTCCATTTATGATAGAACGCTGAATCGGAGCGCCGCCGCGATACTTGGGCAGCAGCGAGCCATGCACATTAATGCAGCCAAGACGCGGAATGTCCAGTACCGCCTTGGGCAAAATTTGACCGTAAGCGGCCGTCACGATGAGCTCCGGAGCAAGCTCCCGGATGACTTCTACGGCTTCCGGGCTGCGCATCCGCTCCGGCTGCAGCACCGGCAGCCCAAGCTCCAGCGCCGCTTCCTTGACGGGGGGCGGCGTCAACGTTTTTTTGCGACCCTTGGGACGATCCGGCTGGGTAACGACAGCCGCGATGTCGTAACCGCCGTCTACGAGCAAACGCAGAGAAGGGACGGCGAAGTCCGGCGTCCCCATAAATACAATACGCATCGATTATTCGCCGCCTTTTCTCGGTCTGTCGGAAATATCATAGACGCTCTCGGCGAGATCCGTAAACAGTACGCCGTTCAGGTGGTCGATCTCATGCTGGAACGCGCGCGCGAAGTAACCGGAAGCATTGACCGTGATGGAATCCCCGTCGCTGTTCTGTCCTTGTACGACTATCCGTTCGGCGCGGCGGACTTCTCCGTTCAGGTTCGGAATGCTGAGGCAGCCCTCGGGACCAAGCTGCTCCCCCTCTTGCTCGACGATGACGGGATTAACCATCTCGACAAGTCCGTTCTCGTCTCCCACATCCACGACGATGACCCGCTTGGATATGCCGATCTGCGGCGCGGCAAGACCGACGCCTTCGGCGTCGTACATCGTCTCGGCCATGTCCTTGAGCAGTTTCTTTAGGTTTGGATTGAACTTCGTCACTTCCTTCGCGACCTCGCGCAATACCGGGTCCGGGTCCTTTACGATTAATCTGATGCCCATTTCATATCATCCTTTTCTAATCCTATAGTCTCTTTCATTGCCTAAAAACTTATAAAATGACTTGCGGATCTACATCGACGCTGAACAGGACTCTCCGCTGCGGCGGCGCCTCCTCGAAAGAAGCTAGCGCTCTTCGTATAAGGGCGGAGACGTCGATGCTTCCCCGATATTTTACCACACATTGAAAACGGTAGCGATCTTTCATTCTCGGAATGGAAGAGGCGACCGGACCCAGCACCTCAAGCGCTCTGGGCAAACCCGACGCGAGCGGCACGAGCAGCCCCTCATGCTCGGCAAGACCGCGCAATTCGGCCGCGAAAGCTTCGCTGGTCGATGAGAGCAGCGCGAGCTGCTCGTGCGACATTGTAACCAGCACGAGCCGGCAATACGGCGGGTAAGCCATGACCGCCCGGTGGCGGAGTTCCTCCCGCAGGAAGGCGTCATAGTCATGCTTCTGCGCCGTTGTGATGGCATAATGCTCAGGCGCGTAGCTCTGGACGATGACCTCGCCCTTCAGCTCATGCCGCCCGGCCCGGCCCGCCACCTGCGTCAACAGTTGGAACGTGCGTTCCGCGGCGCGGAAATCGGGCAGATGCAGCGAAGTGTCGGCCGCGATAACGCCTACTAACGTTACGAAGGGGAAATCCAGCCCTTTGGCCACCATCTGCGTCCCAAGCAGTACATCCGCCTTGCGTTCGCCGAACTGGCCCAGCAATTTTTCGTGTGCGTGTTTCTCCGATGTCGTATCCACGTCCATCCTGATGACCCTGATGCCGGGAAACAGCTTGGCCAGCTCTTCCTCCACGCGCTGTGTTCCCGTGCCGAAATAACGAATATGCTCGCTCTCGCAGGAAGGACATTTTGATGGCGCTCCCTCTGCGTGACCGCAATAATGGCAGCGCAATACCCTCGACTTTTGATGATACGTTAGAGAGATGTCGCAATGCGGACAGGTCGAAGTAAAGCCGCAGGATCGGCACATCACGAACGTCGAATATCCTCTCCGGTTAAGGAGCAGCACCGACTGCTCTCCCCGCTCCAGCCGCTCGAGCAGCGCCGCGTGGAGCGGCCGGCTGAACATCGACCGATTGCCGTCCCTGAGTTCCTCGCGCATATCGACGACCGAAACCTCAGGCATCGGCCTGCCCCCGACGCGGTCCGGCATGGGAAGCAGCGAAGGCGGCCCGCCGGTTCCCCCGCCTGCAGCAGTTGCCCCGGGGCGGCCCGCTCCACGGCTGGCGGCCGCGTACGATTCCAGCGAAGGCGTGGCCGAGCCCAGCACGACGGCGGCCCCATGCTGCCGGGCTCTTCGCACGGCGACATCTCTCGCATGGTATTTCGGGCTCTCCTCTTGCTTATAGGAAGACTCGTGCTCCTCGTCGATAATGATCAATCCGATTCGTTCAAACGGCGCGAATATCGCGGAACGGGCGCCGATGGCCACTTCCGCGCGGCCGCTGCGGATTTTGCGCCATTCGTCGAACCGCTCGCCGCTCGACAGACGGCTGTGCAGCACGGCGACGGCGTCGCCGAACCGGCTCTTAAACCGCTCTACCATCTGGGGCGTCAACGAAATTTCCGGTACGAGCACGATCGCCTGGCGCTCTTGCGAGAGACAAAGCTGAATGCTCTGCAGGTAAACCTCCGTCTTGCCGCTGCCCGTCACGCCGTGCAGCAGCATGGTGTGAGCCTCCCCCGCTTCCAATGCGGCGGAGATAGCGCCGAAAACCTCCTGTTGTCCCTCCGTCAGCGGCAGCGGCGATGTTCTCGCGAATGACCGATGAGCGTAAGGATCCCGCTCCCGCTCGACCTCTCGCAGCGCAAGCACTCCCTTGTCCGCCAATGCCTTCACGCTCGCCGGCGTTACACCTGCCCCGGCGACAAGCGCCTGCAGAGCGATCGGACCGCCGTGCTCCAGCATAAATGCCAAAGCGTCGCGCTGCTTCGCCGCCCGCTTCGGAATGTCCGAAAGCGCCGCAGCGGCGTCTTCGGGCGCAGCCTCCAGAAATACCGTCAGCACTTTGCGCACGGACAGACGGTCCTTGATAACCGATTGCTGGACAAGAGCGCCGCTCCTCAGCGCCTCCTTTACGACTCGGGTGTGCTGAGGAAACTTCGTCAGCAGCGTCTCCAGCTTCACTTTGCCCGACGCGGCATCCAGCCAATCCGCAAGCTCGGAAGGAAGGCCGTCTCCGGCATCCTCATCCTGAGACCAGCCGACAAACCGCTCTTCCTTGCCCTTTAGCGCGGCGGGGATCATCGCCTGGAGAGCTTGCGTCCAGGAGCAGCAATACTTCTCGCTAAGCCATCGCGACAATTCAATCATGTCCGGCAGCAGCGGAGGGAGCGCGTCTAGCAGCTCGGCGACGGGCTTAAGACGGGAACGGTCGACCTCGGCCTCGGCCGCAATCGCGATAACGAAACCTTGGAGCACTCTTCCGCCAAACGGTACGCCGACCCGGCTGCCGACTTCAATCCACTCCGCCATCCCGTCCGGCACGGAATAATCAAAAGGCCGATCCGTCTGGCGGCTCGGCACATCGACAATGACTCTGGCGATCATGAGGCGGAACCTCCGCCTGACGTTTTCATGCGGCGTACGACGACATCCATTATGCGAGCGGCGGTCTCTCTTTTGGATAATAAAGGCACATCCTCCACAAGTCCTTCCGGACCGTAGATTCGCACGGCGTTCGTATCCACGTTGAAGCCCGCGTCTTCGGAGCTGACATCATTGGCGACGATCAGATCGCATTTCTTGCGATTGAGCTTATCCAGCGCATAAGTTTCAAGATTCCCCGTCTCTGCCGCGAATCCTACCAGCAGCTGATGGCGCTTCCGCTCGCCCAGCGTCTGCAGAATATCGGTCGTCCGTTCCAGCTCAAGCACGAGACGCTCTCCCGTCTTCTTAAGCTTATGCTCATAGGTATGCACAGGGCGGTAATCCGCTACTGCGGCCGCTTTGATGACGATATCCATCTCATCGTACAAGTTAAGCACCGTCTCCAGCATCTCCCCCGCGGATTCCGCGCGGACGATCCGGACGCCACCCGGCGGAAACGCCGTCGTCCTGCCAGCAACGACCGTCACTTCGGCTCCAAGAAGCGCTGCCGCTTCGGCAAGCGCAAAACCCATTTTGCCCGAAGAATCATTGGTCAGATATCGTACGGGATCCAGACGTTCGATCGTGCCGCCAGCCGTCACCAGCACCTTTTTGCCGCTGAGCGTCTTGCCTCGGGCGAACCAAGCCTGAACGGCCGCGACGATATCCTCCGGCTCCGCGAGTCTTCCCTTCGCTACGTATCCGCAGGCAAGCTGCCCCGTTCCAGGTTCTACGAACATCGCGCCTCTTTCGGCAAGCAATTCCATATTGATCACGACGGCGGGATGCTCGTACATATGAACATTCATGGCCGGCGCTATCACAATCGGACAGGTCGCGGCTAGCAGCGTCGTGCTGAGCATGTCGTCCGCATGGCCGCCTGCCAGCTTCGCGATGACATTCGCCGTCGCCGGTGCGACAATGATCAGATCGGCGTGATCAGCCAGATGGATATGGGAAACAACGGATGGATCGCGTTCGTCAAATGTATCGATATGTACGACATGGCGCGAGAGAGTCTGCAGCGTCAGCGGCGTAATAAATTTCGTCGCGGATTCCGTCATAATGACGTGCACCTCCGCGCCCGCCTGCACCAGCTTGCTGCATAATGCCGCTCCCTTGTAAGCGGCGATGCCGCCCGTAATGCCGAGCACTATTCTTTTACCTTGCAACATGATGCCACTCCTATTCCAAGCGTCAGCCGCGCTTCTTTGGCGCGGCTGATGCGTTGCTATATATCGTCTATTACCATTCCAACCGTTCGCGCAAATTCGTAATATGAGCCAAATGATGACGACCATGCCAGGCAACGAATCCCAGGAAGTACGACAGCTTCATTTGCATGCCCCGTTCGGGATGGTAAAATTCCTTCTCAAAATGCTCCCTTTCCATCGAACGCAATAGCAGCGACCAACGGGCGTATAGTCCGTCGATAATAGTCAAGCTGACTTCAGGCGGCGCTTTCAACACATCCGGCAGCTGGGACCAGGGAGCTTCTTCGAATGGTTTGATGGTTGGATTGTTCTCTGTCAGCGCCAGCTTGAAGCGTGTAAAGCAATTCATGCCTGCGTCCGCGAGATGATGGGTCACTTGGCGAACCGTCCACCCTCCCGTTCGGTAGGGGGTGTCAAGCTGCCCGTCGTCCAGTCCGTCCAGAGCGGCCCGCAGTTGCCCCGGCAAAGCTTCGACCTCGGCAATCCACTTGTCTCGCTGTGCATTATTCATGCCTTCGAATAGATAACGTCCGATTGGATAACGCAATTGCTCCATGCAAATCCCTCCCAAGTATATGCTTTCAAGCGCCGTCTTCTGACGGCATCAGCCGAAGTCTCGGCCCGACAATTGCGTGCGGCCGCAAGCGGCGAGTCATTCTCCTATCATAACATATCGTAATGCAAAAAATATCGGGCAAGATGAAGTTGCACACGAACAAACCTACGGTTGCTTTAACCCTTCGCCCTGCTGCTTCGCATGCCGGCTTGAAGTTCCAATTCGCCGGCTTCCCCCGCTTTGAGCAGGTTCTGATATTTTTCCGTTTCCTTGCCATACAACGCAATTTTGCCCTCGTCGTTGTAATGCACGCCCCAGCCGAATTTCTTGGGCAGCATCGACGCTCTCATGCAAGGATGGCTTTTCGCCAGTAGCGCCGCACGTTCTTCTTCGAGCTCGACCTCGGATAATGTCCCGAGCAGCGCTTTATGACGAATATGTACCTCGAATAGCTGTTCTTCAAACGTATAACAGTAAGGATTTTCCGATAACAGCTCATATTGGATAAGATGCGCCGACTTCTCCGCCCGCTTTTGCGGCGGGATCACGCCTGTCTCGGCAGGACAGTCGTCCGAGACGCGCACAAACATGTTGCTCCAATGTCGTTCCATCGTTTGCAACCGCCCTTCTTCGATAGGTAGTTCAAAAAGTCCGCTTCCCATTACGAAGTAATCCTAGTAGCTTACTCGACGTCGAATATTGAATTCAGCCGAACCTTCCGTTGCTCACGTAGCTTCCACTACGCTCCGCTACTCAGTTTCTAGCTTCATTCAATCTTCTTGGTACTGAAAACCGAACTTTTTGAACTTGTATTTCAATGGAAATATAATATTACAGTCGCTTCCAGCTACAAAAAAAGGAGAGCTCCAGTCGCGAGGTCTCTCCTTCCGTTGAAAAGTATTTAATTAATCTTCCTTCGTCGCGACTTTCTCCACTTGAATAATGTCTCCGTAAATTTCTTCGAGGGCGACGCCCACGAATTTGTGGGAACGCGGACTCAGCAATTCCGACTTCTCGCCGTTGCGCAGCATGCGCGCTCTTCTGGAAGCGGCGACGACCAGCGTATATTTGCTGTCGACCTTCTTGACCATTTCGTCAATGGATGGATATAACATGGCTGATTCTCCTCACTCAAGCTTTCTCGATTGCAGTTTTCATACCCGACACATACGGTAAAAATCGATCTCTGCGGCAATGCTCCGCAATGATAATGCTTCGAATACGGTCGCAGGCGGCGTCAATCTCGTCGTTAATGACGGCATAATCATAATGCTGCAGCAAACTCATCTCCTCCACGGCCACGTTCATCCGCGTGTTGATGATATCCTGCGTTTCCGTGCCCCGTCCGGTAATGCGCTGCTTCAGCTCGTCCAAGGATGGAGGCAGCAAAAAAATAAAAATGGCTTCCGGGAACTTGTCTTTCACTTTCAGCGCGCCCTGAACCTCGATCTCGAGAATGACGTCCTTGCCGCCGGCAAGCGTCTTGTCTACGAAATCGCGCGGCGTGCCGTAATAATTGCCTACGTATTCCGCATGTTCCAAAAGCGCGTCGCGCGCAATCATATCCTGGAACTGCTCTCGCGTCTTAAAGAAATAGTTGATACCGTCAACCTCGCCCTGTCTGGGCTGCCTCGTTGTTGCCGACACGGAATACACGATCTCCGGCATTCTGCTCCGCAGCGCGGTACATACCGTGCCCTTCCCCACTCCGGCAGGACCGGACAAAACTATTAACAATCCCATTTGTTCCATAGCTCCCCGTAACTATTCGTCGTTATCGTCATCCTTGGTGGATAAGCGATGCGCAACCGTTTCCGGCTGAACCGCTGATAAAATAACATGATCGCTGTCCGTAATAATGACCGCGCGCGTCCGACGACCGTATGTGGCGTCAATCAACATATGCCTGTCGCGAGCCTCTTGAATGATCCGTTTGATCGGCGCCGACTCCGGACTAACAATGGAAATAATGCGATTTGCGGATACAATGTTGCCGAATCCGATATTAATGAGCTTAATAGCCAAGCCAGGTCCCCCTCCGCGCTTACGATCATCCCATGCGCACTTTGCGCTGCCAATCTTAAAATGAACAGAATCATTGCTTTATTGTTGACAAAAAAAGGATGGAGCATACGTTTCCATTGCGCTGTTCCAACTGTACGCCCTATTTTAATTGATTTTCGCCGCGCGAACAAGCAGAAAATAGCCGCGCGGCGTAAATAACATGAGGATTAGCTAAGTTGCTTCGTATTCTGCCAAACATATTCCGTCAATTGCACGGCCATATCGTAGAACATAAACGGCGTTATGAGATAAATGCCATTAAAGTGAGGGAGCGCCGCATCGAGCAGCTCCTTCGCGATCCGAACGCCTTCCGCGCGGCCTGCCTCGCCTTCCAATCCGGCCATCCGGCTCCGCACCTCGTCGGACAGCTGAATGCCCGGCACTTCATTATGAAGATATTCGGCATTTCTTCCGTTGGCAAGCGGCATAATGCCGATGAATACCGGCACATCCAGATGTTTTGTGGATTCCGCGATACGCACGATCAGTTCGGGATCATAAACCGGCTGCGTCATGATGTAATCGGCTCCGGAAGCAATCTTGCGTTCCAGGCGCTGCACAGCCTTGTCTAGATGTTTGACGTTCGGGTTGAACGCCGCCCCTACAACGAACTTCGCGCGCTGCTTAAGCGGCTTGCCGGAGAAAGCAATGCCGTCGTTCAACTGCTTGATCATTCGGATCATCTCGAACGAGGTCAGGTCGTACACGGAGCTGGAATCCGGCAAATCGCCGAATCGCGCCGGATCTCCCGTCACGGCCAGAACATGGTCGATGCCAAGCGCATCCAGACCCATCATGTGGGACTGCGTTCCGATCAGGTTGCGATCCCGGCAAGCGATATGGACGAGCGGGCGAATGTCCACTCGTTCCTTAAGCAGCGCGGCCAGCGCCAGATTGCTCATGCGCGTAACGGCGAGCGAGTTGTCCGCCATCGTAATCGCGTCCGCTTTGATCTCCTTAAGAGCCGCTGCCCCCGTCATGAACTTGCTGATATCGAGATCGCGAGGCGGATCCAGCTCTACGATGACCGTGTGGCGCTGCTTTACAAGATCCACGATGTTGGGAGTCTCATCCCTATCCCCCTCGCCAGTGCCTCCCGCAAGGGTTTCCGTGACGGATATTGATGCTGACTCCGCCTGATTCGCGCCAGGCGCCGCAGGCACGTATCCGGCAAGAGCAGCAGCCATTGCGGCTACATGCTCGGGCGTTGTTCCGCAGCATCCGCCGATAATGCGGGCACCGCGATCTGCGAAGCGCTTTGCGCTCTCCGCAAAATATTCCGGTCCGGCCGAATACGCATATTTACCATCGACGTAGTCGGGTATTCCGGCATTGGGATAGACCGACATGGGCACATCCTCAGGTCTCTCGCCAATGGAATCGATGGCGCGCATAATCCCGTTCGGGCCGCTGCGGCAGTTAAAGCCGATCACGTCGGCTCCCATCTCCTTAAGCTCGCTGAATGCATCGGACAGCGCGACGCCATCCAGCGTTCGCCCGACGTCCTCGACCGCGAATTGGCAGATGACCGCGATATCGGTAAGCTTGCGGGCAATCGACATGGCTAGCTTCATCTCCGCAAGGTCGTAGAAGGTCTCCAGAAGCAATCCGTCGACTCCCTCTTCGAGCAGCGCCTTCATCTGTTGCTCGTAGGCATCCGCGACGAGTGAAGTCCGCAAGTTCTTTAGCTTGCCGTCCCGGATGGAGCCGATTGCGCCTACAACGTAGGCATCCGGACCAACCGCGGCCCGCGCGATTCGGACGCCGGCACGGTTGATCGCTTCCATCTCGCTCTCCAATCCGTACTTCGACAGCTTGACGGAGTTCGCGGAAAACGTGTTCGTCTCGATAACGCGCGCGCCAGCTTCGTAATACTGCCGGTGTACGTTCTCAATGACATCCGGCTTCAATACATTGAATTCCTCATAGGAAACGCCAACCGGAAACCCCATCTGGTACAGATAGGTTCCTATCGCCCCGTCCCCGGTCAGGATGCGCTCTGCGAGCGCCTCTCTCAGACTAAGTTTTGCTGCCAACGCGCCGCTCATCGGGACACCTCCAAGGACCCGCGGAATACTTCCGCGGCAGGTCCGGTCATATAGACATGATTGTCGGCTTCGTTCCACTCGATAAACAAATCGCCGCCTTTGAGAGATATCGTAGCGGTACGGTCTGTCGCGCCCGTGAGCACGGATGCGACGAGAGTCGCGCAAGCGCCGGTGCCGCAAGCAAGCGTCGGACCCGCGCCGCGTTCCCAGACGCGCATGTCGGCTTGCGAACGGGAATTAACCGTTACGAATTCCACGTTGATCTTGCGGGGGAACATCGGATGTTTTTCCAGCTTCGGTCCCCAGGTATCCAGGTCGAAGTTTGCGGCGTCGTCCACATAGATAACGCAATGCGGATTGCCCATAGATACCGCCGTAAACGAGAACGTCCGGCCGTCCACTTCGATGGGATGTTCGATAACACGCTCCGCATCGATTGTCGTCGGCACTTTAAGCCCTTCCAAAATCGGCTCGCCCATATCGACGCGCACGCTTACCGCTTTGCCGCCCTCTACTGCGAGCTGAACCTTCTGCACGCCGGCGCCCAACGTCTCGACCGTAATTTCTTCGCGGTTCGTCAATCCGTTATCGTAGACGTACTTCGCCACGCAGCGAATCGCGTTGCCGCATTGCTCCGCTTCCGAACCGTCGGAGTTGATGATGCGCATGCGGAAGTCCGCCTTCTCGGATGGAAGAATATAGACAAGACCGTCGGCGCCGATGCCGAAGAACCGATCGCAGACGTCAAGCGCCAGCTCGGACGCATTGTCCGGCAGCTGACGCTCGCCGTCTACTATTATAAAGTCATTGCCCAAGCCATGCATTTTCGTGAAATTCATCTATCGTTCTCTCCCTTGCAACAGCTGCTAGTATGGATGATCTCTCTATTACTCATTCCTACTAGCATACCGCAAAAGGTGGAGAAAGGCTATTCACTTTTTACATCAACATTTGCACAAATCCTCGGTGAGGATTAGCGCGATACCGTCTGGGGACCAAGCGGCCACTTGCCCGCCGGCTTGCGTTTCGTCTTGCCAAGCACGCTGCCGATGCCCATAATGAACGTCGGAATGCCTGCCGCTACGAAGACGAGACACCATTCGCGGAAGCCGATCGGCACCGTCTTGAAGATGGGCTGCAACGCTTCGATATACAGCACGCCGACCATGAGCAGCAAAGACGACAGAACCGCGAGCACCAGGTATTTGTTCTGGAACGGATTGCGGTGGAAGATGGACCTTGAGCTTCTGCAGTCGAACACATGGATGAGCTGCGCCATAACTAGCGTGGCGAACGCGACTGTCTGAGCCGTCATCAAGCCTTGCGGATCGTTCCCTTCCGCGACTAACGTAATCCAGAAGGCGCCGAGCGTGCAGAGGCCGATCAGAATGCCCCGGCTAATAATTTTCCATCCCAGCCTCCGGGCGAAAATATTTTCCTTGGCCTGGCGAGGCTTCTGTTGCATGAGATCTTTCTCTGCCTGGTCGACGCCAAGCGCCATCGCGGGCAATCCGTCCGTGACGAGGTTGACCCATAAAATCTGGATCGGCACCAGCGGCAATGGCAGACCCGCCATCATGGCCAGGAACATGACCATGATTTCGCCTACATTAGAGGCAAGGAGATATCGAATGAACTTGCGAATATTCTCGTAGATCCCTCGGCCTTCCTCTATGGCGGCGACTATCGTCGAGAAGTTGTCGTCGCTGAGCACGAGCGCCGATGCTTCCTTCGAAACATCCGTTCCCGTAATGCCCATCGCGATACCGATATCGGCTGCCTTGATGGCAGGGGCATCGTTAACGCCGTCGCCCGTCATGGCTACCGTATGTCCCCTTCGCTGCAGCGCCTTCACGATTCTCAGCTTATGCTCCGGCGAGACGCGGGCATAGACGCTGATGTCATCGGCGCGCTTCTCCAACTCCTCGTCGGTCATCTCTTCCAGCTGCTTGCCCGTCACCGATACGGCGCCGCGAGACATAATGCCGAGCTGGCCCGCGATCGCCTCCGCCGTCAACTGATGGTCGCCCGTGATCATGACGGTTTTGATGCCCGCTCTGCGGCAAGTCGCGATAGCGTCCTTTACCTCCCGGCGAGGCGGGTCGATCATTCCCGCAAGACCGATAAAGACAAGACCTTGCTCCGCATCGTCCTCCGTCTCGACCTTTTCTGCCGGACGGACATCCTTGTACGCAAGGCCCAGCACACGAAGCGCGGAACCCGCCATGGCTTCGCCAGCTTCGGCGCACTTGCGCTTGAGCGTCGACGTAAACGGAACGACCTTGCCATCCCACAACACGTAGGAGCAATGCTCCATCAGCACGTCCGGAGCGCCTTTCGTACAAATGAGCCTGCCTCCTTGATGAGAGACAATGACGGACATCCGCTTGCGCTCGGAGTCGAAGGGGAACTCCTTCACGCGCTGATATAGCGTCTCCAGCGATTTCGCGGAGGATCCCAGCTTCGCGGCGAGCACCGCCAAAGCCCCTTCCGTGGGGTCGCCCTTGAGGCGCCACTCGGAGGCAGGCTCCGGGGCCGCCCCTCTGCGCCGCTTGCCTGAGGGCTCCTCTACCCGTTCGACCTGCGCGTTGTTGCAAAGCGCCCCCACCTGAAGAAGCCGCTTCAGATGAAGATCGTGTTTCGGATCAATCGCCTTTCCGTTCTCATAGATCGCCCCGGTGGGGTCATATCCTTCTCCGCTCACTTCCAGCCTGCGGTCGCTAAGCCACACGTTGGTAACGGTCATCTTGTTCTGCGTCAGCGTGCCCGTCTTGTCGGAGCAAATGACGGACGCGCACCCGAGCGTCTCCACGGAAGGCAGTTTGCGAACGATCGCCTTCCGCTTGATCATGCGCTGCACGCCAAGCGCCAAAGCGATTGTGACGATTGCGGGCAGCCCTTCCGGGATGGCGGCCACCGCCAGGCTAACCCCCGCGAGGAACATGCCGTATGCGGGTTGCCCGTGCAGGATGCCGGCGACGACGACCATGATCGTAAGCCCGATCGCGACCATGATTAGCAGCTTGCCCAGCTGCTCCAAACGATGCTGCAACGGCGTCTCCATAGATTCCGTCGATTGAATGAGACCCGCGATCTTGCCCATCTCCGTCTCCATGCCCGTTCGAACGACGATGCCCTTAGCTGTGCCTCGCGTAAGCATCGTCCCCATAAAGCCGATATTCCGTTGATCGCCTAACGGCAGATCGCCGTCGGGTATCGGAGCGGCGTATTTGCCGACGGGAACCGATTCCCCGGTTAATGCGGATTCCTCCGCGTAACAGCTGTTCGTTTCGATCAGGCGCACATCCGCAGGAACGCGATCCCCGCTTTCCAGATAAACAATGTCGCCGGCAACCAGCTCGCGTGCCGCTATCGTAATCAGCTCGCCTCCGCGCAGCACCTTGGCCGAGGGAGCCGACAGCTCTTTGAGCGCGCGAAGAGAACGCTCCGCGCGGAATTCCTGCACGAAACCGAGCACTGCGTTAATAACGATAATAGCAATAATCGTAATGGCGTCCAGATATTCGCCGAGCAGTCCGGAGATCAGCGTGGCTCCCATCAGGATCAGCACCATAAAGTCCTTGAATTGGTTCAGGAGCAACAGAATCGGCGGAACCCGCTTCCCTTCTGTCAGCTCGTTCGCGCCATTTTCCTCCAGCCGCTCCGCCGCTGCGGAAGGCTTAAGCCCTTCTTGCAGCGAGCTGCCCAGCCGCTCGGTCAAATCGTTTACGCCGTATTGATGCCATTTCAACTGTTCCATTGCACGACTCCCTCCCGTTTGTTGCCGGTCCAGCAGTCAGCCGCCCCGAGCATGTCCCAAGGTGAAACGGCTGTCGCCGTCCTTGGCGGCGCAGCGCGCTTCAATCCGAGAATTATTGTGAACAACCGCTTAGGACAAATGTATTCGGACAGCCCGTAAAATATCCCACCGCACTTAATTTTTTGTCCCGAATATGGCATGATAGAGACATCCTGCAAAAAGAAAGGTACATAACGACAATGGCACTCGACGGAATCGTAACACGCGCACTCGTGCAAGACCTTCAGCGCTGCGTAGGCGCACGCATTCATAAAATACATCAACCGACCGAGCACGATCTCGTGTTGTCCATTCGGGGCGGCGGAGCGCAAGGCAAGCTGCTGCTCTCCGCCAATCCCACGTATCCTCGCGTCCACTGGACGACGGGAACGTATGTCAACCCGCTGGAAGCTCCCATGTTCTGCATGCTGCTTCGAAAGCATTGCGAGAGCGGCGTCATCGAAGCAGTCAGCCAGGTTGGCAATGAACGGATTATTCATATCGACGTGAGGCATCGCGACGAGCTTGGCGACCTGTCAAGCAAGCGCATCATTATCGAAATCATGGGCCGCCATAGCAACATCATTTTGATGGATGCAGGAACGGGACTTATCCATGACGGCATTCACCATGTCACGCCTGCCATCAGCGCTTTCCGGATCGTCATGCCAGGCAGCGCCTATACGGCTCCGCCGGATCAGAACAAACGAGACCCAATCGAGGTGACCGAAGAGGCGGAATTCCGTTCGCTAATGGCGGCAGCGTCGGGCGAGGATCGGACTGCCCTTACCGATGCCCAAGCTTTGGTTGCCGCTTTTAGCGGTCTCAGCCCCCTTCTTGCCAAGGAAATCGTGTTCCGATCCAAAGACGACGGCAGCGAAGGTTCGTTATGGAACAGCTTCCGGGACATGATAGAACAGGTTCGCGAGCACCGCTATAATCCGGGTATCGTGACCGATATCGGAACGGGCAAATCAAGTTTCTCGATTACGCGCTTAACCCATATTCATGGCGAATGGTCCCCTTATGACAGCGTCAGCGAATGCTTGGAGTCGTTCTACGGCGATAAGGCGGAGCGCGATACGGTAAAGCAGCGGGCCGCGGATCTGATCCGGTTCGTGCAAAACGAAAAAGCCAAAAACGCAGCGAAGATCAAAAAGCTTCAAGAAACGCTTGAGGTGGCTCGGGACGCGGAAAAATACAGAGTGCTGGGCGAACTGCTGACGGCTTACATGCATCAGATCAATCGGGGCGACAGCTCTATTACGCTTGTCAACTTCTATGACGAGAACGCGGCGGAAGTGACGATTGAGCTGGACCCGCAGCTTAATCCATCAGAGAACGCTCAACGTTACTTCCGCAGATATACGAAACATCGCAACAGTTTATCGATTGTAGGAGAGCAGATGAGTCTGACGGAGGAAGAAATCCGTTATTTCGAAGCTTTGCTGCAACAGCTGGACAACGCTTCGCTTGCGGATATCGAGGAAATTCGGGACGAGCTGGTCCAGCAAGGTTATATGAGGGAACGGAATCGCAGAGGCCCTAAACGCAAAAAGCCGACACGCCCGGCCCTTCTCTGTTATACATCTTCAGAAGGCATTCCCGTCTATGTCGGCAAAAATAATACGCAAAACGAATATTTGACCAATCGCCTGGCTGCTCCGTCGGATACCTGGCTTCACACGAAAGACATTCCGGGTTCTCACGTCGTCATTCGCGGCGGCGACTTCGGCGACGCCACGCTGGAGGAAGCCGCGATGCTGTCCGCCTTCTACAGCCAAGCAAAAGAATCCAGCATGGTGCCCGTCGACTATACGCTAATCCGTCATGTGCGCAAGCCGAACGGCGCAAAGCCGGGCTTCGTCATCTACGACAATCAAAAGACGCTGTTTATCACGCCGGACACGGCGCGGCTGAAATCGCTGGCCAGCGAAATCAAATCTTAAGCTGGACAGATGTCCTGAACGCCAAACGGCGGAGCAAGCGCGCTCCGCCGTTTATTCGTTAAACGTTACACCGTCCCGTTTCTCTGCAACAACTTGTCCAGCAAGGCACGAATCGTATCGGGAGGCGCGTACCTGCTGCCAATGGCGCCATGATAACTTTCGCCGTTCCGCTCTCCATGATAATCCGAACCCCCGGTCGCTATAATGCCTTGACGATTGGCGAGCTCCAAATAACGCTGCTCGCTCTCCGCGCCATGATCGGGATGGTAGACCTCGATCCCATCCGCTCCAGCTGCAATCAGCTCTTTCACCAAGGCGTCCCGCCCGTATAAGCCGGGATGCGCAATGACGCCGGCGCCGCCCGCCTCTTTGATCCAGCGCAGCGCTTCTACAGGGTGGACCTTGGGCATCTCTACATAAGCGGCCGCCCCTGCCGCCAGATACCGATCAAACGCTTCGCCCATGGTAGCAACGATCCCCTTGCGAATTAACGCTTCGGCAATATGGGGGCGCCCGATGCTTTTTCCTTTCGTCCCGTCGGCCGGCCTTCTTTCATTGGCAATCCCTTCTACATCCGACCAGGCGATCGCAATTCCGAGCGACCGGAGTTTCTCCACGATGAGAACGTTTCGGTTCCCTCTTACGCCTCTGAGACTGGACAGACGCTCCTGCCACAACTCATTGTCATTGGCTGTAAAATAGCCCAGTACATGAATGTCGGCGCCTTCCGCATACGTGCTGATCTCTATGCCAGGCACAACCGTAATGCCGAGACGTTCGCCTTCCTCCGCCGCTTCGGCGACACCCGCTACCGTATCATGGTCCGTAATGGCGATGGCTGTCAATCCCGCCGCTTGGCCCTTGCGGACTACCTCGGCGGGAGCGAACATGCCGTCCGAAGCCGTCGTATGGCAATGAAGATCGACTCGGCCGTTGTCGGCGGTTTTCTTTGCCCATTTATTCGTTACAGCCATTGTTTCAAATCCCTCTCTCTCAGAAACGTCAGGAACGTCACCGCAGATATCGGCAGCAGCGCGGACTTGAGGTAGATCGAATAGAACTGCCGGTGAAACCGGGCATCCGTCAGCTTGACCGTCTTGATCAATCCGAGAGCCATCTCATGTTTGACCGAAGAGGTCGACAAGATCGAGATGCCGAGCCCCGCCTCTACAGCCGACTTGACTGCGCCGGTGCTTCCGAGCTCCATCACGATTTTCATGGCGGAAGGATCGAATCCTTTGTTCCGCAGTTCATCCTCCATGACAAGTCTTGTCCCCGAGCCTTGCTCCCTCAGCACGAACGTATACTGCAGCGCATCCGCAAGAGTGGTTTCCGAAACTTCCGCCAAAGGATGGTCCTTATGGACCACTAATACGAGCTCGTCGTTCATCACCGCTTCCATATACATGTCGGGATGATTAACGGGCGCCTCGATTAATCCGAAATTTAATTGATGATTGAGAATATCTTCCATTATTTGAGCGGTGTTCATAACCTTCATGCTGATGGAGATATGAGGGTACTCCTGTCCGAACGGTCCCAGCAGCCGGGGCAAAATGTATTCGCCGATCGTCAAGCTGGAGCCAAGCTGCAGCTTGCCCTTGAGCTGCTTCGTAAAAGTCGACATCGCCTGATCGGTATCCCGGATAAGCTCGATGCTGCTCTTGGCATAAGGCATGAGCGCCCTGCCGGCCTCGGTGAGCTCGATCCGCTTCGTTGAACGTTGTAGCAGCTTCGTGCCGAAATATTCCTCGAGCGACTGCACCTGCATCGTTACCGCGGGCTGCGTCATATGAAGAGATTGCGCGGCGGCCGAGAAGCTCCCCCGTTCCGCAACCGTATGGAATATATGCAACTGATGGAAATTAAGCGCCATAATAACCCGTCCTTTCTTTGCCCTTATTATACAATAAGATGGATCGGGATACGACAAAAAAGCGCATGTCTTGTCGACTCTGCGCTCCGATCCAATTAATAATATTTAAGTTTGGCATGAATTGTATTATTTGCGCTTGCGGCTATTTTTGATTAGCGTCATTCGTCTGGAATGTCTTAACCAGGAGTAATACGACTTCAGATCGCGGAGCTCGATCGTCTCCGACATTCGTCCCAGAAACGTCACTACGATCATCTTATGGAGCGGGTTGCCCAGCAAATCCCGTTCGGTAAGCGAATCCGAAAATTCCGCGACGAACACCAGATCGTCATCGATCAAATATACATCTTGCTCATTGCGATAGTATGGTTCAATGCGATCCTTTTTCAAACATTCCCATAAAAATTCGGCAATATCGTCGTATCCGGTCTTCTCCGTCTCGATACGGTCAAGCCACCGGCTCTTCGCGTGGTTGGTAATGATGATGTCAACCACCTTCTTGTCGCCGAGCTCAACATAAAACGACTCATAAGTGCTCCATCTTCTCGTCATTTTATCCTTCATCTCGCAACCTACTCCTCCCAAGGAACCAGGGCTTTTAACCTATGTACATACTATCATTCTATCACGGCTGTCCAATATTTCAACAATAAAATAAAGTCAGGCCAAATATGGCATAATATGTATAACTGGTCAAAAAAAAACGCTCAAGCCCATACCGAAGGGCTCAAGCGTTTCCCATGACTGGCTACAAACTGTAAAACCTTGTTTTGTCCTCGCTGTCCTTGCTATATTCCGTCTTGATCTCATTGCGATAGGAGCGCTCTACCTTGCGCACGTAGGGCAGGCGAGTCATTTGCCGCACGGCTTCCTCCGCCCTGTCCGCATTCATGTACAGAACGACATAATGCAGCTTTCTGGACATGTAGTGGACACTGCCGAAGCGTTCCAATGCCCTTGCCGCTTTTAAGTCGCTGACCCATATAATAAAACCCGTTCGTTCCGGCAACATCCTCTATACGCCCCCTCAACAATCGCGCCAAGCCGCCTTGCTCGCTAGCCGCAGCCTCCGCTTCCGCAGCTGCAAGATCCGCCGCCCCCGCAGCCGCTCCCCGATCCCTTTTCATTGCTCGGCACCTTAATCGTATCCGATACCGATTCGGCGATCATAACCGCAACCTCGTGCAGCATCTCGTCAACCGCTTGCTCAGCCAGCTTGAAACGCTTGACGCATTCCACCTCATCCAGCAGTTTTTCGGCTGCCTTCATCTTGTCTTTGGCCTCATGATAGTCGGGATGGAATCTGCCAAATCGCTGGCATTCGGCGAACAGCTCCTTCGCCTTCCCGAATTCCCGCTGCCGTAGCGCCGCTTCTTCATTCTGACTTACTGCCGTCTTCCAGTATGTGTACTCGGCAACTTCTGCCGATTGATTAATCCAGTCTCCCAATTCGTAAGCGCTGAGCAGCAAAGACGCCATGTCAAGCGTTGCTTCGGCGGCGTCCCCCTGCCCATCTGCCATCGACATCAAATAAGGTTCGGCAATTGGCATGAATACACCTCTTTCCTCGTGCTTGCTACTAGAGGTTGTTCAAAAATTCCGATTCCCATTACGAAGTATGCCTAGAAGCTTACTCGACATCGAATATTGAACGCAACCGAACCTTCCGTTGCTCACGTAGCTCTGCTACGCTCCGCTACTCAGTTTCTAGTTGCCTTCAATCTTCTCGGTACGGAGAACCAAATTTTTTGAACTCGCATTATTACATTATCATATTACAGGGTTTTAGCCAATAGATGTATTGTCAAGTAACTATCCCGTCAGGCAAGTCGATCCCCATTTCGCCCCACATTTCGGGAGTAAGTCTGACAGGCTGATCGGATACGTTATCGCCCCAAGAACCGGCTACCGACCACTCCATGCCGCCTCGTCCTTCAAGACGTTCAGGAACAAATGTCCGCATACCTTGGCTCGTCATTATACGGACAGATGTCTCTAGCGTGATCGCTTTCTGCAGCAACTCCTTGCGCGTGGACAGATGATAATCGCGCAGCTGCCTGGACCACATCTGCGGGACCGAAGCCCAGTCCGCTGCGAGAAGCCTTTCCGGAACGGGATCGCTCGCCAGCTCGCATCGGCGAATGGACGCGTGATCGGCAACATACAAACCTTCGACGCCAGGAACCGGAATAACGGGCTGCCATTCCGCCTCCTCTGCATCCTCTGCCTCCTCTGCATGGATTATTGACGCAAAGGACTCCTCTTCCGGAGCCCGCCATTTTGGCGACACGCCTTTGCGAGGCGGGAATCCGGCTTGCTGCAACAGCTTGCGCAAAGGGCTGACATGCGCCGCATCCACTACGAAGACTGCAGGACCTATTCGTTGCAGCTCAAAGGGGTGAGCTTGCACCTGTGCGGCAAGCCAGTCGGCGCGGTCCTCCGAGCCGCACCGAAGCAGGGTAGCCTGCGTGAATTCGAATTGGCAGGCGCGGCTTGCCCATTGCTCCAACATCGATTCCAGCGCAGCAGGCAGGCTTGGCATTACGGCCGCTTCCTGCAGGAAGCGGCTTATCGCATCGCGTGTCCAGCCACGCTCCAATGCCGCGGCGACGGAGGCTGCCGTAAGAACATACTCCGCCAGCTCGCCGTCTCCCCTGCGCTCGGCTATAGCCTCCAACTCCCACCGACAGGCATATGGGCAGCCTGGTCCCGCAATCAGCTCCCCGCTCGGCTGCACGATTAACTCTCCATCATGCGGAGCAGGCTCCGATCGCCAGCGAAACAAACGCTCGCCGGTGTCACCGTCGATCATTAGCCGCCCGAGCTCCAGCCAGCCGAAGTCGTAAAAGAGCTGCAGCCAAATGTCCGGCCAACGGCTTTCCAGCGTCAAATCCGCGCTCCCGTGTCCGACGCCTCTCTGAAGGACACCGTTGCGACGCGCTTCCCATTGGCGCAGCGAGCTCTCCCTGCCCCAATCCCCTCCTCCTCGAGTCCGCTGTCCCGCAATGGCGGCACAGATGGCCGAATCGGATCCAGCGGCTTCCGTAAGCCTGCTGATCAGCCAATCCTGCAGTTGCCTGGCTCTAGTTGTAGAGTGAAGCTGCAGCCACTTATGCAACTGCTGCTTGCGAAGACGCAGTTCTTCTCCGTTGCGGAGCTCTACAAGATCGAGCGCATGAGCGCCCTCCAGAAACAGCGCTGCTCCCATCGGATAATGGATATCGTGCGTCCTTTGCAGACCGAACGGCTCCAGAGCCCCTTCGATGGGACGGAATAAGGCCGCCAGACGGTCAATCGTTTTTTTGGCCAACAGTCCTTTTGCCGTCACTCCAGTATCCAGCTTGTCAAGCAAAGCAAGACCATATAAGAAAATGCGTTCGTAAGGTACAGGCAAGGACTGAAAAACGCCGTTTTTGTCCATAGGCGGCAGTACCTCGGCGTCTGCCGGAACAGCCTCGGATAGCGGCAGACATTCGTAGAGACGGTTCATGAGGGGAACATACGCATCGGACGGTATCACCCACCATCGCTCTCCCCATCCTTTACGAATCGCAAATGCGGTCCCCGCCTCTCCTAGACGGGCAAGTCCGCTTCTGATCTCCGCTCCTGGCCGTGCAGTATGTTGACGGAGCATAGCCGTCAGTTTCTCCTCTTCTATCGGCGATGGTCCGCATATAAGCAGCATGGCGCCTAACACCTTCATCGCATATGGAGGCAACCCTTCGCAGGTTTTAGCTACTGCTTCTGCAATTGCAGCTTCGGACTGCCCATCCGACAAGTTTGAGGCCAGCTCGCCGATTGGCGTTCCAATCACTTTAAGGCGCCATTCGGAGGGCAGCCGGACCATCATTTGTTGAATCAGCAAGAGCACTCTCCCCTTTCGCGCCGCATATTCTCCGATTCATCCGGCAGTGCTTTCATCGTGTCCTGCTCGTACATATAGCCTTGCTCCATCATGAACAACTGTCGCTTCCAGGCAAATTCCGTTTCCTTGGTCCCTTCGGTTACGACGGTATAGAACCAGGCTTCGTTTCCCCCGCGCTTAGGTCTCAGCAACCTGCCGATTCTTTGCGCCTCCTCTTGTCTGGAACCAAAGCTGCCTGATACCTGGATCGCAACGGCAGCGTCGGGCAGATCCACGGCCAGATTAGCGACCTTCGAGACGACGAGCACCCCGATTTCGCCATTCCGAAAGCTGTCATACAGGATGGCTCGTTCCTCCTGCGGAACTTCTCCGGTCAACAAAGGGGCATCCAATTCTTTTGCGATGGCATAAAGCTGCTCCAAATATTGTCCTATAATAAGCGTGGGTTTCCCGTCGTGGCGCCCCAACAGCTTGCGAACGACAGGCAGCTTGTTTTTATTCTCCGCCGCTATTCTGAGCTTGCCCCTTGCCCCGGAATTCGCATATTCGGATCTATGGGAATCATGAAGTCCGACACGAATTTCCGTACAATTGACTATCGATATATAAGCCCCTGCTTCAGCCTTCTTCCACTCCATGTCGTACAGCTTGGGTCCGATTAGCGAATAAACGTCTTCGGCGCAGCCATCCTCCCGTACAAGAGTCGCTGTGAGTCCCAATCTTCTTGTTGCTTGCAGCTTCGCCGTCATTCGGAACACAGGCGCAGGAAGCAGATGCACCTCATCGTAGACGATTAGCCCCCAATCCCGTTCGGAGAACAGCTTCATGTGCGCGAAATCGCCGCTTTTCGAGCTGCGGTGCGTGAGCAGGGTATAGGTGCTGATCGTTACCGGGCGCACCTGTTTATAAGCGCCGCAATAAAGACCGATCTGCTCGGCGGTCAGCGTCGTTTTGTCCAGAAGCTCATTTTTCCATTGCTGTGCCGAGGTGACGCTGGAGGTAAGCACAAGCGTCTCAGTGCCAAGCTGAGTAAGCGAGGCGATTCCTACCACGGTCTTGCCTGTACCGCAGGGCAGCACGACAACTCCGCTGCCTCCCTGCACGCTGCCGTTTTGCAGGAACCGATCCACCGCTTCTTGCTGGTAATCTCTTAGCGCAAAGCCCGCGCCGTTGCCACGATCCGTTAGAAGCCGGACAGGCAGCGACTCTCCGCTTCGATATCCGGCATGGTCCAGCACAGGGTAACCCAATCGCGCCAATTCCTGCTTGAATTCGCCGCGGTTTTCGGGATACAGCTCCCACATAGAGCTATGCAGCTTTTCTTTCCTGCACGCGGACAAAGACGAATGCAGCGCAAGTTGCTCCATGACAGCCTCGTCTCCCGTGACGAGCAGCCTTCCGGCATCCTCGGACAATTGAAGCTTGCCATACCTTCCAGCCCACAACCTGATGCTGGCCGACGCCTGGAGCGGGAGATCGTAGCGCGAATGGCGCTTAAGTCCTTCCAAGACGGAGGCTGCATCTCCGCCGGCGCTTAGCGCATTCCAAAGCGTTACCGGCGTAATCCGGTACGTATGCACGTCCCCCGTCCGTTTCGTCATCTCCGCGACTCTCTGCAGCAGCTCTCTGGCAGCTTGGCCATCAGCCGCTCTTTCATCCAATAGCACAGTCAGGTCGGATTGCACGATCAATGCCCGATCTTTGGCTTCAACCATCCAGCATTTACCTCCCCATCCAGTCTCATGTCATCAGTATGAATGGAAAGGGGGCATTTTATCCGTAATGCTCTACTTTACTTCGATTATAGGCACAATATATGTTATAATAATGAGAAGTAATCTCGGTTAAAGCCTGACAATCTGTACGTGGGAGGCTACATGTTTGAATCGTATTTATTTATTCCTGCTCATCATGCTCTCCATGTTGCTGGCTGGCTGCGCCTCATCTCCTGCCGCAATCGATCGCACAGCCAAGGCGGGCGAATGGCTGGAGGTAACTGATTACATCGACGGCGATACGTTCCGCGTCAAGAGCGGAAAAGATTCGGTGACGGTGCGCTTGCTATATGTGGACACGCCTGAGATCCATAATGAAGATGAAGGCTCCGATCCTTACGGCGACGAAGCGTCTTCTTATACGAAGGAGCTGCTGGAGCAGTCGGGGGAGGTTCGTCTGACCTTCGACAAGGAGAGCAAGGATCATTACGGCAGGACGCTGGCCATAGTCGAGCTTAAAGACGGACGCATCCTGAACGAGCTTCTGCTGCAAGAGGGCTTGGCTAAAGTCATGATCGTAGAGCCCAACGTAAAGATGGAAAACGTCTATAAGGGCTTGGAGCAGCAAGCGAAACACGATATGATCGGAATTTGGAGTTCCGGGCATGAAAAAAGCCAGACCGACATTCCCGTTAAGAAAGCTGCCCAGATCGGCATTGAGTTGATGGTGGACAAACGCGCCGAGCTGGTCACGATCAAAAATACGACATACGACACCATCAACTTGGAAGGCTGGAAGCTGATCAGCGTTCGGGGCAATCAGACCTATACCTTCGACTCCGTCCAGTTGCCTTCGCAAGGCACGCTGCAGATTTCCTCCAGCGAAAAGAACGCAGCTCCCAATTCAAAAAACATGCTGATTTGGGAAGTCGACAACGTTTGGAACAATAACGAGCCGGATCCCGGCGAACTGTATAACGAAAACAATGAGCTTGTCGCGGTATGGGAGGATCAATAATCTCCCTTGCCCGCGGCAAGCTCATTTTTATGCTGGCATATTCGCGCGATGCTCCGCCATGCCGATCAAAAGTCTGGCGGCATCGAGCATTGCTCTTTCATCGATATCGAAGCGAGGGTGATGATGGGCAAAGCTCGCTCCCGTCTCCGGATTGCCCGCTCCCACGAACATGAAGCAGCCCGGAACACGCTCCAGGTAATAGGAAAAGTCTTCGGCGACGGTGATGGGGTCCGCGTTAATGACGAAATCCTCTCCGAACAGCTCGCTCCCTACCTGGAAAAACCGCTCGGCCTCCTGCCCGTCGTTTACGACCGGCGGATAACCGATGCGCATCTCGTACTGACAAGCCGCTCCGTACATCTCGCAGGTCTGTTGGACAATCGCCGCCAGCCGCTCGTGTATCTGCCTCCTGGTGTCTTCGTCAAAGGAGCGGACGGTACCCTTCAGCCTGCATTTCTCCGCGATCACGTTATTCGTGGTGCCCGCCTGGAAAGAACCGATCGTCACGACCGCCGGATGTATCGGATTAACATTGCGGCTGACGATCGACTGAATTGCCTGCACCATTGCGGAGCCGATGACGATCGTGTCGACGGTGGCGTGCGGCATTCCGCCGTGTCCGCCCTTACCCTCGATGTCGATGACGAACTCGTCCGCGGCGCTCATGAACGGTCCGGGCCTGGAGGCCACTGTCCCGTAAGGTAGAGGCGTCCACAGATGCACGCCATATACCGCATCAACCCCGTTTAGTACGCCGGCTTTGACCATCTCGATCGCGCCGCCCGGCGTTACCTCCTCCGCATGCTGGAATAATAATCTCCGCTCGCCGCGGAACTTGTCCCTGTTGCTATTGTAATAGTCGGCAATCGCAAGCAACGTCGACGTATGCCCGTCATGTCCGCAAGCATGCATGACGCCCGGCACCTTCGAGCTGTAGTCGCAGCTTTTTTCGTCCTGAATGGGCAGCCCGTCCATATCGGCGCGCAGCGCGATGCACGGACCCTCTTGCTCCCCGGCGATCGACACCACAATACCGTTTCCGTACTCGCCGGTCTTTGCCTCGCATCCCAGCTCCTTCAGCCTTCCGGCTATCCACGACGAGGTTTCCCGCTCCCGGAATGAAAGCTCGGGATACTGATGCATATGCCTGCGCCAGGCCACCATCTTTGAGAATTGATGCTGTAGCGCGCTCTCTGTATGCTGCTGTTGTATGGTCATTCCGAACCCCTCCCTGTGTACAAATATCGGAAAGCATAGGTTTTCGCCATAATTGACCTCTATTTTCTAGTTTAGCAAGATCGCCGCCAATAAGGAAGTGCTTGCCCGGCAATTAGACAGCCGGCCATAATTCTCAAAAATGTCACGAACATTAGTCCCATGCTGCTGGAGTAAGGCTTGCGCTGACTGGGGAAACATACTATCATGAGTAAAGAATGTACAACTATGTCTTGTGAATTTGGGAGGAACAGAAATGATTATTGAAAACTCCGGATTAAACGGCGTTCAGAGCGAGCTGCACCATCTGGACGATGCGGCCGAAAAGGTCGGTTTCGTTCGTTGGCAATGGGAATATTATCGCGCTACATATGATTTGAAATTAACGGATCGGGCCAGCGGCTCCGACTACTTCCTGCGCATCAACACGCGCGCGATCGAGGGCAAGCTGGAGAACCCGCATGCCGTTCTCAATATCGAAGCGGTCTATATCGGACGCTCTACATTCCCGCACGGCATGGAATACGAGTCCCCGGTTCCGAAGCATATCATGGATACGGCTACGCAGCGTCTAGACCAACTGAAGAAACAACTTCTGTAAGAGGTGTCGGCATGAAGGCGACAGGGAACGGTAGCAGAGGCAGACCGGACTTTCTGCTGCTCATCATGACACTGATGCTCGTAGGCTTTGGACTTGTGATGGTGTTCAGCGCCAGCTCCGGAATCGCGGTATTATCGCCGAAATTCGACAATGATGCCCTATACTTCACCAAGCGGCAGCTTGTCTTCGCCATATTTGGCATATTTATGATGTTTTTCATTATGAACCTGCGTTATCAGTTTTTTAAACGCGGGTTCGTTTTGCTTCTGATCCCGGTCCTGCTGATGCTGCTGCTCGTACCGTTCGTCAGCGAGGAAGTGAATGGTGCCCGCAGTTGGTTTCACATTGGCCCGATCGGGCTGCAGCCGACGGAATTTGCCAAGCTGACGCTTATCCTTTATCTCGGATCCCTGATCACGAAGAAGGAAGAGAAGTTTCGGGAATTCAAACGCGGCTTATTGCCTGTCATTCTCATCATTTGCTTCTTCTGCGGTCTTATTATGCTCCAGCCGGATTTAGGCTCCAGTATGGTACTGGCCGCGTGCGCAACGATTATGATACTGACAGGCGGCGCCAATCTAAAGCAAGTGCTGCTCGCCGGCTCGGTCGCCGCTGTCGCCATCACGTTGATGGTAAGCGTGTCGATGGCGATCAATCCCGCGCCATGGCAATATCGGGTCAACCGTTTTACGGCATTTATGGATCCCATGGGCAACGCGCAGGATGGCGCGTTCCAATTGATCTCCGCTTTGCAAGCACTTGGACATGGCGGTCTGACGGGCGCCGGATTCGGGGGAAGCGTGCAGAAGCTGCACTATTTGGATTACGCTTATAACGATTTTATTTTTGCCGTTATTGCCGAAGAATTTGGATTTATCGGCAGTGCATTATTTTTATTGTTTTTCCTGGTGTTTTTGTGGAGGGGACTGCTCGTCGCGCTTCGTTGCCCGGATTTGTACGGCACCGTCGTAGGCGCAGGCATCGTCGGCCTCTTCGCGATCCAGGCATTTATCAATATTGGCGGCGTAACCGGAACCATTCCGATAACCGGCGTCACGCTGCCGTTTATAAGCTCCGGCGGATCTTCGCTCCTCGTCAGTCTCATGAGCATGGGCGTTCTGCTCAGCATCTCCCGCGAGTCCAATCGTTTGCCGGAGAAGACAGAGAAACAATCGACGAGGTTAATCAGGCCGCACTGAGGCGCTGCGCGCACAACCAAAAAGGCACTTGCCCGGATAACAGGGAAAGTGCCTTCTTCATGTATATAAAATCGCTTATTTCAACCGTTGCTGAATCTCTTCCGGTTCTTCTTCCTTGAAGGCAACGCCCTCCACTTTCACATTTACCTCTACCACTTGCAAGCCGGTCATATTTTCGACGGATTCTCGCACGTTTAATTGAAGCTGACGGCACACTTCCTGAATCGGAATGCCATAATGAACGATAATTCGCAGGTCGATGGCCGCTTCGAGCTGCCCAACCTCGACCGATACGCCTCTCTGCGCATTCTTGCCGCTGAGACGCTTTGCCAGCCCTTCGGAGATCCCGCCCGACATGGCGGCAATGCCTGGAGTTTCAAGAGCTGCAAGTCCTGCTATAGTCGCTACAACGTCGTCAGAAATTCGGATAATGCCTGTTTGAAGATCCTCGGTCATGTCTATCACTCCTCAAATTTACCATATATCATGTATTGTAAAGGAATGGGCGTAATGAAGCAAGGAGCAGTATCACTGACAAATGGTAAATATACCTCTCCGAGCTAATCGGTATATTGGCATGAAAAAAGCAGCCCTCTAAAGGCTGCCCTTCCGATCAAGCGCTTCATATAACACAGCGAGATTGCGCTCCAACCTGCTGACGATCTCCTTGCCCGTTTGCTCCGTTATGAGACCGGCACGCGTGGCAAAGTCGACCTCGCGCGAGAATCCATACATCTGCGTATCGAGCACTTCCTCGTACAGAGGGCACTGACGAGTTGTCAGGTTCTCCATCTGCACCTCAATCAACTTCTCTATCTTACTTGCATCTTCCTGTAGAAGGCGCAACGCTCTCTCCTGCAACTTATCAGCAACTTCCGGTGCGGACATGTTTCTCCCCCCTGTGACTCTTGCCTCCAGCATATATACCTTTTATATTAGACGAAATCATCGGAATAAACAAGGATAAAACAGAAAAAGCGCCTCCCCCATACGGAAGAAGCGCTGGTCACGCCCGTGCTAATGATTAATCCGAAATGACATTAACGTTAAGATTGTGTTTCGCGAACACGGCTGCCATTGCTTTTTTAGCCTCTTCCGCGTCCGGTCCGTGTACATGAAGCTCGTAGGAATGACCGCCGACCAAAGTCGTGAACAGACCCAGGATACTCTTTACGTCGATATATTTGCTCTCGGCTTGCAATACGATCGATGAAGTAAATTGGCTGGCTGTTTGGGAGATTTCTACAATTGCTGCGTTATTGGACATGGGCGTTCCCTCCAGTTGAATTAGTAATGCTTTCCTTTGTCACCATGATACTCTGAATCGTGGTATCCATCAAGGGGGCTGGTGAAAAAAACGCTTCATTAGCAATTATTTCAAGCGATCCGGGTTCAATCCTTCCAATTCCGGCAGAACGAACAATCCGTCCTTGCGGATCAGCACGTCGTCAAAATAAATTTCGCCGCCGCCATATTCCGGACGTTGGATGAGCACGAGGTCCCAGTGAATGGAGGAGCGGTTGCCGTTGTCCGTCTCTTCGTACGCCTGACCCGGCGTAAAGTGCAGACTGCCAGCGATTTTCTCGTCAAACAGAATATCGTTCATGGGATGCAGAATGTAAGGGTTGAAGCCGATCGCGAATTCGCCGACGTAGCGCGCTCCTTCGTCGCTATCCAGTATTTCGTTCAAGCGTGCCGTATCGTTGCTCTCCGCCTTGACAATCCGCCCATTTTCGAACGTCAGCGTCACGTTCTGGAACGAGGTGCCGGAATATTCGCTAGGCGAATTGTAGGCAATCGTGCCGTTTACGGAATCCCGCACCGGCGCGGAGAACACTTCGCCGTCGGGGATGTTGCGATGGCCGCAGCATTTTTTGGAACCGATGTCCTTGATGGAGAAGCGGAGATCCGTGCCCGGGGCTACGATTCGCACGCGGTCCGTCCGGTTCATCAACGCCTGCAACGGGTCCATCGCCTTCTCCATGCGGGAATAATCCAGATTGCATACGTCAAAGTAAAAATCCTCGAACGACTCCGTGCTCATTTTCGCAAGCTGTGCCATGGAGGGGTTCGGGTACCTTAGAACGACCCACTTGGTTTTCTTTACGCGTTGTTCCATATGTACGGGATTCCGATAGATTCGGTCATACAGCTTCATTTTATCGTCCGGCACGTCGGACAAGTCATTTGCATTGTCGCCGGATCGAATCCCAATGTACGCCTGCATATTTTTCATACGTTCCAGATCAAGCTCTGCCCAAAGCCGAAGTTGCTCCTCCGACGCATGAATCAGCATCGTTCGCAAAATGGATCGGTCGCTGTATTCTACGAACGGTCTCCCGCCGCGCTTGGCGACCTCCTCGATCAAACATTTGGTCAATTCCTTTTCGCCGCCTATCATATCGATCAAGACGTTTTCCCCTGGCTGTATGTTCAGCGAATACTGGACCAGGTTCTGGGCCAGCTTCTGCAATCTTGGATCTCTCATATGCGTGTCACTCCTTCTGATGGTGTTCGGCCCAAGGCCTGCCTATGATTCCCCGGGCATCCATCTTCATCCTATCATGATTCCTGCTTCATTGCACAGAGTCTTCGGCGGAGCCCTCGAACTTCTCGAATCGGACAGACGTATGCCGGGACTCCTTAATCGGCGTACCGCCGCGTTCGTATTCGAAGCTTGTTAATTCCTCCATCTTGATGGGAAGCAGGCGCTGCTTGTCGATGACGATATCGTACCGAGAAGTCGCATGAAGCCGTGACAACATTTCCTCCAGCTCCTTCTTGGACTGCGCAAGGATGGTATCCCGCTTCTCGGATACGTTTAAAGCAATTAATGTGTCCACTCCGGAAACGCCCGCGATATCGTCGAATTGCTGCCGAAGCAAGCTGTCCCAGCGAGCCGTCGTAACGTCCGATTTCTCTTCGACCCGAATCGTCAACGTCTTGATTGCTCCGGACTCCGTCTCCGTCACGCCCTCATGGATAATCGTTACGCCCGCATTGGCATCATTAAGCTTGCCAAGTACATCCACCGGATTCCAGCTTACGGGGTCCTGCTCATCGGATTGAATCGTTAGCTGCTTATGGCGGGTAACTTTGCCTTCGAACATCTGCGGCTTGAACATCAGCTCCTCGTTCATCCCCATGCTGATCGCTCCCGTGAAATGGTATTGATCCATGGCGGCCAGACCAGAATAGGCCATCGACAGCCACTCCTCCGGCGATCTATGATCCGCATCAGCTGCGCAGCCGGCAGCAGCCACCGACATTGTCAGCGTCAACAGTAACGCGGCGAACGCTCTCATTCGCACCGACTTCATACACAAATCCATTCCCTCCCTAATATCGCGCTTCTGCTTCTATCCTCCCAACATAAGCCCTATGTTATGCGTTAATTCGAAGAACTGAACAATCCTATGGTACAAAGAAAAGCGCCTCGCAAGAGGCGCCCGTCGGATTACAATTCTATTTATGTCGAACTGCCGACTATGATACAGTTCCTGCCTTTGTTCTTGGCTTCGTACAGGGCCATGTCCGCTCTATAGAACAAGGATTCTACGCTTACCTTCTCCTGGTCAAAGGTCCACTCCGAGACGCCGCAGGACACCGTTACGGAAGGCTCCGTTTCTTCGGCGACTTGCTTTCGGATACGTTCTGCGACTCGCAGCGCCTGCTCCGTGCGAACACCGGGCAGATAGATGGCAAGTTCCTCCCCGCCCCACCTGGCAGCGATATCGTCCTGGCGAATCGCCCCCGCAATAATACGGCTTACCTGGATGAGAATCCGATCCCCTACTTGATGGCCGTACGTATCGTTTACACGCTTGAAGAGATCAATATCGACGAGGATTAGCGAACCGAACGGATCCTTGCGTTGACGGCGCTGAATCTGCTCGTCCAGGTAGTGCCTCGCATGCAGCCCCGTCAAATTGTCGGTGATCACCATTCTTCGCACCTCGGCATGCAGCGACGCGTTTGTCACCGCTAATCCGATATGGGTGCTCATGACCTGCAGCAACTTATAGTTCTCATAGGAGAAGAAATTTTGTTGCTTATGGGTCACGAGAATAACGCCAATTACTTCTCCGTCGCCAAAGATCGGCGCAGCGATCAGGGAGCGCGAGCCCGTATTGTCCATCAGCCTGGAGGATACGACTCTAGTATTCCAATAATCGGATATAATAAGAGGCTCCTTCGTTCGATAGATCATTCCGCAGAAACCGTACTCCGGCGAGAACGTCTCGCTGGCCATCGAGGGTATGTTGCTTGATTTCACCTCGAACACGTCTTTCTTGGGATTAAGCTGGAGCACGCAGCAATAATCGGCATCAAAGATCGTAAGCAGCTCCGTCGTCGCGAACTGGAAAATCTCCCTCAGCTTAAGCGACTGATTGAGACGCTTGGTCATATCGTTAATAAGACGGAGCTCATTGATCAGCAGATTGGACTGCTCGTACAACTTCGCGTTCTCGAAGGCCGAGCCTGCCGTGTCGGCAATAAGCAGGAACGCGGGGAGATCGAGCTCGTCGCTCCTTTTCCCCGCACTAATAGTAATACACAAAACGCCATACGCAGCTTGCTTGCCGGATAACGGGATTGCCACGCGGGTATTGCCGTCGCGATCCTTCTCCTTTGCCGGATTACCGTCCAGGAAAGCCTTGGCCACTATATCATGAGCCGTATTTTTAAAGACAAGCGGACGTATGCGGGGGTCGCCCTCCACATAATCCTGGGACAGATAGAGATATACTTCCGATTGCGGATATAACGTCTCCAGGCTGCGGAGCATCTCGTTTAGGACGGATGTGACGTCGATCTGGTCGTACAACCGCTTGGCAGCCTGAAAGAGCTCGTCTCTCCGGCTCGATTCTTGGCTGCTTCTTTCCTGCGTGAGCAGAAGATCCTTTACATACACCCGCTCGAATACGCGGTAGAAGCATCCCCGGTAATGCAGGGCTTGCGCGCCAAGTTCCCCTTCTCCCATTTGCGTACCCGCAGGAGCGACGTACACAAGAATAGCGAACAATTTATCGCAATGGCGACGGAAGATCGGGGTTCCCGCAACGAACCACTCCCCATACTCCGTACTATAGAACGCAAGGTTGTCCAGAACGGACCTTACGGCGGTTTGTACAATTTCCTCGGTTCCGATTCCCGCTAAGGTTGAACTTTCACTCGCGCCTGCCGAGCCGTGGCACTTCGCATCTTTGCCGTATATTCCGTATTGACCGCTTCGGAATGCCGTCATGCCCGATGCCTCCGCGCTCCATTCGAGAAATGCTTCCTCTAACAAGGCAGGAAGATAAGGCTCGTCCGCATCATGAATATCTTCATTGGCTAACCAGATGGAATGGCGTTCCTTTCGGTCATTGACCATGCAGCACCTTACCCTTCCTCAGTTGTAACAGGGCGATGAGATTGCTAATTCTATCAACATCATACTTTATTTTTATGATTTTTGCACTAGTCTTTCCATATTTTATAGGACTTTAGCCACCTTTTATGGAGCTATAGGGTTTTGAAATACGAAGACGATTCTGCTATTCGCACAATCCTCCTTGACTTTTCCGCTATAAATCATATAATATTTATTGTTGAATACATGGGCGTACGGTTTTGTGTCACCCTCAGGAATAAGGTTCGCTGCATGGCCAGCGGCTGAAGTGTCATCAGGGACGAGAATTGACTTGTCCACCCGAACGTTATTCCGCGAAACACAACCCCATTCTCAAAATTTACTTTGTTGAAGGAGTTAATACGAGACATGGCACGTTATACAGGACCTAAATTTAAACTTAGCCGCCGCCTTGGCATTTCCCTTAGCGGTACTGGCAAAGACTTGAAACGCCCTTTCCCTCCGGGACAGCACGGCCCTAACCAACGCAAAAAGCTTAGCGGCTACGGCGTTCAATTGCAAGAGAAACAAAAGCTTCGCCACATGTACGGCATGAACGAGAAGCAATTCCGCAACTTGTTCGACAAAGCTGCCAAGATGAAAGGTATCGCCGGCGAAAACTTCATGGCGTTGCTGGAAAGCCGCCTGGACAACCTGGTATACCGTCTGGCATTCGCGAACTCCCGTGCGGGCGCTCGTCAGCTTGTTGCCCACGGTCACGTTACCGTTAACGGCAAAAAAGTCGACATCGCTTCCTACACAGTGGCAGTTGGCGACGTTATCGGACTTCGCGAGCGCAGCCGCGGCCTGAAATCCATCAAGGAAGCTCTGGAAGGTCGTCATCACCTCCCGAACTACCTGGAATTCAGCGAGCAAGCTGTAGAAGGCAAATACGTGCGTCTTCCTGACCGCGCCGAGCTTTCGCAAGAAATCGATGAGAAACAAATCGTCGAATTCTACAGCCGTTAATCGCCTGAAGAACATTATTTACGAAGAAAAAGCCTTGAACCCGGCCGGGTTCAAGGCTTTTTTTAATAGTTGTCCAAAGGCACATCCGCTAAGATACGATCCCTCTACGATTTGTCTGTTTTTGGTACTTCCATTGCTGTGGGAGCGATAGCCGGCTTGATTTTCGCTATAGCCTCCTCCACTGGATTTGATGCAGCAGGCGCAGACGGAGCGATCGCCTTCGAAGTCAGCCCCTGGATCAGCTGATTCACGTCGATGCCTGATACGCTTTTTAGCATCTCAGGCGCTGTCGACATCAACGAGGTTACGTAATTGCTTAGTCGTGCCGCTCCTTCTCCGTTGCCCGTATCGACTACGGTCAGCTTATCGATCGAGCTGATCGGCTCGGCAACCTTGCCAGCGAGCTCTGGCAGCATTTTGACGATAATATCCAGGACGGCCGCTTCTCCGAACTTCGCGAACGCTTCCGCCAGCTTTTCCTTCGCCTCGGCTTCAGCGAGACCGCGCAGCCGGATAACCTCCGCCTCCGCCGTACCTTTGGCTTTCTCCGCTTCCGCCACCGCAAGACCTTCCAAACGTTTCTGAGCCGCTTGCGCCTTCGCTTCCGCTTCAATCCGGTATTGCAGCGCATCGGCTTCGCGAATCCGCTTGGCCTTGTCTGCTTCCGCCGCTTGTTCGACGGCGTAACGATCGGCGTCCGCCTTCTTCTTAACCTCGGCGTCATATTGTTTCTCGCGACGCAGAATCTCTTTGCCTTCGAGGTCGATTTCGCGCTCCTTGCGGACGAGCTCTACCTTCATTTGCTCCTCGACCACGCTTTGCTTCGCGCGCGCTTCTTGAATAGAGTAAGCCTGGTCGGCTTCCGCCTTTGCCGTATCCTGATCGCGCTTGAAGGAGGCTACCTTCATCTCTTTATCCTTCTCGGCTTCCGCGATGTTGGTATCACGCAGCAACTCCGCCTTCTGTCCGGCCTCCGCTGCATGCGCCTTCTGTATTCTCGCATCCCGTATAGCTTCGGCTTCGGCGATGTCGGCATCGCGCTTGACGGCTGCGATACGCGGCTTGCCGAGAGCATCCAAATAACCGTGTTTGTCGCGCAGATCCTTGATTGTAAACGAAACGATCTGCAAACCCATCTTCTTCAAATCCTTCGCTGCCACGCCCTGTACCTCTTGCGCGAACTTATCGCGGTTACGGTACACTTCTTCTACCGTCATTGAACCGAGAATCGCGCGCAGATGACCTTCGAGCACTTCTTGTGCTTCGCTTTTTAAACCTTCTGTCGGCTTGCCAAGGAACTGCTCCGCGGCAGTCGCCACGTCTTCCATCGCGCCGCCGATCTTGATGATCGCCACGCCATCGGCCATGACGGGAACGCCTTGCTCCGTATACACTTCCGGCGTAGATACGTCCAGCTTGTGGGACAAGAGCGACAAGTACTCGGCCTTCTGAAATACCGGCAGGATGAAGGCGCCCCCGCCCCGAATGATTTTTACCTTGCGGCCCGATTCGTCCACGAGCGAGTTGCGGGATCCAAGGAACGATCCCGTAACGAGCATCGCCTCGTCCGGACTCACCGTCTTGTACCTCGCCCAAAAGGCAAGACCCAATACGACAAGCACACCTACAACGATAAGGGGAATGATCAAATATTCTGGCAAATTCATGTACAGCATGACTCCTCTCATAATAAAGTACACTTACGACTGTTTCGTTTAGATGCTCAGATTCACTTCGGAGACGTATAACACACTATCCTTCACTTCCACGACGACGACTTTCGCCGAGCCGGATATGGGCTGCTGATCGAAGCTGGCTGCGATTTGGTTCGTTACGCCCGCTCCGGCCCGTATCATCACTTCGCCATAACCCGTCGCGGGGATCGGAATCGTTACCTCGCCGAGCGTGCCGGCCAGGGATTGGAGCGTGAACGCAATGGAGTTCTCGCTATTCTCCATGGGCCTTACGTACAGGAAGAACACCGCCGCTCCAAGAGCGATGGCAATCAGGACGGCGAGCAGCACGACGATCCATTCGCCTAGCGACGTGTAGCGGGTCAGCATAAGTCCGGCTCCTCCGAAAGCCGTAATGCCACCAAACAAAGTCATCGGGCTCAGGAAGGCGGGACCTTCCAGCGACAAGAAGTCTAGCGCTCCTTCCATGGCTTGGCTGAGCCAGTCTCCGAATATGACGCTGACAATCGCGAACAGGATGCCTAGCGCCAAACAGGATAAAAATAACGTTTCCATCTTCCACCTCCATCCCATGGTCTCCAGAACCTGTAATCTTTACCGTAATTAATACGGCCGACCTGCTACAAAAGTTGCTAAAAAAATTCGACAAACTTCACTTTTTTTCAGGCTTTTTTCATTTAATGACATGAAAACTCTCCCCCTTTACTTATTATACAAAACTTTTCCGCCTCGTCATGCGTTTAACAATAAGATAAGATTCTTTTTTTCTTGCCGCCAATCCGTAACGAACTGTACGGCACAGCCCTGCTGAACGGCCGAATACATGAACCGAATATCGTTTTGTGCTATAATGGTAATGCTATTTTGGAGGAGGAGTTATAAGCATGCAAGAGGATACAAAGCCATCGCGGAAGCCCTACGGCAAATGGCGAATGTTCGGACTAGTATCATTTATCACAGTGAAATGGATTATTTACTTCGGCATCTTCTTCGGCCTGCTCGCAGGAGGAGCCGTAACGGGTTATGTCGCCGCTCTCGTCAAAGACGAGGAAGTTCGGCCGCAATCCGTCATTCAGGACAAGGTCGGCGAATATTCGATGACGGGCTATGTCTACTTCAACGACGACTCGCTGGTCGGCCAGCTTCGGACAGACGAAGACCGGATCGTTGTGGAGTACGACGACATCCCGCAAAGCGTCATCAACGCTCTGCTGGCAACGGAGGATAATGAGTTCTTCGAACATAAAGGCGTGAGCGTCAACGGTCTCGGCCGCGCCGTCAAGCAGAAGCTGTTTAATGAAGATACGCAGACGGGCGGCAGTACGCTGACCCAGCAGCTCGCCAGACGGGTGTTTCTCAACCTGGACAAAACGGACAGCCGCAAAATCAAAGAAATATTTTTGTCGCTCAGGATGGAACGGTACTTAACGAAAAAAGAAATATTGGCTGCCTACTTGAACAAGATGCCGTTCGGCAACGGCTCCAACGGTTATCAGGTATTCGGCATTCAAGCCGCTGCCAAGGGCATATTCGGAATCAGCGATCTCAAAAAGCTCAATATTGCCCAGTCGGCTTATCTGGCTGGCTTGCCGCAGCTCCCATCCTTGTACAATGCTTTCACGGGGACGGGCAAATTTAATGAAGCCGGCTTCGAACGCGCAGTAAAGCGCCAGCAGCTCGTATTGTCGCGAATGCTGGAAACGGGAAGAATTACGCAGGCGGAATACGATGAAGCGATTAAATTCGATACAAGGGCCTCAATTGCTCCGCCAAGCGAGAAAGCCTATACGACTTACCCCTACCTCATGCTGGAGGCGGAGCGTCAGGCGGCCGAAGCCCTGCTCATGCAGGAGGACCCATCCTTGACGAAGGAAGCCCTTCGCGGCAAGGAAAACGCGGAGCTGATCGAACAGGCAAGGGAACAGTTGCTTCGTGGCGGATATCATGTCTACACCACGATCGACAAGCAAGTGTACGACATCATGCGCAAGATCGGCAGCAACGAAGAAAACTTCACGCCTTACAGCGAGAAGAAGGGTCTGGAGCAGACTGCCGCAATCATGCTGGATCATAAGACCGGCGCCATTATCGGTATGCTGGAAGGCCGCGACTTCTACGAGGAGCAGATGAACTTCGCGACGCAGATGATCCGCCAGCCGGGCTCCACGATGAAGACGCTGGCTGCCTATCTGCCCGCCATCGATTCCGGCATCATCCAGCCGGCGAGCATCATCGACGATGCCCCGCTCGTGCTCAGCGACGGACAGAAGGGTTATCATATCCCGATGAACGTCAATCGGAAGTTCACGGGACTCGTAACGGCGCGCGACGCGCTAAACCGCTCCATGAACTTGCCGGCACTGAAAATTTTCAACGAAGAAGTAACGATCGAAAAGGCTTGGGAGTTCGTCCGGGAGCTCGGCATCACCACGCTGCAGCCTGAGGATGCGTATTCCCAGACCGGCGTTATCGGCGGACTGCGGCTCGGCGTCTCGGTAGAAGAGATGACCAACGCTTACGGCGCCATCCCGAATCAAGGCGTATTCAACGACGCATACATGATCGAAAAAATTACGGACGCGAACGGCAAGATCGTCTACGAGCATAAAGCTCAGCCTAAGCAAGTATTTTCGGAGCAGACGGCCTTCCTGATGACCGACATGTTGAAGACGGTTATTTCCAGCCCGTCGGGCTCAGGCAACGCTATCTCGAAGCAATTCAAACAATATGGCAAGATTCCGATCGCAGGCAAAACAGGATCTACGCAAAGCTACGGCGATGTATGGTTTATGGGCTTCTCTCCTGATGTTACGCTAGGCGTTTGGGCCGGCTATGAGGAGCAGGTCAATTCCCTGTCCAACAACGGACGAACACGGGCACGTTCGATCTGGACACTAATTATGAACGAGGTGTCGGAACAGAAGCCCGGCCTGTTTAATACAGAAGAATTCCCGAAGCCGGATGGCATCGTCAAGGCTACCGTATCATCGGCAAGCGGTCTTCTGCCAAGCTCGCTGACGAGTTCGGCCGGCATGTCCGTCACGGACTGGTTCAACAAGGAATTTTTGCCTAAGAAGAAGGACGACGCCCTCGTCAGTATGAAGCTGATTACGTACAAAGGCATCAACTACGTGCCTAACGAGCTTACGCCGGACGATATGCTCAAGGAAAAGGTCGTCATTAAGCGCAAAAAGCCGTTGGACGAACTGATGGATGAAATTCAAGCAGCGCAAGCGAAGCTGCCAGCCAGCAGCAGACGTCCTATGGAAATCTACATCCCGGCTGATGCGGGCAACGACGCTCCGTCCAAGACGGACCCGCGCAGTGATGATGGCGCAGCCCCTGCTCCGCCGGTCGACGTAAAGATGGCTCAAGGCGGCAATGGCTCGCTGACGATTACGTTCAAGGACAGCCCGTCGGCGGATGTGGTCGGTTATCGAATCTACCGCTCTACGAATGCGGGGGCTTACGAGAAGTTCGGCAGCTCGCTGCTGTTCGGAGATGAGTATTCTTCATCCTTTACGGCTTCCGCGACAGATAGCACAACCTATTATGTTGTGGCGGTCGACGTTGTCGGCAAGGAATCGGCTCCGAGCGCGATTATGTCGAACGGCGTGGTGCCTGGCTTACCAGAAATCCCTTCCATCCCAGGACTGCCTGGCGACGGCAATGAAGGCGGCAACGAGGGTAACGGCGGTTCGGAAACGGGAGCTGCGCCTTCCGCTCCTACAGGCTTGCAGGCCGAAAGCTCTGCTCTAAGCGTAGTCGTGAGCTGGGCTGCGAACCCGGTGTCTGATCAAGTCACTACCTATCATATCTATTACAGCTCCGGCAATGATGACAATTACATGCTGCTGGGCTCGACCTCGCAAACGAATTACGAGCATGTCTCGCCGTTTGCGACAGGCACCTATTACATCGTAGCGGAAAATGCGGCAGGTCATTCGTCACCTTCCTCGAAGATAAAGATCGTGGGCTGACGCCGAATCTGATCAAAACAGAAAGAAGGGTTATTCCGAGGTTGTGAACCTCGGAATAACCCTTTTTATGAATTAAAGGAAAGTATATGATTTCATCATACTTTCTCTATAATTCTCGGAACGAAACGCGCCCCGCCGCCAAAGGACGGCGTAGCCGTTTCGCCTTGTCCGAAACTTAATCTTCGATTGTGGACAGATCTCCTGTCGGCAGGTTAAGCTCCCACGCCTTCAGCACGCGCCGCATAATCTTGCCGCTGCGCGTCTTTGGCAGCTTATCCTTAAATTCGATCTCGCGAGGAGCGGCATGTGCCGACAAGCCGACCTTGACGAATTGGGAAATCTCCTTTTTAAGCTCCTCAGTCGGCTCGTAGCCTTCGCGAAGCGCAATGAACGCCTTAATAATCTCGCCGCGCACCATGTCCGGCTTGCCGATGACGCCCGCTTCCGCTACGGCAGGATGCTCGACGAGCTTGCTTTCTACCTCGAACGGTCCTACGCGTTCGCCGGCTGTATTGATAACGTCATCGATACGGCCCTGGAACCAGAAGTAACCATCCTCATCCATATATGCAGAGTCACCGGACACATACCACCCCTTCAAGCGGAAATATTCCTCGTACTTGGAAGGATTGTTCCATACCTTGCGCATCATGGCAGGCCAAGGCGTCCCAATAGCCAGATTGCCCATCCGGTAAGGAGGCACTTCGTTGCCGTTGTCGTCAATGATCGCAGCGCGAATGCCTGGGAGCGGCTTGCCCATGGAGCCCGGCTTAATATCCATGCTCGGATAATTGCAGATGAGCTGTCCGCCAGTTTCCGTCATCCACCAGGTATCGTGAATACGCTGTCCGTAAACCTTCATCCCCCAACGTACAACCTCTGGATTAAGCGGCTCTCCGACGCTCAGCACATGTCGCAGGCTCGACAGGTCATACTGCTTGGACAGGTCGTCCCCTGCTCCCATCAACATGCGGAACGCGGTAGGCGCGCTGTACCAAACCGTGACGCCGTACTTCTGAATGACGTTGTACCAGTCTGCGGGGCTAAAGCGGCCGCCGCGAATGACGTTGGTAGCTCCGTTAAGCCATGGCCCGAAAATGCCGTAAGATGTGCCTGTGACCCAGCCCGGATCGGCCGTGCACCAGTATACGTCGTCTTCCTTCAGATCCAGAACGATCTGTCCGGTATACTTGTGCTGAACCATGGCGTTCTGGACATGGAACACACCCTTTGGCTTACCAGTAGAACCTGATGTATAATGGAGGATAAGTCCGTCTTCACGGTCCAGCCACTCGATCTCGGCTTTATCGGAAGCGGCGGCCATCTCACTCTTGAAGTTCACGATGCCTTCCTCTTCCGGAACATCGTTGCCGAAGACGATAATATGTTTTAACGCGGGCAATTCGTCTCTCTTAATGCGATGCAGCAGAGCAGGCGTGGTCACGATTGCGACCGCTTCGCTGTCTTGCAGACGATCCTTGACGGCCGTCTCCATAAACGCCTCGAACAACGGACCGACGACGGCGCCGATCTTTAAGACGCCTAGAACGCTGAAGTACAGCTCCGGCGTGCGGGGCATGAAGATGAAGACACGTTCGCCTTTGCCGATTCCGAGACCGCGAAGAACGTTCGTGAAGCGATTCGATTGCTCGCTAAGCTGACGGAACGTGTATGTTTCATCCCTTTCATTGTCGCTGTAATGAAGGGCAATCTTGTCCCCTTTACCGTTCTCGATATGGCGCTCGATCGCTTCGTATGCCATATTGACCTTGCCGTTCTCGGTCCAGCTGAACGTGCGTTCGATCTGATCCCACGAGAAGGAAGCGGCCGCTTCTTCGTAATTTTTGAGGTTGGGGTTTGTTGCCGTTGCGGGTATGCGCTCTTGATGTAGGTTGCTCATACTATCACTCTCCCATCAAATCTGGAAATCGCCATCATAGGAAGGCGCTTACATAACACTTTTCCTATTATACCATAAGTCTATTCTATTCGACTACGCTTTTCATTTTCTTGATTGTTTGTTATAAAGAGTAGTATAAAGCAATCAAAATAAAGAAAAAAGCGATCACAATAGTAACTTTCCCGAAAGAAAGGTGTTGATCACTTGGAACATCGCAAACGGCTCCAGACTGAGACAATCCCGATAAACGATAGCCGGGAGCTCATCCTAGAAGGTCCTGTCCCTCCTTCCAGGCTCGCGGATTACAAGATGCATGCAAAGCTGGATGCCTTCCGCCGACCAGCGGAGCAGCATGAAGCGCTGGTTGAAATTGCTGGCCTTGCGGAAGGGCGCATCATCATCGCCCGCGAGGATGACTTGATTGTTGGATATGTAACCTTCCATTATCCCGATGAATTAGAGAGATGGTCGGAGGGTGGCATGACCGACCTCGTCGAGCTTGGCGCAATCGAGGTTGCGAATGACTATCGCGCATATGGAATCGGCAAACGCCTGATCGCCCTGGCTTTCGCCGAGGAGCAGCTGGAGAACATGATCGTATTTACGACGGAATATTATTGGCACTGGGACCTTGAAGGCACCAAGCTCAACGTATGGGATTATCGTAATATGATGGAACGATTGATGAAGTCCGCCGGTATGATCTGGTACGCGACGGACGATCCCGAGATCTGCTCGCATCCCGCCAATTGCCTTATGGTGCGGATCGGCAAGGAAGTTCCGTTATCATCCATCGAACAATTCGACCGTGTCCGTTTCCGTAATCGGTATATGTATTGAAAGTAACGACATTCTCCGCGAGAAAGGAATGGCTTTCGAAAATGGTATCCAACGCTATCTTCATCCATCATTCCGATTCATCCCGTTACAAATTTAATGAGGACCACCCCTTCGACCCCATACGCCAGACGTTGACGATCGACCTGCTTAAAGAAGCCGGCGCCTTAACGGATGACGAGCTGCTCGCCCCTGGCATCGTCTGCAACGACGAATTACTGCAGCTGGTTCATCGGCCAGACTACGTAAACGCTGTCAAAGCGCTAAACAATGAAGCCGACCCTCGCAGTCGGGCGGTAACCGCCGAGCAGTATGGTCTAATGACGGAGGATACGCCTTTTTTCTCCGGCATGCACGAAGCGGCTTCCGCGATCGTGGCCGGCTCAGTAGCGGCCGCAGACGCCGTTATGAGCGGCCGGACGCTGCACGCCTTTCATCTGGCCGGCGGTCTTCATCACGCGTTCCCGGACAAAGCTTCGGGCTTCTGCGTCTATAACGACGCGGCAATCGCCATAGAGTACATCCGTGAACGTTATGGAGCAAGAGTCTTGTATATCGATACCGACGTTCATCACGGCGACGGCGTCCAGTGGGTGTTCTACGCTGATCCCCATGTGTGCACCTACTCCATACACGAAACAGGCAAATATCTATTCCCAGGTACGGGATATGCAGCCGAGAAAGGAGCGGACAGCGGCTTCGGGACTTGCTTTAATATGCCGTTGGAACCGTTTACGGAAGACGAATCCTGGCTGGAGAGCTTCAACAATACGCTTCGCAAGGTCATTGCAACCTTTAAGCCGGATATCATCGTGAGCCAGCATGGCTGCGACGCGCATGCGTACGATCCACTCTCTCATATTCACTGCAGCATGAATATCTATCGCGAAATTCCGGCCATTATACATGAGCTGGCGCATACGTACACAGGCGGCAAGTGGGTCGCGCTCGGCGGCGGCGGATATGACATATGGAGAGTTGTCCCACGCGCCTGGTCCATGATCTGGCTGGAAATGAACGACCACCCTCTGGCTAGCCAATTTCGCGGCCCCGACAGCCCTCCGCTGCCTCAGAGCTGGATAGCCCGCTGGAAGGACCAGAGCCCCGCCCCCCTGCCGACGGCATGGCTGGATGGCGCGGACGACATCCCTCCCGTCCCGAGGCGCGCACAGATCGTGGAGAGCAATCGCATTACGCAAGGCATCGTCATGCAGGATCTTTAAGGTTGTTCCAAAAGTCCGCTTTACCTCAACCCGGCATACTTAACAACAAAGAGCAACCAGGCGAAGCCTTATGGGCCGCTGATTGCTCTTTTTATTGTTATATACGCTGCAGGATATCGTCAATTATGCGATAAGAGTGGTTCGAGGCCTGCACTGTAAAGTCAGCAAAATTGGCATGCGCCGAGCCGTCAGCTTTATCCGACATGGAGCGGATGACGACAAATGGAATGCCGTTCATCTCGCATACCTGCGCGACAGAGGCGCCTTCCATCTCTGCACATGCTCCCTTAAGAGACTGATGCAGCTCCTCTACCTTCTCTTTGCTTGCAATGAACTGGTCGCCGGACAATACGACTCCCGTCAGGCAGCGGCCCGGGAAAAGTCTCTCGCTCGCGCTTGCAGCTAGCTCGATCAGTCCGGGATCAGCCCGAAACACCGAGTTCGGGTGGTACGGAATCTCGCCTAGTTGGTAACCCAGCGGCGAGCAATCCATATCATGCTGGATGCAAGAGCTCGACACAACGATATCGCCAATGTCAAGTCTTGGATCCAACGCGCCCGCAACTCCGGTAAACAAAACATGACTTGCTCCGGCATCCAGCAGCAGCTGCGTACAGACGGCTGCATTTACCTTGCCGACGCCCGACTTGCAATAGATGACATTTTTGCCATGAAGCTTGCCTTCGTAGTACGTAATACCGGCTTTGGTGAACGTGTCCGTTACCCGGACATGCTCATGCAGCCGTTCGATCTCTTCGGCCATTGCTCCGATGATGCCAATCTTGGATGCCGTCATTCTATTTAAATGGCTCCGACCGATTGCCGAACGATGATTTCATGCGGCAATACGACCCTGGCATGCTCTACGTTTTCTTTTTTCATTAATTTGGTCAACAAGCGCATCGACACGGCGCCGATATCATACATAGGCTGTGCTACCGCAGTAAGCTGCGGGCGAACCATGGATGCCATTCGGCTGTTGTCAACGCTGATGACGGAAATATCGCCTGGCACTTGCAGGCCGGCATCCTGGATGCAATGAATCGCACCGATAGCCATCTCGTCCGTGGCCGAGAATATAGCTGTCGGACGCTCGCTCAGATCGATGAAATATTTCATCGCTTCTGCACCGGATTCGTATCTGTAGTTGCCAATACGAACTAATGTATCATCGTATGGCAGACCCGATGTTTCAAGCGCGCGCTTATAGCCTTGGAATCTGGCATATCCGTTGGATGGATCCTGAAGCGTGCCGCTGATCATCGCAATTCGCTTATGGCCTTTGCCTATCAGCTTCATAACGGCATCATATGCCGCCTCCTCGTGATCGATATCCACGGAAGGGATCTGGTTGTTATCATCGCTGGTGGCGCACAAAACGATCGGTACATTCGCCGTCTTGAACGCTTGCAGATGCTCGTCCGTCACCGCGCCGCCCATGAACAGCAGGCCGTCGACTTGCTTCTCCAGCAGGGTGTTGATAACGCGGATTTCCTTATCCTTCTTCTTGTCCGCGTTACACAAAATAATATTGTAATGATACATATTCGCGATATCTTCGATTCCGCGCGCTACCTCCGCGAAGATCGCATTGGAAATATCGGGAATCACGACGCCGACTGTGGTCGTCTTCTTGCTGGCCAGTCCGCGCGCAACCGCGTTGGGACGGTAGCCCAAACGTTCGATTGCTTCATATACTTTTTTTCTTGTTGCCGGCTTCACGTTAGGGTTATTGTTGACAACCCTGGAAACCGTAGCCATGGACACTCCTGCTTCTCTTGCTACATCATAAATGGTTACCGTCACGGATTCTCTCTCCATTTGTTCAGATTTGGATTACATCACTATGGTTCAACCTACATACACCATCGGGCAGTACCCGACTGCAAGGTTCACGCATATGTATCGCACGCCGATTATTAACGTAATCATACGACAAAATATTACTTTTCGCAATGTGAGCGAATAAACGGCAACAAATGGACTTCGGATGAGAACAAGCCATGCGGCAGCCGTTCTGACGAAACGTTCAAGCTTATGTAAGCATCGAGCGTCGGCTAAGCTGCTGCAATCGCTTGTTCAGGTCTGCGATCCAATCCTCGTCTTCCAGCGATTGGGCCAACAGGTACAAGTCCAGCAGATTATTGATTCGATGTTGAATCAAGGCTTCCACGTCCTGGGGCTCCGGAGGTTTCTTGTTCACTTTGGCTTCGACGAGCAGATCCGCCCATTCGTTGCATTCGTTAAACAGGAAGGTTTGTTTGTCGGGCTCGGCTCCGAGCTTGGCGATCAGCCCCGTTAGATCGGGTTTCACTTCAGGAATGACTTCGCTTCTGCTGCAAGCAGTACAGGAGAAGATGGGGACATTATCGATTTCGACTTTGCCGGAATAGATCACCGTACGCAGCTTCATCGTCATGATCTCGCCGCAATGGCATGTTTTACGCAAAATGGGTCAGCTCCTTATTCATGCGGCTCAGCCGCTTACCTCACTGCTTGAGTGCAGCCTCGGGAATGTATAGAGGATTCGACCTTTTTTGCGAAAAGTCCTGCTTAATCGTCCCATGAAATTTTTACTACTTCACGACCTTCCTCCATAAGCGCTTTACAGGAGTAATAGCCGCGACAACCGTCCAGCCTAACGCGCCTATACAGTCGTTTCGAACGTCGGCCGCATCCATCATCCGACCGCCGACCCACGACTGATGGAGCTCGTCCGTCACGCCGTATAAACCGCATAGAACGACAATGAACACCTTGATCAAGGGACGTTCCGCCTTGCCCCCGATCGCGTAATCGAATGTTGCAGCGAGAATGAAATAAGCAACGAAGTGTCCCCAATTAAAGTCCGTCATCCAAGGGAGCCATCGTTGGAAGAATGGCAGCATCGTGTTCAACTCATCGCCGGTCCTGGACGATAACGCAAAGATGACGGCCATCCATACAACGGCTGGCAGCCATCGGATAAGTTGGCGCAAACGCCTCGAAGAGCTGCTTGTTACGGTTTGATTCATATCTGCTCCTTGGATACAATAGGAATGAATAACTTATTGTCAACTGGTATCAATCATCGAAGGGAGAGGTAAATATGTCGTTGAATAATCAAACGGTCATCTGTCTGCTCGATGACGAATTCGAGGATCTGGAATTATGGTATCCCGTATACCGCGTGCGCGAAGCCGGGGCGACTGTTCTGTATGCCGGCCCCGAAAAAGGCAAAAAGCATATCGGCAAATATGGCGTCCCCGCTGTCGCCGACTTGTCTTTTGACGAAGTGAACGCGGCCGACATTGCCGGCTTGCTCGTGCCGGGCGGCTGGGCGCCGGACAAGCTCCGGCGGTACCCCAAAGTGCTAAGCCTCGTGCAGGAGCTAAATGCGGCGGACAAGCCGATCGGCCAAATCTGTCATGCGGGATGGGTGCTCGTCTCTGCGAAAATACTGGAAGGCCGCAAAGTGACCTCGACTCCGGGTATTCGCGATGATATGGAAAACGCCGGAGCTGTTTGGTTTGACGAAGCTGTGGTGGTCGACGGCAATCTGATCTCCGCGCGCCGTCCGCCCGATCTGCCGCCATACGCCAAAGCGTTCGTGGACGCGCTCCAGCAGCGAATGGGCTAACCGTTCGCCGTCTGCTCGTCCTTGAGCTCCATAAACGCCTCCAGCTTGCCGATAATTTCCGAACTCGTCCGGCATTGCTGGAGGTTCCTCCACACTTCCCTGCATTCATCCTGCCTTGTCGAGAGCAAGCGTTCCTTAATTGGCAAGATGGAATGCGCCGACATGCTGAGCCCGTCGACATCCAGGCTGAGCCAGATCGGGAGCGCCCTCATATCTCCCGCAAGCTCTCCGCATACGCCTACCTTGATGCCCCGTTCCTTGGCCGCCTCCACCGTCGTTTTGATCATTCGCAGCAGAGCCGGGTGGAACGGATCATAAAGATGCGATATTTCTTCGTTCATTCGATCAACCGCCAGCGTGAATTGAAGCAGATCGTTTGTACCGATGCTAAAGAAATCCACCTCTTGCGCGAGCAGGTCGGCAATGATAACAGCTGCCGGCACCTCGATCATGACGCCGACCGGGATATTGCGTTCGTATGGAATGCCCTCCGCATCCAGTTCTCTCATCGCTTCGGCAAGCACGACGTTAGCCGCACGGATTTCGTCCACTGAGGTTACGAGCGGATACATCACTTTGACGGCTCCATGGATGCTCGCCCGCAGTATCGCCCGAAGCTGCGTCTTGAACAAATCCTTGCGATCCAGAGAGATCCGGATTGCCCGATAACCCAGGAAGGGATTGTCTTCCTCCGGAATCTCGAAGTAATCCAATTGTTTGTCGCCGCCGATATCCAGCGTTCGAATGACAAGCGGTTCACCGCCGAGCCGTTCCGCTACGCTTCGGTATACCTCATATTGCTCCTCTTCTTTAGGAAAGCGGCTTCGGTCCATGTAGAGAAACTCGGTACGGAACAAACCTACGCCCGTCGCTCCGCCCGCAAGCGCAATCTCCAGCTCCTTAAGCGAGCTGATATTCGCCTCTAACCGCAAAAACTTGCCATCCGGCGTTTCCGCGTTGCATTCCGCAAAGTGCTGCAGCTTCCGCTTGGCCTCCGTCTGGCGATCGTGCAACTCGTTGTACAGACTGATAATATCTTCCTTCGGATCAATATAGACGGTTCCGTCGCTGCCATCGATAATGAGGGTCTGCCCCGTTACGATCGGCTCTGTCAAACTGGCTTCCACCCCTACTACAAGCGGCACGCCAAGCGCTCTCGCCATAATGGAGGAATGAGAAGTTATGCTGCCTGCCAATGTGACAATGCCCAGCACATGGTCCGGATTAATGTGGGCCAGCTGCGACGGCGACAGCTCCTTGGCAATAAGGATAAACGGCTGCGTATCCGAAGGCAGCGTTACTTCGGGTACGCCAAGCAGATGCTTGAGCAGCCGGTTGCCTACATCCTTGATATCGAGTGCCCGCTCCTTCATATAGTCGTCGTCGAGCAGATCGAACATGGTTACGAAGTGATCGATGGCCTCCTTGACCGCTACTTCTGCCGCTTTGTATTGGCGTTGGATGATGCCTTGAATTTCATTCATGAATACGGGATCGTCGAGAATGGCGAGATGCGCGTCGAAGATTTGACTTTCATCCGAGCCGACGACTTCCCTCAGTTCGTCCTTAATCTGTTGAATCTCGAACTTGGAAGTCCGAATCCCCTCGTACACCCGCTCGAATTCTCTGGCGAAATCCGCGACATCGACCTTGTTGTCCGGTACCTCCCACTCCCAGTTGGGGAGTACGAAAGACTTGCCGATTGCGATGCCCATTGAAGCGCCAATCCCTTGAATCATGTTCGTTTCCCTCCACCATTGCTCTCTTTAAGTACGACTGACATAACCGAAGACTGTCCCTTCTTCACCGCCTTGAACGGCGCGTAACGCCAGGAATGGACAATATCGGAGTTGGTAATGACCATTGGTGTAGCCAAGGACTTGCTCTCCTTACGCACCCTTTGCAGGTTGAACTTGATCAGCAGCGCGCCAGGCAGCACGGAGTCTCCTTCCTTCACGACCGCTTCGAAATAAGACTTGCCTGACAGCTTGGAGGTGTCGATGCCGATATGCAGCAGCACTTCCAGTCCTTCCGGCGTACGAATGCCGATCGCATGCATTGTGGGGTAGATATGGATGACTTCTCCCTTTACGGGAGATACCAGCTCCCCCTTGTCCGGCAAAAAGGCAACGCCGTTGCCGACGAGCTTGCCAGCGAAGATAGGGTCGGGCACTTCATCAAGCGAAATCATGCGGCCTTGAACGGGCGAGTGGAATAATACTTGGGCTTGATCGCGGGTAATGGCCTTAAGCATCTCCTCGCGGATCAGCTCAGAAAACGTGCCGAACACGACCTGAACATGACCTCCGCCAAGCCGGATAACGCCTGCAGCGCCAAGATTGCGCAGCGCGTTGACGTCAATGATTTTATCGTTCGACACCTTCAGTCGCAGCCTTGTTATGCAGGATTCCATCTGCACGATATTCTGCTTGCCGCCGATCGCTTGCAAAATAAGCGGAGCGCGATAAGGAATGTCGCCTGCCCATTCGTCGAGCTGCGAGCCCTCTTCGCGGCCTGGTGTAGGTATCTGGAATCTGGTAATCGCCCAGCGGAAGAGCAGATAATATACCGCGAACACAACAATGCCGATGGGAAGAATGAGCCATCCCCTCGTCGCCAAATGTTTGTTAATTAAAAAGTCGATGGCACCCGCGGAGAAAGAGAAGCCATGTCTGATGCCAAGCTCGTATGTCAGCCACATAATACCGCCGGACAATATAGCGTGTACAACGTACAGATACGGAGCGACGAACAGGAAAGCAAATTCCACGGGCTCCGTCACGCCGGTCAGGAACGAGGCGAGAGCCGCATACAGGAACGTCTTGCGAATCTTCGGCTTCAGATCTTCCCTTGCTTCGTGAATGATAGCAAAAGCGATAGCCGGCAGTGCGAACATCATCGTGGGATACAAACCCGCCATGAAAACGCCTGCCTCGGGATCACCGGCGAAGAAACGCGGCAGATCGCCGTATACCATCGTTCCTCCTTCCGTCTCATAGCCCCCGATTTGGAACCAGAATACGTGGCTGACGAGGTGATGCAGGCCGAATACGACAAGAATACGGTGAATGAAACCGTACAGAAATATGCCGAAACCTCCGCCCGAAGCGACGACGTCGCCGAGCTCCACCATCAAATGCTGAAGGGTCGGAGCAAGATTTACCATCCCGATCGAAAAGAGCAGCGAGAGCACGCTTACAAATATCGGCACGAATCTCGGACCGCCAAAAAACTGAATGTATTCGGGCAATCGCAGATCCTTAAAGCGCTCATAGCTCACGCCGGAGACGATGCCGATCATGGCGCCAATCAGCACGGTAGGCTCAATTTCGGCGCTTGCTTCTGCTGTTATGCCCACGTAGATGGCCATACCGACGAGCGAAGCGATTCCAGCCGACAAGGCGTTTCCGGTCAATCCCAACGAGATGCCCAAAGCGAATATAAAGGGCAGGTACACAAAAATAATATCGCTTGCCGCGCGCAGGTGCTCCGCCATGCCGGGCAAACCGATCCAGTCCCAGGGCAATTGGCTCAAGCTAAGAAACACTGCTGCGGCAGGAAGCACAATCATGGGCAGCATAAACGCTCTGCCTAATTGCTGCAAGCTCCCTATAAACTTCATTTCGTTCTTAACCTCCTGTTGGCCGGTTGCTTCGTTTATGAGATACCCTCATGTACTGAAAATCGGTAAGTATGTCTTATTTGATGTTAAGCGCTGGCTAACTATTTGTCAAAGCCAACGCTAGCCGCAATAATTAAAAGAAAAAAGCGGGCCTAGTCGGCCCGCTTCCGTATGTTCTAAAATTGCTTCATTGTCCTGACTTGCCTTGCGGAAGCAAAATGGAATCCTCCACTTTGATGCAGCGGTCCATGACAACCTCCAGCCCTCCCGCTTCCGCGATAGCAGCCGCTTCATCACTCGCGATGCCGAGCTGGAGCCACAACGTCTTCGCTCCGATCGCCACCGCTTCCTCCGCCACCTCCGGCGTATGCTCGCTGCGGCGGAATACGTTCACGATATCGACCGGAACAGGGATATCCTTGAGGGCCGCATAGGTCGTTTGCCCAAGAATAGGACCTTTTGCCGCCGGATTGACGGGAATGATCGTATATCCCTTTGCCTGCATCGCCTCGGATACCATGTACGAGACGCGGTCCTGCTTGTCCGACAAGCCGACTACCGCGATGTTCTGGCTTGCCTGCAAGATCTCCTTCAACCGTTCTCTGGTTGGATTGCTGAATGTCATGAATCGTGCACCTCCGTCTTGGTTTAAATGCGGCAGCCGGCATGCTGACAGCTGCGCCTACAATCTACTGTACCCATTCCACGTTCGCGCCAAGCGCCCTCAGGTGGTCAAAATAAATCGGATACGACTTCGCCACATGATGCGCGTCGCGGATGCGAATCGGGGACTTGGAACGCAAGCCCACGATAGTCAGCGCCATGATGACGCGATGGTCGTAATGCGCGTTGATCTCTACGCCGCCTTCCACGCCTTCCGGTCTGCCATGCACAATAATTTCCGCTTGGCGTTCTTCCACGTTGGCTCCGGCCTTGCGAAGCTCGTTCAGGTAATCCGTAATGCGGTCGCATTCTTTGTAGCGCAAATTCTCGACGTTGTAGAACCGGGAAGTGCCCTCGGCAAATACCGCCGCCGCAACCATTGCCAGCACGGCATCCGTCGCGTGGTCTCCGTCGAATTCCACGGCTTTCAGCTTGCCGTTCCCCTTTACTCGGACGATATCGTTCTCGTGGGTCAGCGGCGCTTCCATCATACGCAGCACGTCGACAACGGCGCGTTCGCCTTGTTTGCTGTTTTCCACGAGACGATGAACGACGATGTCCGATTCCGTAACGGCTGCTGCCGCCAAAATGGCTGCGGAACCCGGATAATCGCCTTGCACGGAATACGTCTTGGCCGCATACTTCTGTCCCCCGGGAACGCGGAAGCGCATGTAATCCTCATCGGAATGAATGACGATGCCCGCCTGCTCCAGCACCTCCAAGGTCTGTCCTACGACGACCTTGGACTTCAGGTCGTGCAGCACTTCAATCTCGCTGTCCTCTTCCAGCAGCGGAGTAAGGAACAACAGCGCGCTGAGGAATTGGGAGCTGATGTTGCCTGATACTTGAATATGGCCGCCTTTCGGTTGTCCGCCTTGAATGCGGATCGGCAGCTTGCCCTCGCGGTGCTCGATCTTTACGCCCATCGCCGTCAATGACTCGATAAGGTCGTCATGCGGACGTTTGCCCAGCGAATCGGGGTAACGGTTTATGAACGTGACATCCGGGCATAACGAAGCAATCGCCATCAAGAAACGCAGGACGGCGCCGGCATTGCCCACATCCAGTTGTTCCACAGGCTTGGGATTGCGGCCGAAGCCCGTAATCACGATTTTCTCGTCGTCTTCTTCGACGATCGCGCCAAGATCGCGGATGCAGCGGCGCATGGCGTCGCTGTCTTCGCTGTGAGCCGGATAGTAGATCGTGCTTGTGCCTTCTGCAAGAGCAGCGACCAGCAGGTAGCGAGTCGTATAGTTTTTGGAGGAAAGCGCTTGAATTTCTCCCGCTAGACGGGGAGTCGGTGTTACGATAACATCCATCGGTTAAGTCTCCTTTGCCATTCCATTATTCGGTTGCATCGCCAGAGCCGCTTGAAGGACCAGGGGCGTTCCACTCGTTCTTGCATGCAATAATTCTCTCCGCCACATCCTGAACGGACAGGCCCGTTGTATCAATGGCAAGATGGGCGAAGTCGTAAGCGCCGCGGCGTTGTTCCAGCAGCTTGTATACCCGCTCGCGGGCATCGCCTTGCAGGAGGGGACGCTCCTCGTCCTTCGAGACGCGGGCGATAATGCTCTCGGCATCCGCCATTAAAGCAACGACGAGGCTCTTCTCCAGCATGATGCTTCTATTGGATTCGCGCAGCACGGCTCCGCCGCCTGTCGCGATAATTCCCGGTTGTTCCTTGTTCAGCAGATCGGCAATGGCTTCCGATTCCAGATCCCGGAACCGGCCTTCTCCATCGGTGGCGAATATATCCGATATGCTTTTTCCTGCGCGCTTTACAATCTCCTCGTCGCTGTCGAGCCTGGCCCAGCCGAGTCTCGCCGACAGCTCGCGGCTGACGCTGGACTTGCCCGTTCCCATAAATCCGACCAGCACGAGCTTGTTCACTTCCATCTGAGCAATCATCCTTTGCCGTGTTTCTCTCGAAAGCAATTCTTCCATATCATATCATTTTTTTGCAGATTCGGTGTATAAAAAAGTTGGATTAGCCGTATGTATGTTAATGATGCAAACTTTATGCCGAGGAGTGATCCCATGATGAACAGTCCCACCCGTCCCATACACCCGACGGAGCTGCGAATCCGTACCATCCTGAGCCCGGAACACCCGCTCTGCCGCGACGATGTTGTATGGATGCTAGGTTACATTAAAAAAAAGGTGGCTGACGAAGATCCCGCATTCATGGATCTGTCGCAGCCACGTCTCATGAAAAACTTTTTATACTTCGCCGAAGCGGCCATGGCTCTCATTCAGCGCAGGCACTGCAGCGACCAGGAGGCGGACCGCCTGCGCGATTGGCTGCGCGAAGCGTCCCATGGCCTGGCCTGACAGCGCTAGCGATTAGGATTGAAGCCAGTTGAAGTGGAACGAACCTTCTTTGTCCACGCGCTTGAACGTATGGGCGCCAAAGTAATCGCGTTGCGCTTGCAGCAGGTTCGCCGGCAGACGTTCCGTGCGGTAGCTGTCGAAGTAAGCCAGCGCGCTGGAGAATGCCGGTACCGGCACGCCGTTTGTTACGGCGGAAGTAATCACTTCGCGCCATGCGCCTTGGTACGACTCCACGATTTCTTTGAAGTAAGGATCAAGCAGCAGGTTGCGAAGACCCGGATCGCGGTCGTAAGCGTCCGTGATGTTCTGCAGGAAACGCGCACGGATGATGCAGCCGCCGCGGAAGATCTTTGCGATGTCGCCATAGCGAAGATCCCAGCCGTATTCGTCTGAAGCGGCGCGCATTTGCGCGAAGCCTTGCGCGTAAGAGCAGATTTTGCTCGCGAACAGCGCCTTGCGCACAGCTTCGATAAATGCCGCTTTATCGCCCTGGAACGGAGCTTTTGCAGGACCGCTCAGCACTTTGCTTGCCGCTACGCGTTCTTCTTTCATAGCCGACAGGAAGCGGGTAAATACGGATTCCGTAATGATGGACAACGGTACGCCAAGGTCCAGGGAGCTTTGGCTTGTCCACTTGCCCGTACCCTTTTGGCCGGCGGAGTCCAAAATAACGTCAACCATCGGTTTGCCCGTTTCCGGATCGTATTTGGAGAAGATATCGCGCGTAATCTCGATCAGGTAGCTGTCGAGCTCGCCTTTGTTCCACTCGGTGAAGATTTCGTGCAGTTCTTCCGTGCTGACGTCAAGCACGTTTTTAAGCAAGTCGTAAGCTTCGCAGATAAGCTGCATGTCGCCGTATTCGATGCCGTTGTGAACCATCTTTACGTAATGGCCGGCGCCGTCCGGGCCGATGTAAGTACAGCAAGCGTCTTCGCCTACCTTGGCTGCAATAGCCGTCAGTATCGGCTCAACAAGCTCGTAAGCGGATTTCTGGCCGCCCGGCATGATGGATGGGCCTTTCAGCGCGCCTTCTTCGCCGCCGGATACGCCAGTGCCGATAAAACGGAAGCCTTTTGCTTCAAGCTCTTTGCTGCGGCGCTGCGTGTCGGGGAAATAAGCGTTGCCGCCGTCAATGATAATGTCGCCTTGATCCAAATGCGGCACAAGGGAGTCGATTGTTGCGTCCGTACCCGCTCCGGCTTGCACCATGATGAGGATTTTGCGAGGCACTTCAAGAGAAGCGACGAATTCTTCGATCGTGTAGGTTGGAACCAGGTTTTTGCCTGCGGATTCGCTGATAAGCTCGTCCGTTTTCTCCCGCGAGCGGTTGAACACGGAGACGGTGAATCCTCTGCTCTCGATATTGAGGGCAAGGTTTCTGCCCATAACGGCCATGCCGATAACGCCGATTTGCTGCTTAGACATGAGTTTCTTCCATCCTTTGTCATTAATTTTTTTAAAGTCTTACAATAGCTTTATTCTACTCTTTTTACATCCGGAAGAAAACCTGATTGGCCGTCCTCATCCATAAGAATAACCGAGAGCAAGGTTGCGTTATTCTTATAGCAAGGCGAAACGGCCACGCCCTCCTTTGGCGGCGGGGCGCGTTTCGTTCCGAGAATTATAGAGAAAGTATGATGAAATCATATACTTTCCTATAATTCAAAAAACGACCCTGCGCGCCGCACCGTTCCGGGCGACTGCATGATCGTTTCTTTAAAGCTTAAGATTTACTCTTCTCGCCATTCCCTCACAACTCTAGCTGCAGCATCTCCGAACGAAGCGCAACCAACCTTTCCTTAGATTCTGCAACCGCTTCCTCATTATGAGCCTCAAGCGCTTCGTGCAGCACCAGCAGCTCATAATCAAGCTCGAACCTCAGCACCGCCGCACGCTCTTCCGCGCGCTTCGATTGGAACGCCTTGATCATTTCCTCTATTGTCACGAAAGGTTTCTTTTGATAGATAATCCGATGCTCCATGCCTGACACCTCCACAAGTCGTATGATTTCGCCGAACATAATGTTCTCGATTACGATTTGCCGATCCTTGATTCGTTTAACGACTGCATGACCCCGTGTATCGTTAATCAATTTCTCCAGAAGCTCCGACAGTTTTTCGTCTTTGATCACATAATCGCCTACAATTTTGTAACGGGTGTTCATTCGGTGGAACTGAAGCTTCACGAGCTTCCTGCCGGTCCGAATGGAAACGAGGAACTGCCCTTCCGTCTCGCTCCAGTATAAGGAATAACCTTCCTGAATGAGATCCCGGATGAGATTTTGGATTTGCCGGCGTTCGAATCGCAGCTCCAGATTACAATATTCGACTTCGTAGCTCTTATTCACGGCAATCCCTCCCTTAACCAAGTGTTATTTGACGAAATGTTCTGACAATTTGTTCTTACCACTATCTTATACTTCATCTTATGTTCTGGCAACTTGGATTATTGACTAATTTTTAAGTCTGGGTTGCCCATTCTTCAATGCTGCCGGTTCTCCCCTCTCTCGCACCCTAGCTGTACCTATTCAGATAGGCATTTCCAATGAATTATGTTATAATCATTCTAAAATAATAAAGTTTCTCATCCATATCCCATTATTATGTTAGTAAGGAGAATACGCGAAATGACAATTACATCTGCCGACCATAAAAATACCGCTCACGCTCCGCTGGAAGGCTTCGCTGCCGCCGACTTTGACGTTTTTCAATTGGAAGGTCTCGAAGCTCGCATGAATGGCATACAGACTCTCATTCAGCCCAAATTCCGCGCTTTTGGCGAGCAAATCGTGGACGAGCTTTCCCGGCTAACGGGACGCGAGATGTACCTCCATATCGCAAAACACGCGAGAAGGACGGTGAACGCCCCCAAGGATACCTGGCTGTCGATCTGCGACAACAAGCGCGGCTACAAGTCTCATCCCCACTTCCAGCTCGGCCTGTTCGACGACCATGTCTTTATCTGGCTCGCCCTGATCTATGAGGTGCCCAACAAAAAAGCGATCGCATCCGCCTTTCTCGATCAGCTCGACGACGTTATCGAGACCGTCCCGTCTGACTTCATGATGTCGCTTGACCATATGAAGAAGGAAGCACAGGAAGTCGGAGAAATGGACGAAGCAGCCTGGAAGACGGCGCTCGTAAGATTTCGGGACGTTGGCAAAGCAGAGCTGCTTGTCGGCCGCCATCTCTCGGCGGACGATCCTGTGCTGCAGGAGGGCGAAAAGCTGCTGCGATACGCTCTTAGCACCTACGAAACACTGCTTCCGCTGTATGAGCTGGCTTGCAACCGATCGCGATAAAACGAACCTCCTATTGAGTTCGCGGGGCACATCGTGTGCAGAGCAGACGAGCAAGCCGGAGAAACCAGCGCGCATGTGCTGATTTCTCCGGCTTGCTTTGTTTTTACTCAAGGTTAATTACAAGGGCTGCAGCATCAAACTTCCGTTCCCGCTGCCGCTTCCTTCATTAACGAATCGTTAGTTGCCTTCCTTTCCTTCCTCGATTTGCGGAAGAACAGCAGCTCGTATACACAAGGCACAATGATTAACGTCAACAGAGTCGCTGCCGCCAAGCCGCCGATGACGACGATCGCCAGACTTTGGGATACGATGCTCCCGGATTCATGCGAGCCGAATACGAGAGGCAGCATCGCGCAGATCGTCGCAAGCGCCGTCATGATGATCGGCCTCATTCTTGTCGAGGCTGCTTCTAGCAAAGCATCGCGGATCGTCATGGATTGCTCGTTTTGCTTGACTCTGTCGATGAGCACGATGGCGTTCGTTACCACGATGCCAATTAGCATCAACGCACCGAACATGGCTGTGAAGTCCGGCGTAACGCCGGAGACTAGAAGCCCTGTGACCGCACCGATCGCGGCTAGCGGCAAGGAGATCATGATCGCAAGTGGAGCCCGCAGCGTTTTGAATGTTAGAACCATGATCAGATAGACGAGACCGATTGAGATAAGAGCCGTCATTCCGAGGTCCGCGAAGTCGCCGGCCTGATCCGCGGAAGCGCCGCCTACCGAGAACTCCACGCCTTCCGGAAGCTGCAAGGCATCTGCCGCCTTGGAAATTTCGGTTCCTACCACAGACAGCTTCGCTGGATCTACGCTAGCCGTCACCCGCAAATAGGGTTTGCCTTCCTTATGGTAATACAAGGTGGGTTCTTCCGTCCGAATTAACGTAGCCACCGTAGAGACAGGAACCGCCCCTGCTTCCGTCATAACGGTAAGAGACCCAAGCTCGCTCTCCGACTGCGGATCGACGACAGGCTGCAGCCATACCGGCGTCTCGCCCGTATTCAACGATATGGAGCCGATAGGGACGGGATTCAACGCGAGCTGAAGCTGCTGGGCTATCTCTTCGCCGCGGGCCAGCTCCGGCTTGACCTGGAACGAATAGACCGGCTTCAGATCCTCCTGACTGCTCTCCACCTTCTCTACGCCTTCAATTTTCGCCAGAGCCTCCTCCAGCATGCCCGCCGCCTCGGCGAGTTTCTCCTCTTCGCCCGTCACGTCGACGAACACCGTCGTAGAGCCTCCGCCCATCATCAAATCCGTCGCGCTCGCCAGCAGTTCGGCATCCGGATATTCGCCGCCCTGAGCCCGAAGGGCATCAAGCGTCTTCTCCGCGTCGGCTCCTTTCTTCATGCCCACCAGATAAGAGATTAGCGTAGGAGACGACACGGCTCCGAACTGGGCGTCATCAGAGCTGTTGCCGACGGACATCATTGTCCATTCCACATCGGCCCGCTCAACCAGATAACTCTCCAGCTTCGTTCCGCCCGCCAGCACCTCATTCTCCGGCGTGTCGTTAGGATACTCCAACGTTACGCTTAAATTCTCCGCGCTGGAGGAATCCAACGCGGCTTTCGGCATGGTGACGTATGCGCCAACCGACCCGGCCAGCAGAACCACCGCCAGCGTTAGCGGTATCCACTTACGCTGCAAATTCCATGCCAGGAACTTCGCGAAGCGAGGCGCTCCTCCGTGTTCCTTCTCCTTCGTGCCCTTCAGCAGCCATGCACTAAGCAGTGGCACGACGGTCAAAGCGACAAGCAGAGAGGCGAGCAGCGAGTATGTCACCGTCAAAGCGAACGGCAGCAGGAACGCCTGCAACGAACCGCGTAGCAGCCCCATAGGCAAAAACACCGCTACCGTTACGATCGTCGAAGATGTAATCGCAGACGCGACTTCCCTTGTCGCGTCTGTTATAAGCGAGACGGAGAAGGCCTCCTTCTGCAACCTGCGGTATATATTCTCGATGACGACGATGCTGTCGTCCACGAGCCGTCCGACGGCAACCGCTACGCCTCCGAGCGTAATAATGTTCAGCGAAACGCCGGACAGCTGCAGCAAATAAAGTGTGATGCCCAGCGAAAGCGGAATAGATACGATCGTAACGATCGTCGCTCTGAAGTTGCGCATAAACAACAAGATGACAATAGTAGCGAACAAAGCGCCTAGCAGTACTTCGCGCAGCATGCTGTTAACGGAATGCTCCACGGATTCCGCGCTGCTTAGCAGTACCGAAACGTTTACGCCGCCGCCCTCCGCGCCAAGCTCTTCGACCTTCGCTTGTATGGACTTGCCGACCGACACCGCATTGGCATCGGCTGCCTTCGAGACGGTCAGCAAAACGGCGTCCTTGCCGTTCATGCGGCTGACATTCTCCTTCTCATTCGCCAGCGTCACCTCGGCGACGTCCCCAAGCTCGACTCCGGGTAGAACGGTCAGACGCTTTAGCGTCTCCAGCGTGCCGATCGTTTCCGTAACGTTGAGACTGACGGCTTGACCGTCAATGCTTCTCTCGCCAATCGACGCCTGTGCGCCTCTGCCCTGCAGCACTCCCATTAATGTCTGTACTGGAATGCCTGCAACTGCGAGCTTGTCAGCGTCCGGCTGAATGTGGATAACCGCCTTCGCTCCGCCCGATACGGATATTTGACCGGCTCCTTCGATGCCTTGCAGCTCGTTTTTAATGGCGGTCAGCCGCTCTTCGCGCTCTTGGCCGCTTACGCTCTCATCAAACGTAACCGTGACCCAGGAGATTGGAATCATCGATGTATGGAATTGGATGACAAACGGCGGCATCACATTGCCTGGCAGCGGAACGGCTGCTACCGCGCGCTCCACCTCCGCTTTCGCTTCCTTCATGTTTGTGGAAGAATCGAAGTTAAGACTGATCTGCGAGTATCCTTCCCCGGAAGTGGAGAACAACGACGTCTTGCCTTTCGTGAACATAACCGCCTGCTCAAGCGGCTCCGTGACGCGCTCTTCCATCGTCTTCGCATTGACGCCTTGCCCGATGGACGTAATCATAACCTGCGGATTATCTGCCGCGGGCAGGAACTCCATCGGCAGCCTTAAGTAACTGATAACTCCTACCACCAGCGCCATGACGACCAATAACCCGATTGCCGCCTTATTGCGGAACGACCAACCTGTAATACTGCTCATGCTTTCCAATCTGCTCCTTTTCCGAAACCGGTTTTGTTTGTTTTGTCTTTACCATCATACGGGTAAGGAAAAACTTGCAAAAACGTCTCCAGACGGTATTATTGCCACGCCGTTAGCCGGAGGCAAAACAGGACTTTGGTCGGGGATACGCCTCAAGTCTTAAGGTTGCATAATTTCTTAAACTAAAAAAAGCCCCCCATCGAGATGGGGAGCCAGTCTGTCATGCTCAAGGTGTAACGCATTGCCCCCTCTTTTGGCGGGTGCAGCGCGTTACACTCCGAGAAATATCGAGATAGTATGACGTTTTGATTTCCTAATGTTTTAAAATAACGGTCTATCCTTCTGCCGATACGGTTCGCTCCTGTTCGTCCAATTGACGGAAACGGAATACGAACAGAAGAGCGGCAATGCATAGAACGCCTCCGATCAAATAAGGCAGACCTTCGCCAATCGTGAAAATAAACGATCCTAACAGAGGGCCCGCGATTCGTCCCAGACTATCCATCGACGAGCTTAATCCCGATGCAACGCCTTGTCCGACCTTCGTCTTCTGGGTAATGAGCGACGTTACGCAAGGACGGATCAGTGCGTTGCCGACTCCGAACACCGCGAGCGACAGAATCGCCCATGTCAGCGAGTGCGCGAACAGCAGCAAAAAGAATCCTGCGGCCGAGATGATTAAGCCGATCACAATATAACGCGGCTCCTCGCCTTTCTTAATCCGCCTTCTAACGATGCCGCCTTGTACGAGCGCGCCGACGATGCCGCACACGAAGAAGAGCAAGCCAACCTCAAGCGGCGTTACGTCGAACCGGCTCATCCCGAAAAATTGCAGAGTCGCTTCCATGCCCGCAAGCGTGAATGTCACGAAGAAGGCAAGCACGTACAGATGTTTGAGCGGTCCCTGGAATGCCGTCCACCGCGAAGTTCGCTTCTCGGCTGGTTTCTTGCGCTGCTCGGGTGTCAACGATTCGTTTAGCTTGAGCAGCGCGAGCACGAAAGTTAAGAGCGCCAAGCCGGCTGCCGCGAAAAACGGCGTTTCGTGCGAGACGACGCTGAGCAGCCCCCCGAAGCCTGGGCCGATCGTGAAGCCGAGGCCGATCGACATGCCGACGAGCCCCATGCCCTTAGTACGCTGCTCCGGAGGAGTAATGTCCGCCACATAGGCGACGATGACAGACGCGACAGCGCCCGAGAACAAGCCGCCGATCGCCCGGGAAGCGTACATAAGCGCGAGATTGCCCGAAGCGAGACCGAACAAGAGAAAGCTCGCGGCGAATCCAAGCAGACCGATCAAAATGATGGGCCGGCGACCGATCCGGTCCGACCAATTGCCCCAAAGCGGCGACAATATAAAGGATACCGCCGAATATAACGCCAGCATCCAGCCCGTGTGAAGCTCCGCGTTCTCCGGGTCGGCATCCTGTATAATTTCTGGCATAACCGGGATGATAATGCCGAAGCCGATAAAAGTAATCATCAATATTCCCATTACAATGAGCAAACGCTTATCCTTCATGCCGTTAATCCCTCCACCATACTATCGTACCATAAGTAGGAACGGTGCAAGTATGAACAATTTTGTAACAAATACGATAAATCCCGCGCCTGGAGCGCCTTCTACAGATAAACTTTACTTGCAAAACCGCTTGTTTTTGTTATACTCAACTTTGTTTGTACATCTGATGAAAGGCAGGGATACGGCGATGGATCATAATAAAACCCCGCTCTTCACTGCGCTACGCGAACATGCGGCGCATAATCCCGTTCAATTCCACATTCCAGGTCACAAAAAAGGCGTCGGAAGCGACTCCGAATTCCGCGAATTTATCGGCGACAATGCGTTGTCGATCGATCTTATCAATATAGCTCCGTTGGATGACTTGCATCAACCGACAGGCGTCATTGAAGAATCTCAGAAGCTTGCGGCGGATGCATTCGGCTCTGACTTTACTTACTTTTCCGTACAGGGCACTAGCGGCGCGATTATCACGATGATTATGTCTGTCTGCTCCCCCGGCGACAAAATCATCGTGCCTCGCAACGTGCACAAGTCGATCATGGCTGCTATTATTTTCGCCGGCGCGAGACCTGTATTTATTTCGCCTGCACGCGACAGCACGCTTGGCATCGACCATGGCATCACGACCCGTTCCGTTCGCCGTGCACTGGAGCGTCATCCCGACGCCAAGGCCGTGCTCGTTATCAATCCGACTTACTTCGGCATCTGCGCCAACTTAAAGGAAATCGTCGATCTGGTTCATAGCTACGATATTCCGGTACTGGTAGACGAAGCTCATGGCGTGCTCATTCATTTCCACGACAAGCTGCCGATGTCGGCCATGCAGGCCGGAGCGGATATGGCAGCAACAAGCGTGCACAAGCTCGGCGGCTCCATGACGCAAAGCTCCGTGCTTAACATTCGCAAGGGACGCGTAAATCCGCAGCGTGTTCAGACGATCATCAGCATGCTGACAACGACGTCCACATCCTATATTCTGCTGGCTTCGCTCGATACATCACGCCGCAATCTGGCCTTGAACGGCCGCGAAATCGCTGAGCGTGTCATCGAGCTGGCACAGGACGCTCGACGCCAGATTAACGAAATACCAGGTCTGTACAGCTTCGGCGAGGAAATACTTGGCGGTGAGGCGACTTACGACTACGATCCGACCAAGGTCTCGATTCATGTGCGCCATCTCGGCGTAACAGGTTACGACGTCGAAAATTGGCTTCGCGACAACTATAATCTGGAGATCGAGCTTAGCGATATGTATAACATTCTTTGCCTAGTTACGCCTGGAGATACGTCGGAATCCGTAGCGAAGCTTATTCAAGCGCTTCGGGGCTTATCCGATGCGTTTCATGCAGGGGCCGAAGCACGAGAATTAGTCGTTAAGATTCCGGAGATTCCTCAGCTTTCTCTTACTCCGCGCGATGCCTTTTATGCAGAAACGGAGGTCATACCTTTCAAGGAGTCTGCAGGACGTATCATTGCCGAGTTTATCTATGTCTATCCGCCAGGTATTCCGATCCTGCTGCCGGGAGAGGTTATCTCGCAAGCGAACATCGATTATATTGTCGATCATGTTGAGGTAGGCTTGCCCGTCAAGGGTCCCGAGGATCGAAGCATCCAGTACGTGAAAGTAATCGTCGAAGAAACCGCCATCTCTTAATAAACCATATTTATTGTCAAGGTTTCCAGCTCATGCTATGATGCCCTTAGAGGTGATGATAGATGAGTCAGAGTGCTTACATCAAGCTAGTGGAAGGCTCAACCGCTCAAGACATTACGCTTCAAGACATTCGGGATACGTTGGCGCATTATGTGAGTCAGACTGCCTTGACCGGCGAACAACTCGGTTGGGACTACGCAAGCGCCGCCTTCCCGTACACGGAAGAATCCGCCGGAGACGACCGATGGTTCTACCTTAAAGGAACGGCCAGACCTTATAAGTACATGATTTTGGGAACTTCGGTGACGACGAGTGTCGCCGGCTCAGACGTCAACTGTATTCAGGTCGTGTTGCCGGAAGGCTCTACACACGGCGACAAGGCCAAAGGCAACGAGCTATGCAAGTATATGGCCAAGAAGCTGAAAGCAGAGCTCACGATGTTTAACGGCAGAACGATTTATTACAATCCACGCAAATAAAACGATAACGGGCTGCACAGTCAGGTTCAATACCCGGCTGCGCAGCCCGTTTAATTATTGCTGCATCCTTATTCTTCGTTCTCGGTACGCGCAATCTCTTCGTAGATCGCCGTTACGCGCTCCCACTCCGCATCGTCTTCGATGCCGACCAGAAAGGCTTCGTCGTTCTCTTCTTCAATGCGGAATATAACGCCGTCCAGCTCCGGATCTTGACGATCCAGCAAAACTGCGTACGCATTGTTCTCGGATTCGAACGTATATACCATGACCATCTCGCGTTCTTCGCCTTCGTCATTGGTCACAATGAACACATGCTCTTCGTGTTCGTGATCGTGATCATGACCGCAGCCGCAATCCGGTCCGTGCTGATGCTCGCTCATGTTTGCAACCCCGCTTCCGTTAATTAATCATACCTGCCTATCGTAACATGTTCGTATATCGCGGGTCAAACGAAAGAAGCCCCTCCATGGAGGGACCTCATGATAATTAATGCAGTTAACCTTTGGATGAGGAAGTGATGAGCTTCTCCGATACGACTACCCAATCTTCCGAGTTCGACAGACGCATATAGAATCGTACTTTATATTTGCCCGTGGCGTCGAACTTGTAATCGAATTCATCTGTGATGAACCAGAAGGAATCGTTGTTGTTCGTCACATTCTCGCTTTGAATAAACCGCTCCTTGCCAGACGGATCCTCAATCGTTACCTTTACGGAAGCAAGATCGGTCTTCACATTGTCAATTTGGGAGAATACTTTAATTTTGCCCTGATATCCTTTGTTCACGCCGCCGAACGGCTGACTGCCATTGTACAGAAACATATGGACGTTCGGCTTGTAAAGAATCGCCCGCTTATTGTTATCGTCCCATCGGACGATGGCTCCCATCGCTTCCGCAATCTGGCGCAGCGGCAAATAAGTCTTTCCTTCCAATAATACGCCGCCCTCATCCTGCTCTGTGCCATTGATCATGACGCGTACCTTCTGGGTAGTGGCGTCCGCGAATATCATGGTGCCGCCCCATATGGACAGCAACGTCAGCATTATCGCAATTTTCCTGAACTTCATCGCTGCATAAACCCCCATCCGCCTATTCTGGATGTAAATTTATACTCTTGCTGTCCAACAAAGTTGCGCTCATTTTTTATCATTTTTTCGTCAAAATCATAAATATGATCCATTGTCAAATGCTGTTGAATACTGCGCTTGCCTGGGAAATACAATCAAAGAGTATTACCCGTATGTTCTGGTCAGGATGCACGGCACCCCTTTGCCCACTGCACCAGGCTCTTGCATACGCGCCAAGTAGTTCATCCCTTTGGCGCAAGGCGTCTTGCATACTCTGCAGCTCTCCGACAACACCAGCTTATAATGAACCTGTTTGTGGTCGCTTGCCACCTTTTTTTTCTTCACGCTTTTTCCTTTGCCGCCTTTGCTCATCCTGACCATCCTCTCCCTTTAGGTCCAGCTTCAACATCGTATGAATGAGGACGGAATGTTGCACCTGGAAATGGCAAGCTCACGCAAATTTTGTTACAGTAGAGAGAGTAACGGCAAAAATAACCATACGAGCAATAGGAGTGTGAATAGATGTACATAACGATGCTTGGAACAGGCAGCGCTTTCGCCAAACGATACAATAATAACAACGCTTTAATAGAGTCGGGAAATTATCGTCTGCTTGTGGATTGCGGTATAACGCTGCCTAAGGCTCTGCATGACCATGGAGTCACGTTCGCAGAGATCGATGCGGTGCTGATCAGCCATATTCATGCAGATCATGTTGGAGGACTCGAAGAGCTTGCGTTCCAAATGATGTTCAAATACGGCCGCAAGCCCCTCCTCTATATTGAGGAGTCGCTCGCCCGACCGCTTTGGGAGCATACGTTGAGAGGCGGATTAGTGCAAGGAGAGCTTAATGCCCTTGATCATTTCTTCGAGGTGCGACCGCTGACACACGGCCAAACTTATGAGCTTGCGCCGGGACTGCATGTTAAGTTAATAAAGACGGAGCATATACCTGGCAAGGACAGCTACTCTTTCCTCTTTAATGAGACATTTTTTTATACGGCAGACATGGTGTTTAATGGAGAGCTTCTAACAAATCTGGTACAAGCGGGGGTTACGACTGTCTATCATGATTGTCAGCTTGAATCGCCCGGGGTTGTCCATGCCTGCTTGGACGAGCTGCTGACGCTGCCTCGGGAAATCCAGAATCATATCTATCTCATGCATTATGGAGACGCGCTTGAGGATTACCGGGGAAAAACAGGGGCAATGCGTATTGTGGAGCAAGGCGAGAAACACAAGTTGTAGCTCAAGCCAAACAACCCCGATCCTTCATATAGAGCAGGCGATCGGGAGAAGAACTCCTTTGCACCAAATCCATAGAAGATCGGGGTCGCTCGCAAACGTTTGATCGTCAGAACTCCTGGTTATCTAGAAAAGCGGCAACTGATCCAGGTTGTTGGTTGGATCGCCATCGGCATCGCCGCGCAGATACGTTTCTCCATCCCTGCCTTTGAAAGCATTAACGCCGGAGATTCGACCAGCTTGTACTTCCTGCAAGGCCGTTGCATAGTCCAATTGACGACCCGAGGACGTTTTAAATGCCGTTAAATCACCGTCACCATTTTTCTGAACCGCTACAATCGTCTCTCTTGCATCTTCCGAAATTTGATTCTGATCCATACCTGATCACTCCTCCCGAATATTTACAGTCGGTACGGAGTTAGCTTGCCTCGACACCCTTAGGAATATTCCCAAAACTGCCGACTGCGAACAACGGAGGAGAGTCATCTCTTCTTCCTTCGAGACCTTTTGCCGGATATCAACGCGAGCAATCCTTCCTCTTCGGCCTGATTATCGTCCTCCTTCTTTGCCAGAAGAAGCGCCCATAAGGCAAGAAGATCGCCTATAACAACGACGACACCCGCAATAATCGCCAAATCTTCAGATGAAATGGTCGATTTACTTTTGCTTTTGATGGTATTGGAGGAGGCTCCAGCCTCCCTTCCTCGTTTAGATTTGGCCACGACCATTCCTCCCGCCCGTCTGTAAAGGTATGATAGTAGTCTATTCAGATAGGCGGATATGGTATGGGCGAATGGATAACGAATAAGGAGCGGCAGCGATGAATCGCCGCACGCTCCTCCTGTGCTTGCATTAATTATTTATTAAACACGAACGACTTGCGTGCCTGCTATAAAATCGTGGATGCCCCGTTTATCTTCGCGAAGACCCACCATAAACCAATCTACAATCAAAGCGATTCCAAATGTAACTCCGACAATAACAGCCCATACAACATTGCGCATCAACATGTTACCGATATGCGGCGGCTCATTGTTAATGACCCTAATAATTCGAATGCTGCATATTTTTTTACCGACTGTGTAGCCATTCCAGAAGACGGGCAGTAATAAAGCGTACAAGAAAGACAATACATTTGTGAAGACGGATTCTCCTGAAGAACCGCCTGTTAAAATGAGGGAAAGAACGCTTAGAGGGATCCCGATAATCAGGCCGTCCAGCAAAATGGCTCCGAACCGAATCCAGAAGCCTGCTGGATCGTTCGGCAGGGGCTGCTGATGATCCCAGTTGTTTCCTGGATTAAAATTCGTTGATGGATATGAATGGTTTTCATTCAAGTTCTTCACCTCATTATTGTTATGGTTTAAAACCAACGGGGGAAACGCTTATATTTAACTGTAATGCCCTGCTTCATCGCCCAATGTTTCAGCGCCTCCATACATTCATCCTCTTCGCCGCTGTTCTTCATTCTGAAACATAACATTGGTGGTATCATTTTTTTACCATGACGTTTGAATCCGATGACAGGACGAAAATAACCATTCGAATAAATGGCTTCCACTGCTTCGCCGTCTATTCGGCGGCCAAATAATTCTAACGATGACTGATGTATATGTAACTGCGCAGGCTTCTTATTCATAATGATTGCGTTTAGTAAATAAGCAACAACCGCACTGAAAGCAATCAAGATGCTCCCTAAATAAAGAAGTAAAAGACCGCCCCATTCTGGTTCGGTAAGGATCAATAAGTAGAATTGAATGAACAGATAAAATAGAAATAGAAAGACGGGCACAATTCCCGTCGAAGGCTTAACCTCAATTGTTTTCTCCATGCCAGTCCCCTTGTATCATCTATCATCCCATATCCAACAATAACCACGAATTCATTATACTTGAAATCGATGGATTGAACACTGATTATTTAACCTTATTCCCATTTCTTTCAGTGCGTTCACCCAGTCCAATTGGAATGCTTCTTCGTAAGATGTGACGAGGAGGAAACTGCCTATGCCCTATCGAAGAATCATCATTGATTTGTCGGATCGTCACTTATATTTATTGGAGGATAATACTGTCGTTCGCGGTTACCCCGTTGGCATAGGCCGAATGGTCACTAGCACGCCTGCAGGCGAATTCACGATCGTCAACAAACAGCTTAATCCTGGCGGACCGTTCGGCGCCTTCTGGATGGGACTCTCCAAGCCGCATTACGGCATTCATGGCACCAACGATCCCAGCTCCATAGGTCACCTGGTATCTCATGGCTGTATACGCATGTACAATCAAGACGTGATGGAACTTCAGTCTCTTGTTCCTGTAGGAACTCGGGTAACCATTCGGCCATAGGTTTTTTCTGGGCTACTCCGAGAAATGAAAGGGGTTCTTAACAACGCCTTTAGCGCTGTAAGAACCCCATAATTTCAGCTATAAAAAAAGAAAAACCTATCGAGCCTATCCCGCATTGCCCACCTTCATAATATCCATGAATGGCACTCTTTCTGTTTCGCCATTTCCTTTCTCGACATGAATCAATTTTGTTCTGGAATCCAGCTTGACTATCCTTCCGACAACCGATCCCTGATTCCAGATCTCCAGTTCTACATTTTCTTTTTCTTGATGTGCCTCTACCAGGCGTTCTCCTAACTCCTCTAACACAAATTCATCTCTAGTCGGCCTTTTCGGTCCTTTATCTTTCGCCATGCCTGATCACCCTTTATCATTTTTTATTTGATTGCCCAATAGTGTAATCAGTCAAATTTGTCCTGATGCCTGAAGCGCTATAAGAACCTTTTATTTTTAGAATAAAAAGCAAAAAACCCTTGATATACAAGGGTTTTTCTTTATGATCTGTAGTGGGCTCGAACCACTGACCCCTACCCTGTCAAGATAGTGCTCTCCCAGCTGAGCTAACAGATCGTATCGCAGTGACAAGATATAATATATCAAATCCGGATAAGCTAGTCAATAGTTTCTTTAAAATATTGTAATAATAATTTGTCCCTCCTCCCTGCAACCTATTGGTTAAACTTCCCGTCAATGACAATGCAGCTGCAAAAAACAAAATCAGAGGTGAAATTGATGAAGAAGAAACCGTTGTTTATTATGGCGATCGTCGCGGTCCTGCTCTTCACGTTGGGACAATCCGTCATGGCCTTCTCCGACGTATCCAAGGATCCGAATGCAGACAAAATCAACGCATTAAAGGAAAAAGGGATTCTTTCCGGATATGCGGATGGCGAATTCAAGCCGAATGGCACACTGTCTTACGCTTCTGCCATTTCCATGATTGTGAAAGGCCTGGATCTTAACCTTGATCATGTACGCTTTATTCGTATGCCACTGGCAAGCGACAATCACCCTAATCTGGAAGATGATGCTTGGTACTCCCAGGCTTTCGTTATTGCGGACTTCTACGACTTGGGCATTCCCAAAGACGTGAAAGCGACCGATAAAATTACGAAAGAGCAATACGCCCATCACCTGTTTAAAGCGATGATGACCAAAGGCGACTACGCCTTCATCGAAATCTTCATGCTTATTAATGACGAGGCGGACATCGACTCGAAGTACATGGACAGCATTCAGAAGCTGCTAATCAGCAAAATCGTATCCCTGGACGACAAACAAAACTTCCATCCTACTAAAGCAATTGCGCGTGGCGAAGCGGCAGGTTGGCTGTTCGACGGAATCCGGTTCGTGGAGGAGCAAACGCCGATCGAACCCGAGCCAGAGCAACCAGCCTACGATTTCGAGCTTAGCGTCGATGCCGTTAATGCGGATGTAAACAAGGTTACGGTTTCTGCTCAGCTGCCGCATCCAGGTTACGGCCTGCGCATTGCTTCTATCTCCTTCGAAGGCAATAAAGCGCTGATAAACGTTGAAGTCGTGCAACCGGATCCAGATAAAATGTATCCGCAAGTCATTACCGAAGCCAAAGTATCCACGTACGTGGATGCCAAGTTGAAGCCCGAACTGGCTTCTGACGCGGCCTCCTCGGCTTCCGGCTCCACGGGAATCTCAGACGATAGCGTGAGCAGCAACCAATAAGAAAGCAAATTAACTTCTGGACAATGGTCATGCAGACTCCTGTCCGGGAGTTTTTTTTGTGCGTGCCAATATTGTAGAAACTTCCGGATTCCTTTACACTAAAGAAGTAGCGCAAATAGATCGGCAAGTTGATTGTGTACGAAGAGAGGAGCTTAAGTTTTTTGTTGAGCAAGAACATCATTGTAATTGCGCTTCTATGTCTTCTGACAGCATGCAGCACTTCTACGGGAACTAACGTATCCCAACCGACGGAGTACGATATCGAGCTGGTGTTCCCAAGCGATAAATATCCGGAAACGGCTCTCCATATTCATGGTGCTATTGAACAAGGTTTCTCCAATATCTGCACAATCGATCGTGAAGGCGCGGAAGCTAATCGCAAGGAATCGCTTGCAGGCATTGAAACACGAACAGGTTATGACCGTGATGAATGGCCGATGGCCATGTGCAAGGAGGGCGGCAAAGGAGCCAGCGTCGCCTACATCGATGCCAGCGATAATCGCGGGGCCGGGAGCTGGGTGGGCAATCAACTGTCGGAATATGCGAATGGGACGAAGGTTTTATTCGTCGTTGATAAGCCCTCTAAGCTATTTCCCGAGCCGGAGACGGCCGAGCAATCGCAAGAACCGCAGCCTGCGAAGGAAACGTATTACGCGAACTGTACGGCGGTCAAGGAAGCAGGAGCTGCTCCCCTGCATAAAGGCGATCCCGGCTATCGATCTCAGCTGGATCGGGATGGCGACGGGGTAGCGTGCGAAGGATAACGCTACTCGCACAACAAAAAACCTCCATCATATGATGGAGGTGTCCCGTGTTCTAACTGACGTTAAAACAACTAACGCTATGTAATTCCATTAAATGCATTAAAAGTGCCGAGGACCGGGATCGAACCGGTACGGTAGTCACCTACCGCAGGATTTTAAGTCCTGTGCGTCTGCCAATTCCGCCACCCCGGCAGGATAGCAATGTTTGTGTGAAAAATGGTGGGCCCTGAGGGACTCGAACCCCCGACCAATCGGTTATGAGCCGACCGCTCTAACCAACTGAGCTAAGGGCCCTCGAAGACGTTATAATAACGTTATAGTCGAGTTTGGTTGCGGGGGCAGGATTTGAACCTGCGGCCTTCGGGTTATGAGCCCGACGAGCTACCGAGCTGCTCCACCCCGCGAAATTATCCACTTTCAACACCACATCTTTAATGGCGACATCAATTAATATACTACAGGTGAACCTTTCCAGTCAAGCATTAGTTTTATAAAAAATTCACGGTAAAAATCGTACGCCATATCTGCCTCTCTTGGAACGGAATACTTCTACCTCACGAGGGCAGTCATAACCGTAGATCCACCAATCATTTTCCATCCGCCTGACCAAGCAGCCCGCTTGAAATTTAGTCTCATATAGACGCAGCCAATATACCCATTGTATCTTCATCATGATGCCCTCCCGCTATTCGACGAGTAATATGCAGTTAGTTTACCCCAAAGCCGGAAATCCATTGCATCTTGATGTCAATCGTCCGTTGCCAGAAGTTCTTAGTAAAGCAGTCTTATGGGTATACTATTAGAAATAACCATCTGCAGATAAGGAGTTGGTCAGAATGCTGTTCGGTATTTGCGTCTTTCCCGAAAAAAACGTCCAGGACGAAGCAAATAAATGGCGAATTCGCCATGATCCCCACTATTGCAATATTCCGCCTCATATGACGATCCGGGAAGCCGAAGAATGGGATGAATCCACTTTAAAGCTTGCTGTCGATCATCTGTCCAAGTCGACTGCGTCATTAAGTCCATTCAAGGTCACATTTAATCGGGTATCCACGTTTTTTCCTGTTACGCCGACGCTCTATTTCGCCTTGGAGGACCCCGCTCCTGTCTTGACGCTTCAAGAGACCATTTGCACCGGACAGCTGGCACAGACGCTCCACAATTACGTCTACACACCTCATATTACGATTGGCAGAAATATGCCCCCAGGAGAGCTCCATGACCTGTACGGCAACCTGAGAATGAAGCAGATGAAGCTTACAACGGTCATCGATCGCGTTCATTTGCTCTACCAGACGGAGCAAGGTGGCTGGACCGCTTACCAGTCCTTTCAGCTCCGCGATAGTTAAATCCCCATGAAAATATCCCCATGCACAAGGCTAACATGTGCATGGGGATTTCGATTATACTCTCACGATTCGCTTACTCAGCAACTACTGCTTCTTCAACCGTAGCCTCGACTTTGACGTCATCTAAAGGTCTCGGAATGCCGACACCGCCGCCTTCGCCCATTTCGGATTTTCCGGCGAGGATCGCGTTGCCTCGGGTCTCCCACTCGGCAAGGGCCGCTTTTGTCTCCATGGTGCCATCAAGCACCTTCTGGAACATCTCGTAACCAATTTGACGCGCTTCCCAGATACCTGGCTTTTCACGGTAAATCGCTTCTTCATTGACAGAGGATGGCGGGAGCGGCTTCAGAAGCGTGAAGGCATCGATATTGTACGTCATGCCGCCTACCGGCTTCAGGAATTCCTTACGAGCCACAAGTTCGTAGTTGCTTCTGGATTTCAGCTTTGCCCAATCTCTGCTATTGGAGAACTTGATAAAGTCCCAAGCACCGTCCGGATTCTGAGCTTTCGTATTAATCGCCATCAACTGACTCAAATTGATGTTGCCGCCGGAATCGACATTGGTCGGATGAGTTGGTACCGTGACGACGTCCCAGTCTACCATCTCGAAGTCCTTGATGCTTGCAGCGTTATCGCTGAATTTCTTTAATTCGCTGACGTAATAAGATTCGCTGATCATCATCGCTACTTTGCCTTGCACGAACAGATCGCCGTAGAACGGATCATTGCCGCCCCCTTGGGCGATTTTTTCGTACATCTGATTGATGAACTCTTGATCCGGTACAATTTTTTCTTTATACAGACCAGACACAGTGTCGAATACTTCTGCCCATTGATCGCTGTTGACAAGCATTTTTTCGCCTTTGTCATCCCATGTTCTTAGTTGAAGCGCAGTGCTATAGTTCTGCACATCATTAAAGCCGTCGGAATTCCAGCGGTTGAACGAGAAGCCGAACGTACGGTCGACGCCTTCGCCGTTGGCAACCTGACGAGCTTTGGCGAATACGTCGTTCCAGCTCATTTTGTCAGTCGGCGGCTCAACACCCTTGTCTGCGAAGAGCTTTTTGTTGTAGTAGAGCGCAGAAGATGTGAATGTCGGAGTCAGAGCATAGATGCTGTTGTCTCCTGCCGCTTTAATCCCTTCAATAACCGTTGGGACATAATCGGAAAGGTCGAATTTATCCTTCGCAATGAGCGGGTCAAGCGGCTTAAGCAGGTTATCCTGCGTGAATCTTCTGAGCAGATTGTAATCGATGACGACGACGTCTACCGGATTCTGCCCTTCCATCAGCTTTTTCATTTCTTCATAAGGATCAGGTTGATCAGCCGGCTTGCCAGGCTCCGAGGATTGCGTAAATCGTTGATTGTCGTAATTGATCGCCCCAACGATCTCGAATGCGACATTCGGGTATTGGAATTCGAACATATCGGTATACTGCTGACGGAAGTACGGCTCATTGTCAGAACCGCCATACAAGACGCCAATACGCAGAACGCTGGTCTCTGCTCCGGAAGGATCGTTCCCGCCCGAACAAGCGGACAACATGCCCGCAGTCAGCGTCAGCGACATGCCCAGCATAGTCCATCTGGAGAAACGTGATTGTTTACTAGGATTTATCATTGCCATTACCCCCCAATAATTTTGGCGAAGAGATGATAATCCGCTCTCCGTCGAATTCCATTGTTGCTTTATCCTTAATGCCCAGTGCAGTAAGAAATTCCTTGGGTACTTGCAGCCGCCCTACCCGATCGACGACTACATAAGCTTCATGCACGCCCGTCAGACCTTTCGCGGTCGGCTGCACAGAATCGGATCCATCTAGACCGATATTCGGATTCCGTTTAATAAATTCGGTGCTCGTTAGTCCATCTCGTATGGCAACAACCCGATCGACCTTGCTTGCAAGCGTCATGTCATGCGTAACGATGACGATGGTGACGCCAATCTCGCGATTAAGCTTCCGGAAGATCCCCATGATCATATCCGACGTCGCGGTATCAACGGAGCCGGTCGGCTCATCCGCGAGCAGGAGCTTGGGACGATTGGACAAGGAGATGGCGATCGCCACGCGTTGCTGCTCGCCGCCCGACAATTGATGGAGCTTGTTGTACATCCGCTCCTTCAAGCCGACCCACTCCAGCAATTGCTTAGCATATTCGCGATCCACCTTGCCGGAAAGCATCATCGGCATCTCGACATTCTCAAGCGCCGTCAAGTAAGGCAGCAGGTTCCTGGCGTTGTTCTGCCAGATGAACCCTACGGTTTCGCGCTTGTATTGGACAAGCTCCTCTTCCGTTATTTTGAGTAGATCCCAAGGTCCAACCTTTACCTGACCAGCCGAGGGGCGGTCGAGCCCGCCCAGCGTATTTAGCAGCGTCGACTTGCCGCTGCCGCTGTTGCCGATGATCGCCATCAGCTCGCCATCCTCGACCGTCAAGTTCAAGCCTTGAAGCGCAACGACCTCGAGATCATCGGTTTTATAAATTTTGACTAACCCTTCGCAATGAATCATGGACCGTTAACGCTCCTCTCCCATCTTGACCGCTTGGTGTACCTTCAATCTCCGGATGTGCAGGAAGAGCAGCAACGCGCCTACGAACATCATAAAACCAACGACGTAGAACAACTGATTCGTATCGCTTGCCTCGAACACGACCCGGAAAGGCGGTACAGTCTCTGCGACGTTATCCGCAGTCTGCAGGAACGGCAGGAAGATCAAGCTGACGACTTTTCCGATCACGATGCCGAGACCGATAGCAAGTCCCGCGGTGAACAACTGCTCCAGAAGCATCATGCCGGTAAGCTGCTTACGCGACAAACCCATCGCTCGCAATACGCCGAACTGCACGACACGACCGGACAGATTAAAGAACCAATATAGAATGTATCCGGCAAGCGTGATCACGACGGATACAAGAAACCCTAAGCTCAGAATGCCGAATACCCCGCCCCGCGTCGGATGTTTGGACTCGGTTATGAGTTGCGTCCGCACATCGTCTACAGACGCGAGCTCAATGCCTTCCTTCTGCAGCTTATCGACGATCGGCGCGACCAATGCGTCCGGCTCCATCTTCAGCCATACCTCGTAAGGCATGATCGGAATCTGGTCATAGATATAATCGAGATTCGTAATAATGAATGGCGATCTATCCGGATATTGACTCGGCCAATAAGGCAGAATGCCTACAATGGAGAAGTCGATCATGCCATCCGTGAAGCCAACGGATACGGTATCGCCCAGCTTAAGCTGGTATTTCTCCGCGACTCCGGTCGGAATGATCGCAGCATGCTCCACGAGCCCGAGATTCGCCAAGTATTGGAACGGATGCACCGGGTACAAGTCATCACGGAACCAGGCCACTTCGGAGAAGTCCTTGTTGTCGATGCCGAGAATGGTTCCCTGACCGATCGACTTGCCGGAGATAACGACATTGCCCTTGGCCTTCAATACGCGGGCTGCCGCTTCCACGCCATCCAATGTACGGAAGATCTCAAATGGCGGCTCGTTATATAGATAACGTGTTGGCACTCCGCCTCCATTGCCACCGCCACCGCCGTTGCCTCCTCCGCCATTGCCGCCGCCGCCGGAACCTCCTCCGTTACCTCCGTTACCGCCATTGCCGCCGCCGTTCCCGCCGCTTGGAGGCGTTACTACAGGAGTTCCGTCCCATACGGTCTGAATAATGACATCCGATCCGTATTTATATAAGGTGCGTTCGGTCGAGTTGAGATCGATCGTGCGCGCGGCAGACGCATTGTATACGCCAAGACCGAGTGTCAGCACGAGCAAAATCATTAGCGGGTAATACCCTTTGGACGATCTCGAAAGCTGCGTCAGCGTCAAGTACAACGGCACCGGAAGGAACTTGCGTCCGAGCCAATTGAACAACTTAAGCAGCCATGGGAACAGCCTCAGGAAGAACAAACCTAATGCGAATATCGCTAACGCCGGCACGAAAAACAGAAACGGCTGCACATTAAGCTGATCCGTCGTCATGCCCGTCTGGAACGTCAGCATTTGACGTTCATTAAACATATACCATCCATAACCAGCCGCGCCGAGCAGCAGCACGTCAAGGAACCAACGCTGCCAAACCGGCTTGCGGTCCGAACGCGCGAGCTCCTGCTTGTAGCTCACGATGGAGGAACGCGCGTAGATGACGGCCGGGATTACTGTGGCTAAAATAGCCAGCAATACCGCCGCGCAACCTGCGATGATGGCTTCCGTCGAAAAGCCGACCGGAATCGATGCCCGGTTGACGAAAGACAGGAAACCGTTAGCAGAGCCGATGCTTTTTGCCATGAACCAGCCGATAAAAGGTCCCGTAGCCAAAGCAACAGCACCTAGCATCAGGCCCTCCAGCAGATAAATCCATATGATCTGCCGCGTTCCTGCGCCTCGGCTTCGCAACACAGCGATGTCGCTGCGCTGTTTATCCAACGATTGGCGCGCATTCATCGCGATGAAGTAGAATACCATCGCAATCATCGGCGCGGCAAGCGTGAACAGCAATGTCTGAAGCTGCAAGCTTTGCTTGCGGAATTCCGTCAATGTGGACGCGAACGAAATTTCCACACGCGTATCTTTCATGCGCTGGTAGAGCTCGATGTTAAGCCGCTCCAGCGTTCTGCCAAGAGGAGACAATTGACTCGTCTTAACCTCGGACAGATCGAATGCGTAATACCAGCCGCCGTTATGCAGCGGTATGCCAAACTTCTCGAGCAGCACCTTCTGGAAGACGGCTTCGCTGACCTGCAGCGAGCCAAGCAGCCCTTCCAGACCCTGATACCAGTAAGGGTTAGCGGCGTCGACTGGATTAAAGGCGCCGACGATCTTAACCCGTAACGTCAGATTAAGTCCGCCGTATACCGGGTATTCGAATATATCGCCAATATGGATGTCGTTGCGGTACATCGCCTCCTCCATCATGACGGCTTCGATGATTTCTCCGTCGCCTGCTCCATCGTCGAACCACTTGCCCTGTGCGATCTCGCCATGTTCGGCTAGGCCTGACATTGTCATTAGAGACAATTGCCTGTTGCGGCCCGCATCGACCTTGCTGGGATCCTCCGGTACAACATCGGAGCTGCGGATAGAATACGTTTTCTGGTACGTGTCATATGTAAAACCAATGCTTTGCGGAACCTCTTCTTTAATGTATCGCTCCAGCTCTGCCAATGCCGTCAGGTCCGTCTTCTCGCCAGGGGTGGATTGAAAACGCATGAGCAGCGAGCCTGCCGGCATGCCGGTGCTCTTTTCCTGCAGCGACTGGGCAACGACGCGCTTAAGCGCTCCGTCCGCATACATCGGAATGCTTGTCGCGAACGCGACCGCCATCGTAAGTCCCGCAAGCGTGCTTAACGTCAGCCATCTTGTATTCCACATCTTGCGGAATATGAATCGAAACAGCGGAATACCCATGTTTTATCGACCTACGACTTTCTGCCCCGGCTTCAGCCCCTGCAAAATTTCGATATCCGTAGCAGTCTGCTGACCGACCTCGACGTCCACCTCGCGTTTGCCTTCATTATCGATAACTTGAACATAAGTGCGTGAACCGATGTTACGGAGAGTGGAAGGCGGAATAACGACTGCATTTTCCGTCCGTTTCGTAATAATATTAATGGAGATCGGCGTACCGCGCGCAATGTCCTTCGGCAATTCCGGGAGGTCAACGATCATGAAATCCTCGGGACGCTCCGGCTTATTCTCGCCTTGAGGCGGGTTGTTGCCGTTATTGCCTTCCGTCGTCTTCACCGGCATCTGCTTTACCGTTCCCTTGAAGTTGCCGACGCTGCTGATCGTCACGACGGCTTCCATGCCAGGAGCAATCTTCTCGAGCTCCGTCTTCGTCAGCTTGGCCGCCGGCGTCATAAGAGCGGTATCCGCTACGATCGCGATCGGGGCATAGGCTTTGACAACATCGCCTTTTTGCGCGCTCACCGATACGATTGTCCCCGAATAAGGCGCTACGATCGTCGCTTTGGCGATCTCTTCCTCCATGTCAACGAGCTTCTGGCGTTTCTCCTCGAAGGCGATTTGTTTCTCCTCGAACTCCAGCGGCTCCATCTCGTCGCGCATCCGGAGCGTTTCCTTCATGGCATTTTCTTCGCGTTTAAACGCGAGTCTCTCATTGCGGAGCGACTTCTTTAAATCCTCGACATCAAGCTCTCCAATAAGGTCTCCCGCTTGCACGGTATCGCCCGTTTTGACGTAAAGCTCTTTCAAGTGTTTATTTTCGAGCGTAAAATACAACGTTTCTTCCTGGGTGGAAATCACTTTGCCGATGACCTGAACCTTTGTCTCCAGCGTCTTTGTCGTTACCTCGTATTCCGGCCTTTTCGAAATTTGAGGCGGAACGATCTCCGGCAGCACCTCCTCCGCTTTTTCGTCTGGCAGCAACGAGCATCCCCCTGCGAACACCAGCGATACGCTCAGCGCGGCTATTATGGACTGTTTAGATAAACTTCCCGTCCACCATTTCATAGACATGGTCGGCAACCTCCAAAATCGTAGGATCATGTGTAGTCATGCAAATTGAGACGTTTTCTGTTGTGATGATATTTTGGAAAACCGACATAATTTGTGCGGACATTCCCGTATCCAGCTCTGCAGTCGGCTCGTCGGCTAGCAGCAAGAGCGGCTTGTGAGCGATGGCCTTCGCGATAGCTACGCGTTGCTGCTCGCCGCCGGAAAGCTCGAATGGACGATGATGCATCCGCTTCTCCAGGCCGACCAGCTCAAGGCACTGCTCAACTCGACTCTTCCATTCCGACCTTGGCGTTCCCGCCATGCGAAGCGAGAGCTCAACGTTCTCCCAGGCAGACAGCAAGGGCATTAACGCGAACGCTTGGAAAATAAAACCCATCTGCCTGCGCCTTACATGGGTTCGCTCGTCGTCGCTCATTCGGCTGAAAGGAAGGCCATTAAATAGGATTTCTCCCTTGCTCGGCGTATCCAATCCTCCAAGGCAGTTGAGCAGCGTCGTTTTGCCCGAGCCAGAACGACCTTTCAGCATGACAAGCTGATTGGGCATAACGGACATCTGAATGCCCTTGAGGACATGCAGCGTATTGCTGCCAACCTGGAACATTCGTTCCACTTGGTTAACTAACAGCAATGGTCCGCCAGTTGCGCTATCTCCGCCCTGCTTATCTTGGGCAGAGTCAACGCTGCTGTTCGGAGTTTGCTCGATCATCTCTTGTTTCATCGTTTGCTGTTCCGTACCGGCATACCCCTCCCGCATTCTCTATCTTCATATTTCTAATCTTACATCATAGACGGAATAGACCAAGAAAAAGTTACGCATCTTGGGCATTTATCCCTAACTTTTTTCGTTAGCAAAAAAACGCTGCACCGCAGGGAATAACGGAGCAGCATGATGTCCATTTATGCCTTTACTTTAAATTGGCCAACGGCCGCTCCCAGTTGATCCACGATATGATCCAGCGTGCGGGATGCGTCTGCAATATTGTCCGTCAGCGCCAGCTGCTCTTCCGTAGCAGCCGCTACGTTTTCCGTTTTCTCCAGACTTGCGGCAGCCGAAGCCGCCGATTGTTCCGAAGACGCGCTTACCTGCTCGGAGCTCGCGGACATCTGCTCCGTTATCGCCGAGCTTTCCTGCAGCTGCTCCGTCATCTTGTTGACTGCGGCACTAATCGCATTTAAGCGGAGGTTCAGCTGAGCGACGCGATTATTGCCATCTTCCACCTCTGCAAGCGTTTGACGCATAACATCCGAAGCGTTGGCGATCTCCCCTCTTGTTTCCGTTACGAGATCGTTAATGCCTTCCGCAGATGCGAGAGAGCTTGCGGCAAGCTTGCGAATCTCGCCGGCAACGACTGCAAAGCCTTTGCCATGTTCGCCGGCGCGAGCAGCTTCGATAGATGCGTTAAGCGACAGAATGTTCGTTTGGTTCGAGAAAGTCGTAATGTTTTCCGCGATGGAGCCGATCTGTCCGGAACGCTTCTCGAGCGTTTCAATAATTCCGGAGAGGCGATGAATGACATCAACCATGCCTTGCATTCGTTCTTCCAAACGATTCAGCGCTTCACGGCCTTCGTCTGCTTCTATCGAAGTGGAAGCGGAGTGATCCGCCATAGTCGACGTATTTTCCGCGATGCGGCCTATGCCAACCGTCATCTCTTCGATGGCGCGAGAAGTCTCTGCAGCGCCCCGTGCCTGCATTTCGGAATTTTGCGTTACTTCCGCGATTTGTCCCGCCACATGCTCCGATGCCGCCGCGGACTCCGATGCAGCGATCGATAAGCGCGTGGAGGAACTTTTAACTTCGGAGGCGTTCTGGACGACTCCCGAGATCAATCCATGCATCCTCTCGATCATGTCGTCCACGGAATGGAGGATCCGTCCAAGCTCGTCTTTGCCATACTTGGCGGCGCGCGGCGATGTCAGATCTCCTTGGCTCACCAGGTTGGTCTTTTCGAGTACTTTTCTGATCGTAGAGGTCATCGCGCGCGTAATCAGGATCAGCATAACAAGAAGCAGCAAAGTAACGACGATGACAGCGACAAACGTAAAGAGCTGCGAGGAGTCCAGGTTTGATTCGATCTCCTCCATCTTCTCGTCCGCAAAGGCTTCAATGTTCTTCACGACTTCGTCTACGCCGGTGCGGGCGGTCTGGAACAAGGAGTCGACTTCCGGATTTACGGCAAGCGGTTTGCCGTCATTTGCTGCCGCAGAAGCCGCCGAAAACCATGCGTTATAGTTGTCATCAAACGAATTCAAAATGTCGCTGACTTTCGCAGCGGATTCTCCTTTGTCCAGTTGGAGCAATCCAGCGGATTCCATTAACGTCTTCGCGGAAGCGACTCTCTCGATTGCTTGATCCTTGTTCGCAATCATCTCTTCATTCATCGTTTTTAGCGAGGCCGCGTCCAACGCGCCCGATTCGATCAGAAGATAAGCATTGTTGGCTTGATAGAGATCGCGGTCTGCATTAAGCATGAGCCTGCTAACCTGATTGGAGGTTTCGTGTATGGACGACTTCATATCGTCGAATACTTTCCGTTGCTCTCCCAAAAGCATAAGTCCGGTCATCGTATAAAAAAACAAAGGAACAGCTGCCAAAACAACCAATTTTAAACCAACTGAAATTTTCATATTCGTCTCTCTCCTCGTCTTATTACCGATACTTATTTATCGGATAAAACGAAGGCAATATGTAACAGCAACCCTAAACTTTTTAAATTTTATTTGTCGAAAAAAAACGTTCCGGCTCTCAACCGGAACGTTCTTTATTTCGGGTGTTACAACTACTGCAGAGAATATCGTTACTTCCCGAACGATTGAGGATTTTGGCGCCATGCTTGAAGCGTCGATACATCAGCTTCTGCCACGAGCCCTTGCTGCGCCGCTTCTTGTATAAGCGCCGAGTAGTTCGACAGCGTCTCAAGCTGGAATCCATCATCTTCGAATGACTTTGCGGCGGAATCAAATTGATACGTGAAGATCGCGAGTACAGCAAGCACTTCGCCGCCCGCCTCACGAACGGCTTGAGCAGCCTTCAGCGAGCTGCCGCCCGTCGAGATCAGGTCTTCGATGACGATAACCTTCTGACCTTCGGCGATGCGGCCTTCGATCTGATTCTGTTTGCCATGTCCCTTCGCCTTATCGCGAATGTATGCCATAGGCAGGTTCAGCTTCTGCGACACCCAAGCGGCATGCGGAATGCCCGCTGTCGACGTGCCCGCAATGATCGCAGCATCTTGATAACGCTCGCGTATGATCGTCGCGAATCCCTCTGCGATCATATCGCGAATCTCGGGATAACCCATCGTCAAGCGGTTATCGCAATAGATCGGCGATTTGAGACCCGATGTCCATGTAAACGGTTCGTTCGGACGAAGAGCAACGGCTCCAATCTTCAGCAGGCTTTTCGCGATCTCTTGGGGCAAATTCGATAATGTCAGCTTAGTCAACTGCAATCAGCTCCTCGATGATAGATTCAATCGCGGCGCGCGGCTCCGGCGACGCCGTTATCGGTCTTCCGATAACCATGTAATCCGTTCCTTGGCGTAACGCCTCGCCCGGTGTCATGATGCGGGATTGGTCTCCGACATCAGAACCGGCAGGACGAATGCCAGGCGTTACCGTGACGAAATTACCGCCGCAAACGGACTTGATCGCGACGACCTCGGACGGTGAAGCGACGACGCCTTGCAGACCTGCCGTTCTTGCCAACTTTGCATAACGAATGACCGACTCTTCCACTGGGCCGGGTATGCCGATCTGTTCGTTCATAACAGAGACGCTCGTACTCGTAAGCTGCGTCACCGCGATGACCGCTGGCGCGGTACTGCCGTTAGGGAGCGCCGCTTGAACGCCTTCCATCGCAGCCTCCATCATGGCTGTGCCGCCGCCTGCATGGACATTAAACATATCGATGCCCAGCTTCGTTACGCTGCTCGCTCCGCCTTTGACGGTATTCGGTATATCGTGCATTTTGACATCCAGGAAGACGTAATATCCGCGTTTCTTAAGGCTCTCCACAAAGGATGGGCCTGCAGCATAAAACAGCTGCAAACCCACCTTCATATAACAGGGAATGCCCTTCAGCTCCTCGATCAGTCGTTCGGCCGCCGCGGCGTCCGGATAATCCAGAGCCACCATGATGCGTTTCGCGGCCTGTTCGCTTGTCAGCTTCATCTGCGATTCCCCCTATTTACTTGTTATTTGCCGGATTTGCTCAGCACAGGCATGGCATGGGACGAGAAGTTGATCGTCTCCATCATGCGGAGAAGCGCACGGACCGTATCAAGCGATGTCATGCAAACGACTCCGTTCTCGACTGCTTCGCGGCGTATGCGGAAGCCGTCGCGCTCAGGCGCCTTGCCTTTCGTCAGCGTATTGACGACGAATTGCGCTTTGCCTTCGCGGACCATGTCCAGAATGTTCGGCGAACCTTCGCTCAGCTTGTTCACGCGTTGCACATACAAGCCTGCCGCTTCTAACGCATCCGCCGTACCGCCGGTTGCCATAATTTTATAACCGATTTGGTTGAAGCCTCGAAGCAGCTCCACCGCTTCTTCTTTGTCCTTGTCGGCCACGGTAGCGATGATGGTTCCGGATGTCGGAATTTTCATGCCTGCGCCGATGAGACCTTTGTACAGTGCTTTCGCATACTGCACGTCGCGTCCCATTACTTCGCCCGTCGACTTCATCTCCGGAGTCAGCGTCGGGTCGACGCGGCGCAGCTTGGCGAAGGAGAAGACCGGCACCTTGACGGAGACGTATTCGTCTTCCGGCCACAGACCGTCCACATAGCCCTGAGAAGCAAGCGTTGTGCCGAGAATCGCTTTGGTCGCCAGGTTCGCCATCGGCAGGTTCGTCACTTTGCTCAGGAACGGAACCGTACGGGACGAACGCGGGTTAACCTCGATCACATACACTTTCTCATTGTGAATTACGTATTGGATGTTAACGAGACCGATGACCTCGAGTTCTTTCGCGATCTTGATTGTAATTTCAACGATCTGCTGCTTGATGTCATCCGAGAGCGATTGCGGCGGGTAGACCGCAATGGAGTCGCCGGAGTGAACGCCTGCGCGCTCGACATGCTCCATAATGCCCGGGATCAGAACCGTCTCTCCGTCGCAGATCGCGTCGACTTCCGCTTCCTTGCCCATCATGTAGCGGTCGATCAGGACCGGATGCTCCGGATTGATCTTCACGGCTACTTCCATGTAGTTTAGCAGTTCCTCATCAGAGTATACGATCTCCATAGCCCGTCCGCCCAGAACGTACGATGGACGTACAAGCACCGGATAACCGAGCTTCTGTGCCGTTACAACCGCTTCTTCGACCGATGTTACCGTGCTGCCTTCCGGCTGCGCGATGTTCAGCTTGCGAAGCAGCGCTTCGAACTTCTTGCGGTCTTCCGCCGCGTCGATGCTCTCCAGGCTGGAGCCCAAAATGCGTACGCCTGCTTTAACCAGAGGCGCAGCAAGGTTGATGGCGGTTTGGCCGCCGAATTGCACGATTACGCCGATCGGATTCTCTTGTTCGATGACGTTCATAACGTCCTCGAAGAAAAGCGGTTCGAAGTAGAGGCGGTCGGAAGTGCTGAAGTCCGTCGACACCGTCTCCGGGTTGTTATTGATGATAACAGCTTCGTACCCCGCGTTCTGGATCGCCCACACCGCGTGAACGGTCGAGTAGTCGAACTCGATGCCTTGACCGATCCGGATTGGACCGGAGCCGAGCACGAGAACCTTTTGTTTAGACGTCTCCGTCACTTCGTTCTCCACCTCGTACGTGGAGTAGTAGTACGGTGTAGTCGCTTCGAACTCGGCCGCGCACGTATCAACCATCTTGTAGACCGGCTTTAGTCCATTCTGCAATCGGAATGCGCGAACCTCCGCCTCTGTTGTATGGCTGCCGTTCGGGAACCCTTCCTTGCGGATTTCCGCGATGGAGCGGTCGGAGAAACCTTTGCGCTTCGCTTCGTACAGGGTTCCCGCCGACAGCGTTGCTTCCTTGCGCAGACGGTCTTCGAAAGCGACGATAGACTCGATTTTGTCAAGGAACCACCAGTCGATTTTCGTGATGTCTTGAATTTCTTGCAGGGAGAAACCGCGGCGGAATGCTTCCGCTACGAGGAACATACGCTCGTCATCCGGCTTCTCCAGGCGATTGCGCAGTACCGAATCTTCCAGAGAACCCGCTTCCTTGAGATGCAGACGGTGAGCGCCGATCTCCAGTGAACGAACAGCTTTATGGATGGATTCTTCGAAGGTGCGGCCGATGGCCATAACTTCGCCGGTAGCTTTCATCTGAGTTCCGAGCTTGCGGTTGGCGCTAACGAACTTGTCGAACGGCCAACGCGGAATCTTCGATACGATATAGTCGAGCGTCGGCTCGAAGCATGCGTAAGTTTGACCCGTAACCGGGTTAACCAGCTCATCCAACGTGTAGCCTACCGCGATCTTCGCAGCCATCTTCGCGATCGGATATCCTGTCGCTTTGGAAGCCAGCGCGGATGAACGGCTTACACGCGGGTTCACTTCGATGACGTAGTATTGATAGCTGTGCGGATCCAGCGCGAATTGCACGTTGCAGCCGCCTTCGATATTGAGCGCGCGGATGATTTTAAGCGACGCGGAACGAAGCATCTGGTACTCGCGGTCGGACAACGTCTGCGAAGGCGCAACTACGATGCTGTCGCCCGTGTGCACGCCGACCGGGTCGAAGTTTTCCATGTTGCAGACGACGATGCAGTTGTCGTTCGCGTCGCGCATCACTTCGTATTCTACTTCCTTCATGCCGGCGATCGACTTCTCGATGAGACACTGGCTGATCGGGCTGTAGCGAATGCCGGAAGCCACGATTTCGCGAAGCTCTTCTTCGTTCGCGCAGATGCCTCCGCCTGTACCGCCAAGCGTGTACGCAGGCCGAACGATGATTGGATAACCGATGGAGTTCGCGAAGTCGACGGCATCTTCAACCGTCGTAACGATCTCGCTCTCAGGCACCGGCTGCTCCAGCTCGCGCATCAGATCACGGAACAAGTCGCGGTCTTCCGCTTTCTCGATGGCGATAAGCTGCGTGCCGAGAAGCTTAACGTTCTCGCGCTCCAACACGCCTGCACGCGCCAGCTCTACGGCCATGTTAAGGCCGGTTTGACCGCCAAGCGTAGGCAGCAAGCCGTCGGGACGTTCCTGGCGAATGATCTGGGAGACGAACTCCAGCGTGATCGGTTCGATATAAACCTTATCCGCCATGTTCGTATCGGTCATGATCGTAGCCGGGTTGCTGTTAATAAGCACAACCTCGTAGCCTTCTTCTTTTAGTGCCTGGCAAGCTTGCGTACCGGCATAGTCGAACTCCGCCGCTTGTCCGATCACGATCGGCCCGGAGCCGATCACGAGAATTTTTTTCAATTCATTATTTCTGGGCATACTCAAGCTCTCCTTTCAACGTCTCCGACAAGACGGCTTGACGAGGTTTTTGCGGGTTGTTTTTTTTGTGCTCGCGGATCATCTCAAGGAATTCGTCGAACAGGTAGCTGGAATCGAACGGACCAGGCGCTGCCTCCGGATGATATTGAACGGAGAAGGCAGGGTGTACGTTATGCTTCAAGCCTTCGATTGTTTTGTCATTGTTGTTGATGTGAGTCACTGTCAGCTGCGTGCCGTGAACCGTATGGTCAAGCACCGTATAGCCATGGTTCTGCGATGTAATGTAGCAGCGGTTCGTAGCCAGCTCCTTGACGGGATGGTTGCCGCCGCGATGACCGAATTTCAGCTTGCCCGTGTCTGCTCCGCAAGCCAGCGCGAACAGCTGATGACCAAGGCAGATGCCGAAGATCGGGAATTCGCCGATCAACTCGGAAATCATCTTCACGGCATGCGGTACGTCTTTCGGGTCCCCAGGGCCGTTGGACAGCTGAATGCCGTCAGGTGCCAAGCGGCGAATCTGGTCTGCCGTCGTGTCATGCGGAACTACGACTACGTCGCAGCCGCGTTGCGTCAATTCGCGCAGGATGCCGCTTTTGGCGCCAAAGTCGACCAATACGATGCGCTCGCGGTTGCCAGGACTGGAGAAAACATTTTTGGTGGATGTGCGTGCTACCTGATCTCTCAGCAGTTGAGATGCGTTCAGGCGTTCGGCCAGTTCTTCCACTTTTTCGTTGCCAGTCGTGATCAATCCTCTCATCGTACCGAAATGACGTAGCTTGCGAGTCAGCATGCGCGTATCGATATCGCTGATGCCGGGAATGCCGTACTCCTTCAGCAGTTGCCCCAGCGAATATTGCGCGCGCCAGTTGCTCGGAACAGGCTCATGGCGGCGAACGACGAAGCCGTGAATGTGAGGGCGCAGCGCTTCGAAGTCATCGCGCGTAATGCCGTAGTTGCCGATCAATGGATAGGTCATCGTAACGATCTGTCCGCAATAGGATGGATCGGAGAGCACCTCTTGATAACCTGTGATACCTGTATTAAAAACGACCTCGCCCGTCATTTGCGTTTCCGCACCGAAGGACAGACCGGTGAACAACGTTCCGTCTTCCAACAATAATCTTGCTTGCATCCGTCTCACTCCTCAGCTGTTAGTAAGGTTGTTCAAAAAGTCCGCTTCCCATCACGAAGTATCCCAAGAAGCCTACTCGACATCGAATATTGAATTCAGGCGAAACTTCCGGTGCTCACTTAGCTCTGCTAAGCTCTGCTCCTCAGTTTCTACCTTCATCCAATCTTCTCGGTGCTGAAAACCGAACTTTTTGAACTCTCATTTAAATGCCCTCTATGTGAATTTATTCCGACCAAACAATGTTTCCATTCACGATTGTCGTTACCGGCCAACCCTTGAGCTGCCATCCGCCGAAAGGCGTATTGCTGCTCTTGGACAGCGTATCTGCCGGATCTACCGCTCTTTCGCTCTCCAGATCGACGATCGTGATGTCGGCAGGCGCCCCAACCTCCAGCCTTCCCGTGTTTAACCGGAACACGCGGGCAGGGTCCTTCGTCATTTTCTCCAGCAGGAATCCGAGACTCCAGCGGCCGGTCTCGACGAACTTCGTATAGAGCAGCGGGAATGCCGTCTCGAAGCCAACGATCCCAAATGGCGCAAGATCAACTCCGCGAGCCTTCTCTTCCGCGCTGTGCGGCGCATGGTCGGTGACGATCATGTCGATCGTGCCGTCCTCCAGACCCTCGATTACGGCTTGAACATCGCGCGGCGTGCGAAGAGGCGGGTTCATCTTCCAATTAGCGTCATCGAGCCCCGGGATATCCTCATCCGACAAGATCAGGTGATGCGGGCAAACTTCTGCGGTAATTTTTGTACCGACCGACTTGGCCAGACGGATAAGTCTGACCGACTGCTCCGTGCTGACATGGCAGACATGGTAATGAACGCCGGTAGCTTCGGCCAGCAGAGCGTCGCGGCCTACATGGATGGCTTCCGATTCGTTCGGGATCCCTTTGATGCCGTGCTTGCGGGAGAATTCGCCTTCCGATGCCCAAGCGCCCTCCACAAGCGTATCATCCTCGCAGTGTGCGATGACCGGCATGTCGAGCGATCGAGCCAGCGCCATCGCGTCTTTCATCATCTGCGCATTTTGTACGCCTACGCCGTCGTCCGTGAAACCGATCGCGCCTGCTTCCTTAAGAGCGGCGAAGTCGGTCAGCTCTCGGCCCAGTTCGTTCTTGGTGATGGCCGCATAAGGCAGCACCTTTACGATACCGGCATTTTTCGCTTTGTCGACCACATATTTGACCGTCTCCGGCTTATCGATGACCGGGCGCGTGTTCGGCATGCAGGCGATTGTTGTAAATCCGCCTTTGGCTGCGGAGCGCGAGCCTGTAATGATGTCTTCCTTATGTTCGAAGCCCGGATCCCGCAAGTGTACGTGCATGTCGATAAAGCCTGCCGACACCAGCTTGCCTCCTGCATCCACAGCATCTGCCGATCCTGTGTCGACATCCGCTCCGCTATCGAGAAGCTCGGCTATGATGCCGTCCTCGATACGGATATGTTTGCTCTCGAGACGTTTTGTCCCCTCGTTCCAGACATTGCCGTTCTTAATCCATAATGACATGTTGACATCTCCATTCGACCCAAAAGTCCGATTCTGTCTCGCCCGCCTTAAAAGAGGCTCTTATAATGAAGCTGGACAGCTGACCAGCTGATTGTCTAACTTAGCGCCCGCTCCACAACCGCCATTCTTACCGGAACCCCGTTTTCCATCTGCGGGAAAATTCTCGATTGCGGATGCTCCACCAGCTCGTCGTCGATCTCCACGTTCCGATTTACTGGCGCCGGATGCATGATGATGGCATGCGAATTCATTCGCGAAGCACGTTCCGCCGTCATCCCGAACTGTTCGCGATAGGATTCCGCCGAGTTCAGCATGCCGCTCTCATGACGCTCCAGCTGTACGCGCAGCATCATGACGACATCGGCCCCAATCGCTTCTTCTATCGGAATATATGGTGCATCCAGCTCCATCGCTCTCATATTGTCCGGGGCGCAGAAGCTGACGTTCGCTCCCATCTTGCGAAGTCCGTACAAGTTGGAACGCGCTACTCGGCTATGCAGTATGTCCCCGATAATGGATACGTTTAGCCCTTGCAGACTGCTGCCAAAATGTTTGCGAATCGTGTACATATCCAGCAGCGCCTGTGTCGGATGTTCATTATTGCCGTCGCCGGCGTTAATGAGCGGCACCTTGATCTTCTCGGCCAGTTCAGCGAGAACGCCGATCGGCTTTAGCCGGATAATGCCGACGTCTATGCCCATGGATTCAAGAGTGCGCACCGTATCGTAAATCGACTCGCCCTTCTGCACGCTGGAAGCAGCAGCGGAGAAGTTGATCACTTCCGCTCCAAGTCTTTTCTCCGCGACTTCAAACGAAAAGCGTGTCCGCGTGCTGTTCTCGAAGAACATGTTTGCAGCGAATTTTCCAGCCATATGCGAGTGCACTTTGGATGGATGGTTCTCCCAATATGCCGCCCGATCCAAAATACCTTCAATTTCCGCCTTGTCGAGCTCTTTCAGACCGAGCATGCTGCGCTCCTTCAGTTGCGTTACCGTCATGCCGCTTACCCCCTATGATGAATGATGGTCACTTGATCCTTCAAGTCGATCTCCTGAAGCGATACTTGGATTTGTTCTTGTTTGGAGGTTGGCACGTTTTTGCCGACAAAGTCCGGCCGGATGGGAAGTTCGCGATGGCCGCGGTCCACGAGCACGGCAAGTTGAATGCTGCGCGGTCTCCCGCAATCCATCAGCGCGTCCATGGCAGCCCTTATCGTACGTCCGGTATATAATACGTCGTCGAACAGAATGATCCGTTTGTCCTTCGTCCGGAATGGGATTCCGTCAATCTCGCCGAGTGCGGCAGCCGATTCCATCTTGGCCGTCGCAACCGATTCGTCTTGGCGATCGTCCCGATATTGCGTAATATCCAGTTCCCGTACCGGTACCGGCTTGCCTTCGATCTCGCCGATGCGTTCGGCTACCCGATTTGCAATGTAAACGCCGCGAGTCCGAATGCCGACGATTACGCAATCGTCAATGCCCTTGTTCTTCTCGACGATTTCATGAGCGATCCGCGTAAGCGCACGGCGTATCGCCGTATCGTCCATAATGACCAGATGTTCTTCTTCTGCCATGTCCGCGCTCCTTTCTGCCTCGCCTCATCCGATGATTCCTTGTCGTCCAACATTTAGCGCGTCCCGACGTCGGTCATACAAAAAGACTCCATGCGAAGATGTCCGCAAGGAGTCTGTGACCAGTCGGGAAAAAATCGGAGCCCACTCGTCGCATCATGATTTCAAAAACACGAATGCGGGTGGATTGTCCAATTCCGTCCATTAATGACCAATATTCACGCTACCTTGCCAGCCTCTCGGGACTGAGTTAAAGGTTCTGCTTAGTATCATTGGAATTATCCCACGTTCGACAAGCAATGTCAATAGTCAATGCCATCATAGCCGATGTTGTCGAATGAAAACCGTTGGTTATAGAAGTCGTGGTTAGTGTTCGTCCAATCCAGCAGCCTATTCAAGGGTAGCGTTGGCAATACGTTCATGTTCGATCAAACTGCCTTACAAGCTCAGCTTGCGGATCCGTTCGACCGCCTTAACCGTGTTCTCGCGGCTGCCGAATGCCGTCAGGCGGAAGTAGCCTTGACCGCTTTGACCGAAGCCTACGCCCGGAGTACCGACGATATTGGCTTCGGACAAAAGTTTGTCGAAGAAGCTCCAGGAATCCATGCCTTGCGGCGTCTTTAGCCAAATGTAGGGAGCGTTTACGCCGCCGAACACTTCCAGTCCGATGGAAGCGAGACCCTCGCGGATAATGCCCGCGTTCGTCATGTAATAGTCTATCAGCTCGGAGATTTGTGCCTTGCCCTCCGGGGAATAGATCGCTTCGGCGCCGCGTTGCGTCACGTAGGAGACGCCATTGAATTTCGTTGTATGGCGACGATTCCACAGGTCGTTGATCACGACGGAGTTGCCGGCAGCGTCAAGGCCTTTGAGCCCGCGCGGCACTACCGTGTAAGCGCAGCGTACGCCAGTAAAGCCGGCTGTCTTGGAGAAGCTGCGGAATTCGATCGCGACTTCCTTGGCGCCTTCCACTTCGTAGATGCTATGCGGAACGTCATCCTCCTGGATGAAAGCTTCGTACGCGGAGTCAAACAGAATAAGGCAATTGTTTTCGCGAGCATAGTCTACCCAAACCTTCAACTCGTCCTTCGTCAGCGTCATTCCAGTCGGATTGTTAGGATAGCATAGGTAGATCAGATCCACTTTGCGGTCCGGCAGAAGCGGCTTGAAGTCGTTCTCCGCCGTGCACGCCAGGTAGACGATATTATCGTAGCGTTTCGTCTCCCCGTTGTACTTTCCGGAGCGTCCTGCCATAACGTTTGTATCTACATAAACCGGGTATACAGGATCCTGAACCGCTACAATGCTGTCCGCGCTAAAGATCTCCTGGATATTGCCTACGTCGCACTTGGAGCCGTCTGACACGAATACTTCATTCGATGCGATTTCCACGCCACGGGTCCTGTAGTCGTTTTCGATGATCGCATTGACCAAAAAGTCGTAGCCTTGCTCGGGGCCATAACCTCGAAACGATACCGGCTGCGCCAGCTCGTCTACCGCTCCGTGCATAGCTTTAAGGACAGCTTCCGGCAAGCCGCGCGTTACGTCTCCGATACCGAGACTAATAATTTCGGCTTGGGGATTCTCTTGCATAAATTTCGTACGGCGTTTTGCGATTTCGGAAAATAAATAGCTGCCTTGCAGCTCCAAATAGTTCTGGTTAATGGATGTCACTTGCATTCACCTGTCCTTGTTTCGATTTTTATCCGATTGAATATAGGATATCGTACTTGGACGTCAAGGATCATGCAGAATGTGAGCAAAAGTTTGCACTTGTTAGCGGTGACGCAGATTAACCAGAATTTGTTCCATATCGCTTGGCAAAGCGGCCTCAAAATGCAGCCTCTTTCCCGTACGCGGATGCGTGAAACCCAGCACTGCCGCATGCAGAGCCTGTCCGTTCAGCGGAACCGTCTTATTGCGCCCGTAGACTGGATCTCCTGCCAGCGGATGGCCGATATATTTCATATGGACGCGGATTTGATGCGTGCGTCCAGTCTCGAGCTGGAGCTCCAACAACGAATAGTCTTCGCCGATTCGCTCCAGCACGACGAAATGAGTGACGGCCGTCTTGCTGTTGCGATCCGTGACGGTAAACAGCTTGCGATCGGCAGCATCCCTGCCGATCGGGGCGTCCACGGTTCCTTGGTCATGCGGCAGTTTTCCATGCACGAGCGCGATGTATTTGCGCGTGACGCTATGCTCTTTGAGCTGCTCTGCCAGCGAAACATGCGCAAGATCATTTTTGGCGGCCATCAACAAGCCCGTCGTATCCTTATCGATCCGATGCACGATACCCGGCCTTAGCAAACCGTTGATTCCGCTCAAGTCTTTGCAATGATACATTAACGCGTTGACAACCGTCCCGGAGGAATGTCCGGGAGCGGGATGGACGACCATCCCTCGCGGTTTATTGATGACGATGAGATCACTGTCTTCATACACGATGTCGAGGGGGATATTTTCAGGCATAATATCCGCTTCTTGCGCCTCGGGAATGACCAGGACGACGGTATCTCCTTCGCTCAGCTTGTAATTCGCTTTGATCGAACGTCCGTTTACCGTAGCCGCGCCTTCTCTGATCCATTCCTGCACTTGCGTGCGCGACAAGCCGGCTTGTCCAAGCTCGGCCAGTTGATCCACTATAAATTTGTCCGCGCGTTCTCCAGCCGTTTCAGGCCGTATCCGCCATTCCAGATCGTCCTCGCGATCAAGAGACAGGTTGCTGCTCATGTTGTTCGGGCTCCTTGTTTTGCTCTTGGTTTTGTTTTCTTTTCTCATCCCTGGCGACGAGCAGCGTATCCAGCAAAATCAATCCGACGCCGATCACGATGCCGGAATCCGCAATATTGAAGATCGGGAACGTATAGCTGCCAAAGTTGAACTTGAAAAAGTCGACAACCTCGCCGAAGCGAACGCGATCGATGAAATTGCCGACTGCGCCGCCCAGCACAAGCGCGAGGCCCGTCAGCAGAATCGGCTTGCCGGATTTGCGCATGAGCTGAATATAAGTAATCAGCCCGATTAAAATAACGGTCGTAATAATGATGAAGAACGTTCGCTGCTCCTGCAGAATGCCAAATGCGGCGCCTCTGTTCCGGTGCGAAGTGATCAGAAAGAAATTGCCGATCACGCTGATCTCGTCGTACAGCTCCATTCGGGTCGCTACGATTTTTTTGGTAATAAAGTCGAGCACGAACACGAATACAGCTAGCAGATAATACAAGAAAACACGCATGGGATCACTCCTATAAAGTTTGAGATGGCTATGTATTCCGGCACATACGACCGCTCCACATAGTGTAGCACAGGAACGGGTACGGAGCCAACGCAGCGAGGCGGGCATCATGCGGGTACGATGCGCAATAACCAGGCTTCCATGCATGTCCATACTGAAATCCGGCCATTCGGCAGAAACTACGCAGGACAAGACGAAGATTGATCAACAAAGGATGGTGCCCCATTCCATGAACTCATTATCGAAATCGCAACGCGACCTGCTCAGAAGCAGATTAACGGATGACCAAGCCGATATCGAATCACGGTTAGAGCAGAACGAACATGATGGACTGTCCGAAGCTTTGCGCGATTCTACAGGCGAGCTCTCGCCTATCGACAATCATCCCGGAGATGTCGCATCCGAGCTGTATGAACGCGAAAAGGACATTGCGCTTCTGGAGCAAGAGGAGTTGCACCTTAGACGAATCGAAGCTGCCCTCGACGCCATGGACAAGGGCAGCTACGGAACTTGCGTCGCATGCGGCAAGGATATACCGTTCGAGCGTCTCGATGCCGCACCTGACACCCTCTACTGCATCGATCATGCACCGCGAAACATCGTGAGCGATAATCGTCCCGTCGAGGAAATATTTCTAAAGCCTCCGTTCGGCAGAAGCAGCCTCGACGAACATGAATATAACGGCTTCGATGGCGAGGATGCCTGGCAGATCGTAGAGCGCTTCGGCAATGCGGATTCGCCTGCCATGTCAGAGAACCGGGACGTCGCCGATTACGACCACGTAGGCATAGAAGCGGACGAGAACGACGGCTTCGTGGAGCCGCTCGAAAGCTTTGTGGCAACAGACATTACCGGCCGTCACGTCTCGATCGTGCGCAATCGGGAATACGACCGGTACATGCATAGCAACGAAGGCGATTCCGACTTGCAATACGATGATCAATTCGATGAGAATTAACTCTTATTCGTAAGTACGCTTCAATTAATATTGTTTGCCCTCCAGCTGAATCTGTACGATCTTCACGATATCCGCAATATAATCGCCGATGATGGGCAGGTTGAGCGCACCGAGAATTCGAAGCACATACAAAATCGTGGCAGCAAAGAAAGTAAAGCCAATTGCGATACCGATGCCTCTTGCCGTTCCGGCAAGCAGGTTGCGCCAGATTAGCTTTAAGGGCTTGTTGAGCAGATCGACGTACTCCGCAATATGGGTACGTTCCATATTGGTGGCCACGTTCTCCAGCCTCTTGTCGACGGCTTCTAGCGATCTTTGAAGCACGGTGAGGTCCTTAGGCTCGTGCACGGCAGACTGGGTTTCGTGTTTCGCTTGCTTCGACTCTTTCCTCGCTTCTTTGTCGTCCGTCCACTTCGAATTATCCCGTTTCATTCGCATCGCAACATTACACCTCCGTTACAGAACAAGGAAAGCCCGCTCCGCCGGCATGGCGGCAAGCGGGCTTCTCACTCTTATACTATAACCTTAACCCTTGATGAAAATGCCAATTTCCTTATCGCCAAGGGAAACTCGGTCCATGCCTTCCGTTACCCCGAAGGATAAGGATTGAAGCAATACGTTTTCGTTCAACACGTTCTCGAACGTCCGAAGCGCCTCTTGAAGCGTCGGCTCGGCGTCCAGCACAAGGTCGATGCGTTTCTCGATGGGCAGATCCAGCTTCTTCCGCGTGTCCTGAACGGCGCGAATCACCTCGCGAACCCATCCCTCTTGCTCCAGCTCAGGCGTAATATCGGTATTTAGCGCGACGGTCACGCCGCTGTCCGATGCCGATGCGAAGCCCGACTTCGCTTGTTTCTCCACAAGAAGCTCATCGATGGAGATTTCCAGCGACACCCCGTCGTCGGTCGAGAAGGAGTAGCCTCCTCCGTTAACAACGGCGCGTGTATCGTCTGGCGTCATGGCTTTCAGGGATGCCTGGATAGGGCCTACGTATTTGCCGTATTTCTTGCCGGCAACCTTGAGATTCAGCTTCAAAGTGAAATCAACAAAGCCGCTGTCCGAGGTTTGAACGGTGATGGCCTTGACGTTGATTTCGTCCTTGATGATTTCCTCGTATTCGGCAATCGCGAAGTCGCGATCCAGCGATACGATCAACTCGGATAACGGCTGGCGCGTCTTGATGGATGTTTCGTTCCGCACATTCCGCGCAAGCTCGACAATTTGTTTCGCGCTGTCCATATCCCGTTCCAGCGCGGCATCGATCAGCGATTCATCCGCAGCCGGGAACTCGGCCAGATGGACGCTGTCTTCGCCGCCGAGATTGCGGTACACGTCGTCCGCGAGAAGCGGAGCGTATGGGGCGATCAGACGAGATAACGTCATCAGCACGTCGCGCAGCGTCGTATATGCAGCTATCTTATCGGCAGAGAGGCCGCTGCCCCAGAACCGATCGCGCGAACGGCGGATGTACCAGTTGCTGAGCTCATCCACGAAGTTCTCGATCGCTTTGGCCGGATTCAGGAAGTCGTTGCTATCCAAGCCTTTGGAAACTTGAGCAATCAGGCTGTTCATCCTCGACGTAATCCAGCGGTCGAGCTTGTTGTCCGATCTACCTGATTTGTGCTGCGCAGGATCAAAGCCGTCAATTGTTGCGTACAAGGCGTAGAACGCGTGCGTATTTACGATCGTGTCTATAACTTTGGACTTCGCCTCGCCTACAATGCCGCGCGAGAATCGTTTGCTGTTCCAAGGAGCGCTGTCGGCCAGAAGCGCCCAACGGAATGCGTCCGTTCCGTACTCGTTGATGATCTCCCATGGATCGATAACGTTGCCCTTTGATTTGGACATCTTCTGTCCGTTCTCGTCCAGGATATGTCCCGTCGAGATAACCGCCTTGTACGGCGCCTTGCCATTATAGAGCGTGGATACGGCCAACAGGCTGAAGAACCAGCCGCGCGTCTGGTCGATGCCTTCGCAAATGATGTCCGCGGGATATTGCTCCTCGAACGTCGCTTCATCTCCGAACGGATGATGCTGCTGGGCGAACGGCATGGAGCCGCTGTCGAACCAGACGTCGATTACTTCCGGCGTACGACGCATAACGGCGCCTTCCGCGAACGGCGACTTCAGCAGAATGTCGTCTACATACGGCTTATGAAGCTCAATATCCTCAGGCACTTCACCCACCGCACGGGCACGTAAATCCGCGATGCTGTCCGGCGCATACTGCTGTCCTGTCTCCTCGCAAACCCAAACGTTAAGCGGCGTGCCCCAGTAACGGTTGCGGCTGATGTTCCAATCGACCAGATCCTCCAGAAACTTGCCGAAACGGCCTTCGCGGATATGGCCCGGGTACCAGTCCACCTTGCTGTTGTTCGCGATGAGCTGATCCTTGACCGCCGTCGTCTCGATGAACCAGCTCTCCGTTGCATAATACAGAAGCGGCGATTTGCATCGCCAGCAGAACGGATAGCTGTGCTCATAACGCTCCTTGGAGTAGAGCAGCCCCTTCTCGCTAAGCATCTTCACGATGTCGACATCGCAATCCTTGACGAAACGTCCCGCAAGATCCGTTACCTCGTCTACGTAGCGTCCGGCATTGTTTACGACGCTCAGCATGCTGATGCCGTTCGCGCGGGCGACTTTGTAGTCGTCTTCGCCGTGCGCGGGCGCGATATGGACAATGCCCGTACCGCTGGTGTCGCTGACGAAGTCGCCGGCAATAACGATATGGCCTTTCTCGATGGGCACGTATCGGAACGGCGGCTCGTAAGAACGGCCGACCAGTTCCGCGCCTTTCACGGTGGACAGGATTTCGAAATTCTCCTTCAGGACGGATTCCGCCAATGCGGCTGCCACAATGTAAACCTCGCCGTCCTTCGACGCGCGAACATAATCAAGCTCGGCGTTTACGGCAAGCGCTACGTTCGCCGGGAGAGTCCAAGGCGTCGTCGTCCAAGCCAGGATGAATTCGCCGGAATCCTGCAGCTTGAATTTCGCGGTCGCGCTAAGATCCTTTACGTCCTCGTAGCCTTGCGCGACTTCATGCGAGCTCAGCGTCGTCTGACAGCAAGGGCAATACGGGCTTACCCGATGGCCGCGGTACAGCAGCCCTTTTTTGTGAATCGTGGACAAGATATGCCACACGCTCTCGATATATTCGTTCTTCAGCGTAATATATGGATTATCCAGATCCGTCCAGTAGGCGATGCCTTCCGTCAATTCGCGCCATTGCTTCTCGTACTCGAACACGCTGTCCTTGCACTTTTTCACAAAAGCTTCTACGCCGTAATTTTCGATTTCCTGCTTGCCGGAGATGCCAAGCTGTTTCTCGACGCCAAGCTCTACAGGCAAGCCATGCGTATCCCAACCCGCTTTGCGCACGACACGGTATCCGGACATCGTCTTGTAGCGGCAAATAAAGTCCTTGATAACCCGTCCGAGGACGTGGCCGATATGCGGCGCTCCGTTGGCTGTCGGCGGTCCCTCGTAAAAGACGAAATTCGGCTTGCCTGCCCTGTTCTCGATCGATTTCCTGAACGTGTCCTCTTCTTTCCATTGCGCCAGTACCCGCAGCTCGCGGCTGCGCGCGCGTTCCTTAACGTCTACGCGTTGCATCACTCAACAGCTCCTTCAATTGATATGTCGGCAAAAAATAAAATAAACCCCGCCCCTGTAAAGGGACGAGGTTTGCTCGCGATACCACCCTTGTTCCGCAGCCTGTACAGCTCCACCATAGGAACTCTCCGATCATCCCGACGACGATCAGCGGCTGCGACACCTTGTCTGCGAACCCGACTTCGATTCGCGGTCCCTGTAACGGAGGACTGGCCGTCGACGCTTAATGCTGCACTTCTCGCAGGTTAGGCGGCGCTTCTCGGAGAGGATATTCGGTAACGGCTCATACGCCGGGCTTGCAGCAATCGCCGGCTCTCTGTGGAATGATTCCGATACGTACTTGTTCTCGTCAAGGAAGTTACATTCATCTTATGTTGCCTTTAATAGTTAAGTTATAACGAATTCTCGAACGAATGTCAAACGATATTGTCGCAAGATTTCTCATGCAAACATCGAAGCTGTCTCCAGCCAGCCCCTAACCCCTCAACAATTCGCGCTCCGAATCGCGGCTGGACGAATCCAGCGTCTCCCAGCCGTCCTGCGACAGCAGCTCTAGCTGCGCTTCCACAAGCGTGCGGAACCGCGCGCGGTAGATCGACGCCTGCTTCTTCAGTTCTTCCACTTCCAGGGCGACCTTGCGGGACTTGTTGAGCGAATCGTTGACGATGCGATCGGCATTCTTCTCGGCTTCCTTAATGATCAGCTGAGCTTCCTTCTTTGCATTGTTGCGCACCTCGTCGGCCGCTTCCTGCGCGACGATAATCGTTTTGCTGAGGGTTTCTTCGATATTGGAGAAGTGGTTCAGCCTCTCTTGCAGCGAAAGCATTTGGTTCTGAATTTCCTTGTTCTCGCGAATCAGGGATTCATAATCCTTAATGACCTGATCAAGGAATTCATTCACTTCGTCTTCATCGTATCCGCGTAATCTGCGGGAAAATTCCTTATTATGTATGTCCAATGGCGATAACGGCATTGGAGCACCCCCTCGTATGAAGTTATTACGTGGCGGACGACGGATTCTCCGTTTGCAATACGCCAGCCTGTTGAAGAGTAGGATTCGACAACGTTATCCCTTTTTCCTGCTGCCGCATAAAACTATTTGTGTACGAAAGCCATGATTTCGACAATTCTTCCCAGCGTAAGCGGCTTCCTTCCTAATATAAAGAAGGCTCCCCCGATTGTCGAAGGAGCCTTCCCGTTTCGCTATGGCGCCAGCATGCCCAGCGCTTCCTTCATCGTCTCCCGAATGGTCACGATATCGGAACCGTAATACTTGTCCGTCTCGAGCCGATGGACGTTGCCGTTTTTGACGGCGTCCAGATTGCTCCATAGGCCGGACTTCTCGATTTCCTCGAAAGCCGCCTTGTCGTCGCCTTCGTCGCGCACGATCAGGAAGATGTGGTCGCCCGCGTATTCCGGCAGCAGCTCCAGCGAAATTTCCTTGGCCGAAGCGAATATATTTCCTTCGATCTCGGCGGCCACCGCCTCCGGCGCTTTCGCCAGCAGACCGCTTCTGAGCATATATCCCGCGAAGTTCCGGTTCAGGTAGATGCGTAGTCTGCCCTTCTCCACGCGGAAGATCGTCACGGTCTCGTCGCCGATGGAAGACTGCAGCTTGTCTCGGGCGGCTGCCGCCTCGGCTTCGTATTCTTGGATCCACTTCTTCGCTTCCTTCGTCTTGCCTACCAGATCCGCGATCTTCGCGAAAATATCGTAGATGGGATCCTGCTCGAAGGTGATATAGAAGATCGGGGCGATCTTGCCGATCTGTTCCATTTGTTCCGGATAGATTTCCAGGAACACGGTAGGCGCGATGACGAGATCCGGAGCGAGCAACGTGACCGTCTCCGGGTTAGGCGGGTCTCCGATGCGCTCCACGCCTTCCATCTCCGCTTGCGTGTACACAATCTTGAAGCCGTTGTCTCCGGAACCTACCGGCTTGATCCCCAGGGCAAGCAGTTCGCTTGCGAACTCCCCCGCCACGATCGCCGTGGGCTGTACCGGCACTTCGACTTCCCGGCCAAGATCGTCCGTTACTTTTTTCGTCTCCGGCAATGCCTCGGCGGTTGCCTTCGGTTCCGGCTGCGCCGATGCCGTTGGCGCTTGCGTAGCCGCTTCGTTCCCGTTGCCCGAATTCTCCGAACCGCATGCGGCCAACATTATCAGGACCGCCGTTAACATAAATAGAACCCCTAAACCCCTTCTCTTGCCCCGCGATCGTTGCATAAGAACCTCCTGATGATAATGATTATTAATATCACCATCAGTGTATACGGAATTGCCCATGCAAGCCATGGACGGTTATTGCGCGCCCGATGGATGTTTGTGACGCCCTTCCCCCAACAATAACCTGGCGGCTTCCTCCATTTGCTCGGCGATCGAGACGGGATCGAACGACAGCCAGCGCCCGACGTCCAACCAGAATACTTTGCCGTTGGCCACGGGGGAATACCTCTTCCACTCCTCCGTGCGGGACAACGTCTCGAAGAACGCTTGAGCCCCGTCATCCGGCTGCAGGATCACGAAGAGATAATCCGCGCCATAGAACGAAAGCTCGACGGGATCGATGACGCTGGAATGAAAATAAGCGTTCACGACCGACTGCATTTTGATTTTGTCGGGAGGCTGGGCGCCTAGGGAGCGATAGACGGGATAACCCATGTTCAGCATGCCGTACATCTGAAGCCCTTGCTCCCGTATGCGCAGTATCGCTACCCGGCTATCGCCGATCGCGGAGCGAATACGCGTACGCAGTCGGTCCCTTCGTTGCTCGTATCGCGCGATCCATTCTTCCGCTGCCGGAAGCAATTCAAGCCGGCCTGCAATTGAAGGCAGTTGGTTGTAGATGGGATCCTGCAAGGGATCCGCCACGATAACCTCGCAAGATTCCATGTCCATCACTTCTTGTTCGATATCATCGCTTGCGGCCAAAATGACATCCGGGCTCCATGCCGCGAAATCTTGGACGGACAACCGATCGCCGGCCGCTTGAAGCCGCCCCGTCGTCATGCCGGCCGGCACCGGGCATGCCCCCAAAGCATTCCAATCGATAGCCAGGGGAACCACGCCTAACGCTGCGAGATAACCGTAGCCGTATGAAGCCACGACGCGGCGATCCCGCCGCTCCGCGTAATAAGCCGGAGCAACCCCTACCATCTGTTTGAACCTGCGGCTGAAATGATAAGGATCGACGAATCCGACCTTGCGAGCCACTTCGGTGATGGACTCGCCGGAATGACGCAATAGCCGTTTGGCCTCCTCGATCCGGATGCGGGTCAAGTACTCCAGGGGACTATAACCCGTATGTTTCTTGAAAATACGAGAATAGTGCTCCTGTTGCAGTCCCGCTATGGATGCGAGGAAATCCCTCGTTAACGGCTCGCGCATATGCGACAGCATGTGTTTGACCGTTCTATCGATTTTCTCTTTGGATTCGGCGGTAGCCGGAGCAAGCGCACCCCGCGTTGGCTTGGCGAGCTTGCTGGACGTTCGTTCGAAGTTCATGCGAATTTGCCGACCGTTAAGCGGATTCGGCCTTTTTTGGTTACGCCGTCGACTTCGAGCACCTTGAACCGCCCGAGTCCCTTGAACGACACGACGTCGCCTTCCTTCAGAGGCTCGGAGGGATCCTCTTCCGTTTTCCAGTTCACTCTGCAGCGCCCGGCTTTGATGGGATCCACAATCTTCGAGCGGCTAATCCGGTAGACGTCGCTTGCGATGCCGTCCAGACGCATGGAAGCGACCGTCAAGCTCATCTCCTCCAGCTTGGGGAGCAGCGCCTGCAGCTTCTCGATGGGAAGCAGCTCTGTCAAAACGGCTAAACGGTGAACCTGGCGCAGATGGTTATTCAAATAATCGGCGATTTCATCAGTGACGATAATGTGGGCGAAGCTCTCGTGGACATGGATATCGCCTATTCGATCGCGTTTAATGCCTAGCCCGAGCAGCGCCCCCAGGAAGTCGCCATGATCCAGCTCCAGGTGGCCGTTCCCGCTCGCGTGGACGGCTAATACGGCAATAGCCGCAGACTCGTCATCCAGGCTGCGGTAGTCGGGCGCTATGAGGGCTCGCCGGCGCTCTGCCTCGGGATAACCGCCTTCCAGACGTATCGTGACATCGGCATTGCGTCCTGCCAGCATGGACAGTATTTGCGCTTGTCTCGGGTCTAAAAAATCGGTCCGCTTCAGCTCGTGAAGCTGTGCGGACCGCTCGACCCATTCCACAGCCCGGTCGACGAACGTTTTCTCTTCCGGGTGGAAATGTTCATATATGCTTGCTTTCATACTCATCGCCTTAGCCCATACCGAACAGGAATCCGACGACGGCAATCAGACCCATCCGCACGAAATTCAAAGCGAGAAGCGCGATGATCGGGGACAGATCCAGCACGCCGCCGATTGGCGGGATAAATCTGCGGAATATGCCGATGTAAGGCTCCACGATTTTCCCTAAAAATTGTCCAATGAAGCTTTCCCGGGCATTCGGGAACCATGACAGCAAGACATAACCGATGATGAGATAGCTGTAGATGTTTAATGCGAGACTAATAAAGTTAATAACTTGTAGTTCAAACAACTCAAGGTCACCTCATTTTAGTGTAATCGTTCTCTTCAGCAAGCATTTCTGTAATGGCTCCTTGAATTTCAACCGAATCAGGCGTACACAGGAAGATGTTCGGTCCAAGCTTCGAGATGCTACCGTTTAAAGCGTATACCGTACCGCTCAAGAAATCAACAATGCGAAGCGCAAGATCGCTGCGAACGCGCTGAAGATTCACAATAACCGCCCGGCGGGAGCGCAGATGATCGGCGATCTCTTGCGCTTCGTCGTACGAGCGCGGCTCGCTAAGCACGACGCGCACGTTCTTCTGCGAGTGAATGCTGACGACATTGTTGGCGGAACCGCTGCCAGCAGCGCCAGCGGAGTTGTTCCTGTTGTTTCTACGTTGTTCGAAAGCTGTGGTTTCATGTTCCTGCTCGTCTTGCTGAGCGACGCGTTCTCTCTCCACGACTTCTTCTTCCTCTTGCAGACCGAGAAAATTCATGAATCGGTTCATCACGCTCATAGCTCATCCTCCTCTTTTCCTACTAGAATACTACCCAATCTGATCCAGGTTGCACCCTCCTCGATCGCTACCTCGAAGTCCCCGGACATCCCCATGGACAATTGCGAAAAGGTCTCGTCTGCCGCGCCTGTTGCCAGCATCTCGTCCCTTAACTCCCGCAGGCTTCGGAATACGGGTCTGGCAGCTTCCGCTTCCAGCTCGTAAGGAGCCATGGTCATCAATCCAATGGGTTTAATGGTTGGATATTCCTTAAGAGCGCCTAAGAAACCTTGCAGTTCTGCCGGCTCGATTCCGTGTTTGCTCTCTTCGCCGGATACGTTCACTTGAATGAAACAAGATACGATAACATTCAACTTTACGGCTTGCTTATGTATCGCCTCGGCCAGTGACAGCCTGTCCAAGGAATGGATGAAATGAAATTTGCCCACTACATCCTTTGCCTTGCGGCTCTGCAAGGATCCGATGAAATGCCAGATCGGGCTATCTTCTACTGGCGATTCTTCATTAAGCGTGCGCCACTTGGCTTCCGCGTCTTGCCAACGATTCTCCCCGAGATGTCGAAGGCCGCTCTCGTAAGCTTCTTTGGTCCGCTCCAGCGATACATATTTGGTTACTGCAACAACGCCGATTTCGTCGCGTTTACGTCCTGAACGGAGGCATGCATCTTCTATTCTGCGCTCAACCTGTTGTATGCGATCCTGTATAGTCATCTTGAACAATCACCTTTCTGCCATTCCGATCCAGCTGGCCATACGGCCTGTCTTGCCGCCTTCCATGCGGTGGGAGAAGAAAAGATCAACCCTGCATCCCGTGCACCACTTGCTTAATTCGATACGAGTCGGCAAAATTCCTGCTTTTATCATAATCTGTCGGTTTAATTCTTTCAAGTTCAGTCTCGCTTTGCCGCTTGCCTCGGGAATCATGCAGGTCAAGGCCAAAGTCTCGCTTAATCCAAGCCGGTTCATCAAAGCTTCGACTTCGGCAATGACCTGGCCGTCTACTTCATAACAGCATTCGCCAATGGATGGACCGATTGCGGCAATCAATCGCTCAGGACGTGTGCCGTATGCCTCAGACATTCGACGAACGGTCTCTGCGGCAATGCCTCCTACCGTCCCTCTCCAACCCGCATGAGCAAGCGCTACCGCCCGATGGTCCGGATCAAAGAAGTACAACGGGACGCAATCGGCGTAGAAAGACGTTAGCAGAATACCCTCTACATCCGTCATGATTCCATCGCAGCCTTGGATGGTATCTTTCATCGACGATCGTCCGCGGCCTCTATCTCCTTCGCGCACCTGATGGACGGCGGCTCCATGGATCTGCTCCGCACAGGTCCATGCTTCAAACGGCCAACCGATATCTTCCGTCAGTAATTTTCGATTTTCGATGACATCGCCTTGCTTATCCCCTACATGCAGCCCGATATTCAAGCTATTCCAGGGTGCGGAGCTGACGCCTCCCGCCCTTCCGGAAAATCCTGCCGTAAGTCCGGGTGCGCCATCCATCCATTGAGACAACAAAAAAAGCGAAGGTTCCTTCGCTGTTCCATCTTTGCGTTGAAACGGTTCCATGCGGATCACCTCTTGCTAACTGTCGTTAAGCGCTGCGCATCTCCGGGCAGCGACTTGTATTCTACAAGTGTATACGCTCAGGTCCGCACATGCAACTCATCTTCTTCATCCCGAATAGTCTTGGCTTCATCCATTCGGACGAGCACCACGTCCGCACCTATCTTGACAATGTTGCGCCAAGGGATGACGACCTCCGTGCCGCCATTGCCGAAGAAGCCGAATACCTTCGTAATCTGAGGCACGACGATGGAATCGATTCGTCCCTGTCGCAGATCAAGCTCCAGGTCGCTTATATGTCCCAGCTTTTTGCCGTCCACTATATTAATAACATCTTTGGCTTGGAAATCCGATATTTTCATTTATGCTCACCACTCTTCCGGCGGAATTGTTGCACTGACCGTGCTGTCATTTTCGTCCTTTGTATAGTATATGAGCCATTCGCCTAATATGTCCGGCCTTAAGTGAAAATAACGATAACGTTTACGTTTGGCCTACTTAGCCCAACCAAACCGCCGCTTAGAAATTTTTGATCAATTGAATTCCGAAGCTTGCTTCACCAATCCTCGCCGACATCATTTGGACAGTCTAACGCTGCTCGTTCGCCTACTTGTCTGGAATGTCGCATAATTTCCTAAATAAAAAAATCCTTTTCTCCGCCGGAAGCGGAGAAAAGGATTTCTGTCGGACGACTAGGACGTGTATGGTCTTACGCATTCATAGCGTTAGTGTATTGCACTTCAACTTCAAGTTTTGACGTGCTTCTGCATTTGCTGAATGGCCGATTTCTCCAGTCTGGACACCTGCGCCTGGGAGATACCGATCTCGTCGGCCACCTCCATCTGCGTCTTTCCTTCGAAAAATCGCATCGACAGAATCATTTTCTCCCTGTCGTTGAGCTTATGCATCGCCTCGCGCAAGGCAATCTCCTCGATCCAGGATACGTCCTTGTTGCGATCATCGCTGATTTGATCCATCACGTAGATGGGATCTCCCCCGTCGTGGTAGATCGGCTCGAACAGCGAAACAGGATCCTGGATGGCATCCAGGGCGAAAACGACATCTTCTTTGGGCACGTTCAGCGCCTCGGATATTTCGAAGATCGTTGGTTCCCGCGAATTTTTATTCGTCAGGCTGTCGCGCACTTGAAGCGCTTTGTACGCTATATCCCTCAGACTCCGGGACACCCGGATCGGGTTGTTGTCGCGCAAGTATCGCCGAATCTCGCCGATAATCATCGGCACGGCATACGTCGAGAACTTGACGTTTTGGCTAAGGTCGAAATTATCAATCGCCTTCATGAGTCCGATGCAGCCAACCTGGAACAGGTCATCCACAAACTCTCCCCTGTTGTTAAATCGTTGGATAACGCTAAGCACGAGCCGCAAATTGCCGTTAACCAGCTTCTCTCTTGCTGCCCACTCGTTCCTGGTCTGCAAGGCCGTGAACAACTCGCGCATCTCGACATTGGTCAGAACAGGCAATTTAGCGGTATCCACTCCACAGATCTCGACTTTGTTTCGGGTCAACGTGATTACCTCCCAAGGAGCAACATTAATGTTCATTATCTCCCTGGGTCCTCATTTTATTCCTGCTCCCGACAACCTTCGACAAGCGTATTTTTTTTATAAGGTCATTTTTTAAATTTGCAATAAGAATAAAAAAGTTCAGTTTTCAGCACCGAGAAGATTGGAAGAAGCTAGAAACTGAGTACCGGAGCGTAGCAGAGCTACGTGAGGAACGGAAGTTTCGGCTGAATTCAATATTCGACGTCGAATACGCTTCTAAGAAAAACTTCGTGATCAAAAGTGGACTTTTTTATTTCCTCTATACCATTTTGTTGAATTCTTTGCGGAGTCGTTTGATGATGCGTTTCTCCAGCCGCGAAATATAGGATTGCGAAATGCCGAGCATGTCGGCTACATCCTTTTGCGTCTTTTCCTCGCCATCGGCCAATCCGAATCGCAGCTCCATAATAATGCGCTCCCTCTCCGACAGCTTATCGAGCGCCTTATGAAGAAGCTTGCGATCTACTTGTTCCTCGATATTGCGATAGATCGTATCGTTCTCCGTCCCCAGCACGTCCGACAAAAGCAGCTCGTTGCCGTCCCAATCAATGTTAAGCGGTTCATCGAATGATACTTCCGTTCTCGTCTTGCTATTGCGGCGCAAATACATCAATATTTCGTTTTCGATACAGCGCGAGGCGTAAGTGGCAAGCTTGATTTTTTTCTCCGGATCAAACGTGTTGACCGCCTTGATGAGACCGATCGCGCCAATGGAGACAAGATCCTCGATATGAATGCCGGTATTTTCGAACTTGCGGGCGATATACACGACCAGACGCAGATTGCGTTCAATTAACATCGCGCGTATGGCCGAGTCTCCGGATGGCAGCTTCTCGAGCAAGTACTCCTCTTCTTCGCGGGACAATGGAGGCGGAAGCGCCTCGCTCCCGCCGATGTAGTAAATTTCTTCGCTTTTTAGTCCGAATAAAAATAAAATTCGATAATAATATAACTGCATAATGAGTTTGTACTTGACGAGCATCTGGCCCATCCCTCCCCTGATGAATTATGCGGAACCTTGTGACGGTTGTTGTACCATTGACGGATGGATTATCGCTTGATAGGTCCCATCTGCTGTCAGCTTGCCGCCGTCCAACCCGATTAGCACTCTGCTTGTTTCGAATATTTGCCCTTCCCTCATGATCTGGACGGAATCCGGCTTGACCGCCAACATGAATTGCGAGCCCCTGTTTACGCCGCGGAACGGCACCAGCCGCATCCGGTCCTGCCACGGGAACGGCTCCGTATCTTGCCCGGCAATAAGCCGGTCGACCTGGGCATCGCGGATGCCTTTCATCCACACTGCCGGAATTTCTGCTTCCCATCGTGACGCCTCCATAACCATGACCGGCGTTCTCGTAAGCGGATCGTACAGTTGGTTGCCTGTGTCGATCAGCCCTGTGCAGCCATATTCCGCTTCTCCGATCCTTATCGTCACATCAGCAAGTTGCGTGCCGATTAAGACTTTCTCTCGTTTCTGCGATAACACGGACCGATACACGTAGATTCCGATAACAAATGCGGCGGCGAAATAAAAGATGCCGAGTTTGAGCTCCGCATGGACGCTGCCGCCCGAGAACGTTACCGTCCTCCATACTTCGCCGGAACCCTGCATAAACAGATAATAGAGTCCCAGAACGGCGCCTGCGGCTACGAAATTAACGGCATAAAACGCTAACGTCGTTCGGATGAAACGCTGCAAGGAATGAAAACCGAACGTGATCCATATCATGATGAGGGAGAAGCCGATTTTTACGCCTAACGTGAACAAAAATGACAATTGCGGGAATAACATGAGCACCACATAACTAGCTCCAAAGACGGAAGCAGCAAGCACGCGCCAAGGCTTGGGCCTTATATGGCAAGCCCAGGCGGTCGTCAAAAGAACGGCGCCGTCAACGAGCAGCTCTCGCAGGAATAAAATATCGATATAAATCGCCATGCCCAACCCCTTCCATCCTGCCCGGCAGTGGCCGCTATCGTAAGTGGATGCCCGCTTCAACGATTGAGATTAGTATATGGTAATCCTATTTCAAAGTCTGTCTATTCATGACGGTATCGGGTATCTTTTTTTGTCGAGATCCAAAAGAAAAAACGCCTCTCGGACAAGCCGAGAGGCGTTAATAGTCTAGTAAGGAATTATCTATCACGAGGCTGCTTGCGAAGGAATGCCGGAATTTCCAGCTGATCGCTGGATGTGCCGGATCCGAAAGGCTTCACGCTGGACGATGCTTGGGAAGGTCTCGTGTCTACCTGCTCTACCGGAATGGAACCCGGCTTGCGCTGAGGAGCGGCAGATGCCTTTGCCTCGAAACCAGTCGCGATGACCGTTACTTTGATCTCGTCCTTTAAATCTTCGTCGATAATTGCGCCGAAGATCATGTTTACATCGGGATCGGATGCGGAGATGACAATCTCAGCCGCTTCGTTTACTTCGTACAGGGACAAGTTGCTGCCGCCTGTAATGTTCATGATGACGCCGCGCGCGCCGTCGATCGAGGTCTCCAGGAGCGGGCTCATGATCGCTTTGCGAGCGGCTTCGGCTGCGCGATTTTCGCCGGCTGCTATACCGATGCCCATCAGCGCGGAACCGCGTTCCGTCATAATTGTCTTTACGTCCGCAAAGTCAAGGTTGATGAGACCTGGTACGGCGATCAGATCGGAGATGCCTTGTACGGCTTGTCGAAGCACGTTGTCCGCTTCGCGGAAAGCTTCCAGCATCGGCGTTTTTTTGTCGACGATTTCCAAAAGGCGGTCGTTAGGGATAACGATGAGCGTATCCACCTTCTCCTTGAGCGCCTCGATGCCTTGCTCGGCTTGGCCGGAACGTTTGCGTCCCTCGAACGTGAACGGGCGTGTTACGACGCCTACCGTCAGCGCGCCGCACTCGCGGGCGATCTCCGCAATGACAGGCGCAGCGCCTGTGCCCGTGCCGCCGCCCATTCCTGCAGTTACGAATACCATGTCCGAGCCCTTGAGTTGGTTCATGATGGCTTCGCGGGATTCTTCCGCAGCTTTGTTGCCTACATCGGGATTGGCGCCGGCGCCAAGGCCGCGCGTCAGCTTGTCGCCGATTTGCAGCTTATGCTCCGATTTGGCAAGGTGCAGAGCCTGGGCGTCCGTGTTCACCGTAATGAACTCGACGCCCTTGACTCCATTTTCGATCATACGGTTAACGGCATTGCTGCCACCGCCGCCAACGCCGATTACTTTTATTTGAGCGAGCGTTTCAAGCTCCATGTCGAATTCCAACATCTCTCATTGTCCCCCAGTCAAAGTCAAATAAATTCGTTAAACATATTTTTGATCCGTTCGAACATACCGGGTTTGGATGGAGCTGCGGGACTGGCTTTGCGGCTTGCCGCTTTCTTCGTGACGCCTGAGCCTCGTACTCCCATATATTTGGACACGTATTGTATCATGCCAACACCGCTGCTATATGCGGAATCCTTTACGCCGATGTAGTCAGGCAAAGCGATGCGAACCGAGGACTCTAGTTCCACCTGCGCAAGCGCAAGCGTTCCTGGCATGGCGACGGCGCCGCCGGTCAACACGTAGCCATTAACCTTGTCGCCGTAACCCAGCCTGCGAACCTCTTGACGGATGAGATGGAAGATTTCCTGCATCCTCGGTTCGATAATGCTGGCCAGATCCTTCTGCGAAAATTCCTTCTCCATATTGCTGCCCATTCGTGTAACTTTAAAGCGGACATCGTCCGCAGCATCGCCAACATTGGCACAGCCATACTTGAGCTTGAACTTCTCCGCTTGATCGCTTTGGGTCCGTAATCCGTAGGCGATATCGTTCGTGACGAACTCTCCGCCGATCGGCAGCGTCGATATCGCAGCCAACCCGCCTTGATCGTAGATGGCGATCGTGCAGGAGCCTGCGCCGATGTCCGTCAGAACCGTGCCGATAGAACGTTCGTCCTTCGTCAGCGACATCATGCCGGAAGCAAGCGACAGCAGAATAACGCCGGAAATTCGCAAACCCGCCTTCTCGACGCAGCGCATAAGATTATGTATCGCTGTCTTCGTGCCGGTCACGATCGTAGCTTCCACTTCCAGGCGGACGCCGATCATACCTCTAGGATCGGATATGCCTTCCAATCCGTCTACCAGGTATTGCTTGGGAACGAGATTGATGATTTCGCGTTCGGGAGGCAGAGCGACAACTTTAGCCGCCTGCAACACGCGCTCGATATCTTCTTCTCCGATTTCCCTGTCCTCATTAGATACCGCAACTACGCCATGATTGGTCTGCAATGCAATATGATTGCCTTGAATCCCGACATAAACGTCGGATATCTGAATGCCTACCATGCGTTCTGCATGCTCGACCGCGGCGCGGATCGAATGCACGGTTTGGTCAATATCGACGATAGCTCCCTTGCGAATACCTTCGGAGTCGGCAGAACCAACTCCAATAATATTAATGGCTCCATTGTTCATCTCGCCGATAATAGCTCGAACCTTGGATGTACCGATGTCCAAACTGACGATGATGTCGTTGTTGCTCAATTCGCGGCACCTCCGTTTCCAATAATTAGTATCTCATGTTATGTTTACCCAATAAGAATGTAGAAGTTCCAAACCTCGTCGTCAATAGATTCTTATTAGAGATAAAAACGACCTGCACACTCAGCCGCCCTTCTCGGAACGTCCGGGAGCATAGGCTTTCTCGCTAGCTGGCGATGCAAGTACGCAGCGCCCGTCATTTCTGATCAAAAAATGAACAAGTCTCTCTACATATTCAACAGACTTTTTAGTTTCCCTCTTTTTTCAACAAATTTTTCAGAATTATTATTTTCACTGTCGAAAGGGCGATTTCCTTGTCTTAAAAAGAGGGGGTTTGTCGCCGGGAAGGCGCGCCGTTACGGCAAACTTACTCCAAGCTAGTAAAACAAATTCTATCATTCTTTTAAACGAATGAGTAGTCTATTTTTCATTATCGCCATCATTTTCCGAATCGTCGGTATGGAACGGAACATACGTGTCCGCCAGCAGCATCGTAATCTTGCCGGGCTCCTGCGTCTCGATTACCGCGTTCAACGCTTCAATCTTGTCCGGCAGTACCGAAACGGCGGTAATGACCTCAAACTTCGTTCGCGTATACATCCTGATCCGGTCGGGATAAGCCTTGGATGGGATGGGAGCAATCTCCGACAAATCCGACAGCTGCTTCTGAGGGATTAACGCAAGCTGCTTTGTCAGCTCGCGTTTGACGGAGTCTTCCCCGTTCCAGCCCGTCAGGATCGGCTTGTCCAAAAGATAGCCGTCCGTTCTCGCCTCCACGCTGGCACCGCTCGAGAGCAGCGCCTGCACAGTGCCGTCAGGCATCAGCTCGAACGCGACGACAGGATGCTCTTTCACCTCAATCTTGATTACGCCGGGGAACACCTTGACGACCTTGGCTGATTCGACCTGCGGAAGCTGCTGTACGCGAGAGGCGATCTCTCCGGACGAGGTCTGGAAGAAGGCATCGCCGATACTTACGGCGGCCGCTTCCTGTACTTGCTCCTTGGAGGTATGCTCCATGCCTGTTGCTTGAATGTCGGATATTTTGCTAATCGATGAATTAAAGAACAGCACGGCCAGCAAGGCGGCGAACAATAGCAACAGAATGGCAAGCAGCTTCTTGTTGCCTTTGCGTTTGCGGGCGGGTTCTTTAAGCACCGGCATGTTACCGCTGCTCATATCTTGTCCCTCTTTCCTGCAAAACGCCGGCTTCCCTGGCACGATTTCTCCAGAAAAGCCGAACGCTTCGATCTAACTGCATGATGTCATCTGGCTGGTTCGTTATTAGGCACGGGCGAGAATCGGGATATCCGGGCGCCGAGCTTCGTAAGCATATGCTCGATCCGGTCGTAGCCACGATCGATGTGATGCACTTGCTCAACGATCGTGCGTCCCTGCGCGGCGAGTCCCGCGATGACCAGGGCGGCTCCGGCCCTAAGATCCGTCGCTTCCACTGTAGCCCCGTACAGACGGGTAACGCCGCGTATAAATGCTGCATTCATGTCGACGCGGATATCGGCTCCCATGCGCGACAATTCGCCGACATGCTTGAGACGGCCTTCGAAAATCGTTTCCTTCATGATGCTTACCCCGTCGGCAAGCGTTAGAAGCACCATCACCTGGGATTGCAAATCCGTCGGAAAAGCGGGGTAAGGAGAGGTGACGATTCGCTCGATCGACTTCGGCCTTGCGGCACTATCAACCTTTATTATATCACCGTCGACTACGATTTGAACACCTGCGCGGCGCAGAACATGTATAAGGGAGGAGAGGTGGGCGGGCTGGGTGTTTTGCAACGTGACCGCGCCGCGCGTGGCGGCGGCGGCGACCATGATCGTGCCGGCTACGATTCGGTCGGGAATGATCTTGTAGCGGCATGGAGCAAGTTCGGCAACGCCGTCGATCGTAATCGTGTCGGTGCCTGCCCCCATTATCTTCGCGCCCATAGCGTTCAAGAAGCGCTGCAGATCCTGAATTTCAGGCTCTCTGGCCGCATTCGTCAGCGTCGTGCGTCCTTCCGCCAGGACGGCGGCCATCATCAGGTTTTCGGTCGCTCCGACGCTTGGGAAGCTAAGATGGATATCGGTGCCCGTCAGCTTGCCAGACCTGCACACGATGCGATTGCCGATTTCTTCGATCTCGGCCCCCAGCGCCTCTAAACCTTGCAGATGAAGATCAATCTTTCTTTCGCCGATCGCGCAACCGCCCGGCTGATAGACCTGAGCTTCGCCGAACCTTGCAAGAAGCGGTCCCATGAGAAAGATCGAGGAGCGCATCTTGCTCATCAGCGTCTCCGGCACATGGGATGTATGAAGCGCGGTCGTATCCAGTACGACCGTCTCGCCGACGTGCTCGGCGCGGCATCCTAATTCGCGCAAAATGTTCAGCATAACTTCGATATCGAGCAGCCTTGGCACCGAATCCAGTGTAATCGTGCCTTCAGCCAGCAGACTGGCAGCCAATATCGGCAAAGCGGCATTTTTCGCTCCTTGGATAACTATGGATCCTGAGAGAGGTTTCCCGCCTTCAATCACCAATTTGTCCAATGTATCACCTCCGAATTACCGCTCGCCCACCACCCGAACCTCCGGCACCAGCTTCACGCCTGCGCGTTCTTCCACAGTGCCCTGGATGTGAGACATGAGGGCGAGTACATCTCTAGCTGTCGCTTGCCCGGTGTTTACAATAAAATTGGCATGTTGTTCGGATACCTGCGCCCCCCCGATGGAGAAGCCCTTTAGTCCCGCCTCTTGAATCAACCTCGCGGCAAAGTCGCCCGGAGGATTACGGAATACGCTGCCGGCGCTAGCCAACTGAATCGGCTGCGTGCGCAGCCTCCGTTCCTTGTAGGTAGCCATCGCCGAAGCGATCTCCATGCGGTCGCCAGCCGCCAGCTCGAAGCCGGCTTCTACAACGGTGCCCCGTTGTTCCTGCAAGATGGAATGGCGATAGGCGAAGCCCATGTCCTCAAGCCCGTAACGAACCAATTCTCCTGTCTCCAGTACAATGTCAGCATACTTGAAAATACGCGACACATCCGATCCGAGAGCCCCCGCATTCATGTAGACGGCACCTCCGACCGTTCCCGGAATCCCCCCTGCGAATTCCAGGCCGGTCAGCCCCGCCTTGCCCGCCATAACGGACAGCTTGATGAATGAATAGGCCGCGCCGGCTACAGCCGTTGTCCCTTCGAAGGTGACGTAATCCAATCCTCCGGACGGTTTGATCACAGCTCCGCGAATGCCCTCGTCGCCAACTAGCATATTGGAGCCGCGGCCCAGATTGATCCATGGCACCTCATGCTTATGCAGCAGCTGGACTGCGGTGATGAGTTGTTCTTTGGTGCGTGGAAGGATAACCAGATCGGCCGGTCCGCCGATCTTCCATGTTGTGTGCTTCGAAAGCGGTTCGTTCAGCAGCAGCTGCAGTTCCCCTGCCGCCGCTTCCCTAAGTTCCGCTATGCATGCTTCCATTGTGACTTCCTCCTTCATTGCTGCGGATGCAGGCATTCGCCGCAACTTCATTGTGTGATCCTCCGCTTCCGCAGGTGACGGTCGCGAATATAGGGTATATTATGCCTTGCGCCAATGTTGTGTGACAGACGCCTATTTTAAGGTAGTTCAAAAAGTCCGCTTTCCATCACGGAGCATGCCTGGTGGCATGGCCGGCGTCGAAGATTGCTAGCTTATCTGGAATAACGCGAAATGTTAAGCAAAATGCCGAGCGCCGTAAGCAACAGCGTCAGCGAAGAGCCTCCGTAGCTCACGAGCGGCAGTGTAATGCCAGTGACAGGCATCATCCCGATAACGACGCCGATATTGATCAGCACCTGAACGCCGATGATGCCGGTAATGCCGACAGCCAGGAAGCTGCCGAACGTGTCCGGGGCCGCGATAGCGGTCCGGATCCCTCGCCAGACGACGACCAGAAATAACAAGATGATAGTGGCTCCGCCGATAAAACCAAGCTCCTCGGCGAGAATGGAGAAAATGAAGTCCGTCTGCGGCTCGGGCAGGTAGCTGAACTTCTGCCTGCTCATGCCGAGCCCTAGGCCGACAAGACCGCCAGGGCCGATGGCAAAAAGGGACTGGATAATTTGATAACCTCCGCCGAGCGGGTCCGCCCACGGATCAAGAAACGAAGTAATGCGCTGCAGGCGGTATGGAGCGGCCAGAATCAACCCGACGAAGCCGGCTACGCCAATCATCGCCAGTCCGCCAAGGTGTGCCATGCGAGCACCAGCCGTGTAGATGAGAATAAGCGAAGCGCCGACCATGACGGAGCCCGTGCCCAAATCCGGCTGCAGCATAATAAGGCCGAACGCCAGACCCACAAGCCCGAGTGGCGGCATAAGCCCTTTCGTAAACAGCGTAATATTTTGCTGCTTCTCCGACAGCCAACGGGACAGAAACAGGATCATGGCGAGCTTCATGAATTCGGAGGGCTGGATGCCGAAGGAGCTGATGCCGAGCCAGCTTCTCGCCCCGCCCCTCACAACCCCGATACCGGGAACAAGCACGATAACAAGCAGGCCGAAGCAAACGATCAGCGCGGCAGGCGCCCATTTTTTCCAGTTGGAATAATGGGTGTTCATAGTAAATAGTAACGCACCTACGCCTAGTCCGGCAAATAGTAGCTGGCGCTTCACATAATAGAAGCGGTCGCCGAATTCATGGAGCGCGAGCACCGCGCTCGCGCTGTATACCATAACGAGACCGATTGCAAGAATAAGCCCAATGGCGGCGAGCAGCCAAATATCGGGGGCAGAACGCGCTTTTGCCATAGCGAACACACCTCTTAGCATGGGAAAGTAGGGACAGGCCCCCTACTTACAAGGTATGCGCCGATTGTTTAAACATGCTCCCTCTTTGTTCGTAGGATTGAAACATGTCCCAGCTTGCGCAAGCAGGCGACAGCAGCACGGCATCGCCCGGCTCCGTCATCGCGAAAGCCCGGACGACCGCTTCGCGAAGCGTGGATTCGGCGTCCTTCTCAGCGTTCACCGTTTCTATCCTCGTTAAACCTGCAAGATTCGCGACATGCGCGAGCTTGTCGCGAGTCTCGCCAAGCGCCACAAGTCCTTTGATTTCCTTAAAGAGCGGCAGCAGCTCCATATAATCGGAGCCCCGGTCGAGCCCTCCCGCCACAAGAACGATCGGCTCCGTCAGGGACCTTGCCGCCATCTTCGTTGCCGTCGAATTTGTATCCTTGGAGCTGTTGTAGAATTTCACGCCGTTTTTCTCGCATACATATTCGAGGCGATGTTCTACGCCTTTGAATTCGCGCAGCGGCGCGGCCAATGCGTCAGGCGCGGCTCCGGCAGCGACGCAGGCCGCGATCGCCGCGATCGCGTTCGCCGCGTTATGGCGTCCGAGAAGGCCTAGCTCGGCGACAGGCATGATGACGAGCTCACGGCTCTCGGACGCCGTTCCTCCGCCAGCAGTGCGGTATACGATATGACGCTGAGCTTCGGCTGCCTTATCGGCCTCCCCTTCGCGCGTGTAAGGAGGATCTATGTAGACGCCTTCCTCCAGCTTCTCATAGAGCGAGAAGGGCAGCAGCTTCGCTTGCAGGCTCCGTGCGGTCTCCCTGCAGACGGGATCGTCCCAGCCCAGCACCGCCGTATCGGATGCCTGCTGATTGGCGAACAGCTTGCGTTTCGATGCGACGTAATCTTCCATGCCGCCGTGATAGTCGAGATGCGTCTCAGCCAGATTCAGCAGCATCGCGATACGCGGCCGAAACGTCTCTGTCCCCTTCAACTGGAAGCTGCTGAGCTCGGCGACGATCCAATTGTCCGGCGTTGCATCCTGGACGGCATCGCATAACGGCAAGCCGATATTGCCTGCGACGATAGGCTTTTTGCCCGCCGCTTCCAGCAGCATGCCGATCAGCGTAGTTGTCGTTGTTTTGCCGTTAGAGCCGGTAATGCCGATGATCGGAGCAGGCGAGATCAGATAAGCCGCCTCCACCTCGGTCACGACGTCTACGCCGCGCTCCAACGCTTCCCGTACGGGAGGCGCGCTGTACGGAATGCCTGGATTTTTGACCATAAGCGCCGTATCGGCGTCAATCAGATCCTCCGGATGATGTCCGCAAATAACGGTAATGCCCAGTTCTTCAAGCTCGCCCGCCTCGGGGCTGCTCTCCCTATCCTTCTTGTCATTGACGACGACGTCGGCGCCCAGCTTGTGGAACAGCTTGGCTACGCTGACGCCGCTCTTCGCAAGGCCGAGAACGACAACGCGCCGGCCGCGGTAGTCCGCAGGGTGATTCATGCAGCGACAATCCCTTCTATGTGCATAAGTACGCAGGAAGCGGCTCTCGTAAGCGAGAACCGCCTTTGCGCCTGTTTTATGGAGTGTGAATATTAAATACATGTTAACTCTTAAATGACGAACAGGATGCCTGCGGCCGCAAACAACAACCCCACCGTCCAGAACACGGTAACGACCTTCCATTCGGACCAGCCGATGAGCTCGAAATGATGATGGATCGGACTCATTTTAAAGATCCGCTTGCCCCGCAGCTTGAAGGAGGCGACCTGCAAAATGACGGACAGCATCTCGAGGACGAACACGCCGCCGATCACGATCAGAAGCAGCTCCGTCTTCGTCAGAATCGCGACAGCCGCGATTCCGCCGCCGATGCCGAGCGAACCCATATCGCCCATGAATACTTTGGCCGGGTGAGCGTTGTAGACCAGGAAGCCGAGCACCGCTCCGATCATGGCCGCCGAGAAAATCGCGGATTCATGTTCGGACGTCTGCAGCGCCACAATCATGAACGCGCCGAACGCGATTGCGCTCGTCCCTGCCAGCAGTCCGTCGAGTCCGTCCGTGAAATTGACGGAATTGCTGGCCGCGAACATGATGATGACGACGAACAGATAATAGAACCAGCCGAGATCCAGCCCCGCGCTTGTGCCGGGAATCGTAATCTCGGTGCTATGCCCCATATTGTACAGCAGCACGCAGACGATGGCCGAAAAAAGGAGCTGTCCGAACAGCTTCTGCCAGGCCGTTAAGCCAAGCGAACGTTTGAAAACGATCTTGATATAGTCATCCAGGAAGCCGACGAGACCAAAGCCGAGCGACGCCGTCAGGAGCACCCAGAACTCGCTGGATTTGTCGGCGAATCTCACGAATGCGATCATCAGCGCAATCATTATTATAATGCCGCCCATTGTCGGCGTGCCGCTTTTCTTTAGATGGCTCTCGGGACCTTCCGTACGAATCTGCTGACCGAACTTGAGGCGTCGGAGCAAAGGAATGAACAATGGTCCCAGCAGAACCGTTATAAGGAAGGATACGCCGATTGCGAATAAGTTGACCATCATGTCCATTTCTTCACCCCTTCTCCAAAGCTTGGACAACTTGTTCCATCCGCATTCCTCGGGAGCCCTTTACAAGCACCAGATCATCGGGCTGCAGCCGGTTCTTAAGCCAGTCCGCGAGTGTATCCTTGTCATTAAAATGGATCACGCGTCCCGCCTCGTCAGCCTCGCGAAGGCTTGCTTTCGCGCCTTCGTGCGTATTGGCCGATAACGGTCCGCAGGTAAGTACGCCCTCTGCCGCATCCGGCGTCAGATAAGCGCCGACGCCGCGGTGAAGCTCCGCTTCTTCCGGGCCGAGCTCCAGCATATCGCCCAGCACGATCCAGCGGCGGCCGAAGCTCTCGAGTCCGCCAACCAAATCGATAGCCGCGCGTACGGCAGTGGGATTGGCATTGTACGCGTCGTTTAAAATGACGGCGCCGTTAAACGCCTTTACCGGCTCGATGCGCATGCCTGTCAGCTTGAGCTCTTTAAAGCCGCGATGGATGGCTTCCGCAGGCACGCCCATAAATCTGGCGGCGGCAATCGCGGCAAGGGCATTGCTAATATTATGACGACCAGGCACCGGAATATGAACGGTTCCGAGTCCGCTTACTTGTCCCCGGTGCAGCGCCGCGAATACGCTCTGATCCGGATGGAGCCGAATGTCGTCCGCAGACCATTCGTTATCCGCTCCAAGACCGAATGTCCGGAGAGTAACGCCTTCAGGCAGCGCCGACTCTGCAAGTCCTTCCTTCAACAGCGGCTCGTCGCCGTTGTAGAGCAGGACGCCGTCCTCGCCAAGGCCAAGCGCGATCTCCAGCTTTGCCTTCGCGATGCCGGCCCGCGAGCCAAGATGAAGCAAATGCGCGTCGCCGACATTCGTAATAATGGCTAGATCGGGAGACGCGAGCTTCGTTAACAGCTCGATCTCGCCGAAGCCGCTCATGCCCATCTCCAGCACGGCAACCTCCGTCTCCTCGTCCAGCTTCAAAAGCGTTAGGGGCAGGCCGATGTGGTTGTTCAGATTGCCTTCCGTCTTAAGGACCGAATACTGTGTGGACAACAAAGCAGCCGTCATATCCTTGGTTGTCGTCTTGCCGTTGCTGCCTGTAATGCCTACTACTCGCACCATCAGCTCGTTCCGGTAAGCGGAAGCAAGCCGTTGCAGTGCAGCCAGGGTGTCTCTGACAACTAGGAACGCCACATCGGGAAGATCAGCGGGGATGTCGCGTCCCTTCTGCCACAGCATCGCTTTGGCGCCGTTCTCGGCCGCCTGCGCCGCGAAGTCGTGTCCATCAAAGCGTTCTCCGACAAGCGGGACGAACAGGTCTCCTCCGCCTCCAACCGCTCGCGAATCCGTCGTCACTCCGCGAAGCAGCATATCCTCGTAGCCGCCCTGGCGCTTGGCGCCGCACATGGCCGTTATTTGTCCTACAGTACGTTTAATCAATGTAAAAATCTCCTTATCGCGTCTTTTGCCGTTAATCGATCGTCGAAGTCATGCACCTCTCCGCCGATCAGCTGGTAGGTTTCATGACCTTTCCCCGCAATCAATACTACATCGCCTTGGCTTGCCATTTCAACCGCTTTTTCAATCGCGCGCTTCCGATCGGGAATGACGGCGTAGCGATCTCCATCCGAACCAGCCGCAATCACCCCTTCCATTATATCGTCGATGATGGCAAGCGGGTCTTCCGTCCGGGGGTTGTCGGACGTCACGATCATATAATTCGCAAGCTCGGACGCGATTCGGCCCATCATTGGGCGCTTCGCCCGATCACGGTCGCCTCCGCAGCCGAATACGCAAATAATACGGCCCTCCGCGAATTCTCGCGTCGCCTGCAGCACGTTCTGCAGGCCGTCCGGCGTATGGGCATAATCGACGATTACGGCATAGTGCTGGCCCTCCTCCACGCTCTCCACGCGGCCAGGCACGCCGAGAATAGCAGACAGAGACTCCGCTATAGCAGCAAGAGGCACGCCTTCCAGCAGCGTCGCCGCTATTGCGGCAAGCGCGTTGTATACGTTGAACTTGCCTCGCAGGCGGAGCTCGATCTTGGCTTCGCCCCGAAACGTCGATACCCGGAACGATGTCCCCCTCGACGTAATCCGAACATCGCTTGCCCGGACATCCGCCGGATTTTCGATGCCGTAAGTCACGACTTCGGCCGCCGTCATTTTCCGGAAGCGCTCGGAGGCCTCGTCGTCCGCGTTGAGCACGGCGAAGGAACGTTCCTCCTGCCTTGCTTCATAGACGTTGCCGAGCCGCGAGAAGAACAACCCTTTGGCATCCGCATACTTATCCATCGTGCCGTGATAATCCAGGTGGTCCTGCGTCAGGTTGGTGAAGATCGCTGTCCGAAACCGGCAGCCCTTGACCCGCCCTTGGTCCAGCGCATGCGAGGACACCTCCATCGCACAGTACTTAACGCCGCTTTCTCTCATCTCTCCCAAATAACGCTGGAGCTCATGCGAATCCGGCGTAGTGCCTTCCATGGGATAAGAACGGCCTCCGAAACGCCGCTCGATCGTCCCGATCACGCCGGCGGATTTTCCGCTGTCGTTTAAAATCGTTTCCACCAGATAAGTTGTCGTCGTTTTGCCGTTCGTGCCCGTTACGCCGATCAGACGCACGCTGTTGCTGGGATAACCATTGATATGGCTCGCAATGACGGCAGCCGCCCCTCTCGCATCCTTTACGATCAGCTGCGGGATATCCAGCGGAAGGGGCCGCTCTGCGACAAGCGCCGCCGCTCCGCAATGAACCGCCGCTTCGGCATAACTATGACCGTCCGCCTTGTGCCCGGGAATGCAGATAAACAGATCTCCTTCCGCAATAAGCCGGGAGTCTCGTGTTATCCCCGTAAATTCCGTATCTCCGTCCCCTATTAACCTCGCTGTAACGATCAGCTCCGTAAGTTCTCTTAGACGCATCCCTTCCATGCCTCCCTCGAATACTCTGACGGAATACTATATGCCGCCCAGAGTAAACGCGTTAATGGCTAGTGGGAATGCGGAATGTCTTCTTCATCGCCGAGATAGATCCGGATAGTCGAGCCCCGGTCGACTCTCGCCCCTTCCGCCGGCGCCTGCCGGATGACCACCTTGCCGGAGCCTGCGGTGGTCAGATTGAAGTTCATATTCAAATCCTCATACAGATCGGAGACGCTCTTGCCGATCAGATTCGGCACGGTAACGATAGGCGTTTCTCCGTACTTATACAGCCTGTCAATCTGCGACTCCCTGCGAGGAACCTCCAAAATCGTTAGCGCATCCTCCATCATATTGCGTACGATAGGGGCCGCGACCAAACCTCCGAACTGGATGCCTTGCGGATTATCTACCGCCACGTAGATGACGATCTGGGGATCGTCCGCCGGCGCGAAGCCGATAAACGACACGATATGCTCATTGGGCGAATAACGCCCGTTAACGACCTTTTGCGCCGTTCCCGTCTTGCCTCCGACCCGGTAACCGTCGATGAACGCGTTGCGTCCTGTACCCTTTGCTACGACGCTCTCCAACGCTTCTCTCACCTGCTTCGACGTCTCTTCCGAAATCACGGTACGCACCGCCTCAGGCTCCACTTCTTTGACGACCTCTCCCGTATCCGGATGGATGAGCGCCTTCGTCACGTGGGGCTTATACAACGTTCCGCCGTTAATCGCAGCCGATACCGCCGCGATCTGTTGAATCGGGGTCACAGAGACGCCTTGACCGAACGCCGTCGTCGCAAGTTCTACAGGCCCTACCTGACTCAGCTTGAACAGGATCCCGTTCTCTTCACCGTTAATGTCGATCCCCGTCTTCGAGCCGAAGCCAAAGTCCCTGATGTATTGGAACAGCGTTTCCTTGCCTAACCGGTTGCCTAACGTAACGAAACCAGGGTTGCAGGAGTTTTCGACGACTTCAAGGAACGTTTGGCTGCCATGACCGCCTTTTTTCCAGCAGCGAAGCCTCGCTCCGCCGACCTCTATCGCTCCCGGATCGAAAAAATGCTCGTTCTTGAGATTGACCTTTTTCTCCTCGAGCGCGGCGGCCAACGTAATGATCTTGAATGTGGAACCCGGCTCGTACGTCATCCAGATGGGAAGATTCCGATTGTACACCTCGCTCGGCACTTCCTGGTATTTGTCCGGCTCGTAGGTAGGCCTGCTCGCCATGCCGAGAATTTCTCCGTTCTTCGGATTCATGGCGATCGCGATGACACTATCCGCTTGCAGGCCCGTCATGGCCTGATCCAGCTCTCGCTCCATGACAGCCTGTATTTCCTTGTCGATCGTGAGCTGCAGCGTCAGGCCTTCTTGCGGCTCAACGTATGTATCGGACGAATTCGGCATCTGCCGGCCAGCCGCATCGGACAAGAAGGATACGTTGCCTTGAATGCCGGTCAGCGCTTCGTTGTATTTCGACTCGATGCCGGTGAGTCCTTGATTGTCGATGCCCGTGAAGCCCAGCATGTGGGCTGCGAGACTGCCGAACGGATAATGCCGCTTGCTGTCCTCCGCGACGACGATGCCTGGGAGGTTGAGCGCACGGATCTCATCGGCCTTCTCAGGCGTCATCTTTCTACCGCCCGGCCCCAACCGGACGATCATTTCTTTCGTTGAAATTTTTTTGAGCAGCGTTTCCTGGGACATGTCGAGCAATGGCGCCAGCGTAGCTGCCGCCGCTTCCTTCTCTTTGACCTGCACGGGTATCGCCCATACAGTGGGCGTGCTTATATTATAGGCTAGCTGCACGCCGTTGCGATCCCAGATTTCGCCTCGCTTCGCGACATACGGAATGTCGCGCCTCCACGAATTTTCCGCTTTCTCTGCAAGCTCTGCGCCTTTGTACAGCTGTACATAGCCAAGCCTTAAACATAGGGCGATAAACGCCACGCCTGCGAGAATGAGCACGACGAACAACCGTCGCCTAACCGTTACGTTAGATACCTTCATCGTAGAAATCCCCCTCTTCGCCTCCAGCCTTGCGAATAAGCGTACACTGACGCTCATTCCCAGACTATGAAACACAAGAGAGGGATAGAACAAGCCCCTTTAGATGAAGTTCAAAATGTCCGCTTTTGATCACGATGCTGCTCGAAGAAGCTTATTCGACGTCGAATCTTGCACGCTGCCAGTCATTCCGGTGCTCACGTAGCATACAGCTACGCTCCGCTCCTCATTTCCTGACTTCGTACAACCTTCTTGGTGCTGAAAAGCGAACATTTTGAACCTTTATTGGAATGGTAATTCAAAACATCCACCCTTGATCACGATGCTGCTCGAAGAAGCTTATTCGACGTCGAATCTTGCACGCTGCCAGTCATTCCGGTGCTCACGTAGCTTACAGCTACGCTCCGCTCCTCATTTCCTGACTTCGTACAACCTTCTTGGTGCTGAAAAGCGAACATTTTGAACCTTTATTGGAATGGTAATTCAAAACATCCACCCTTGATCACGATGCTGCTCGAAGAAGCTTATTCGACGTCGAATCTTGCACGCTGCCAGTCATTCCGGTGCTCACGTAGCTTACAGCTACGCTCCGCTCCTCATTTCCTGACTTCGTACAACCTTCTTGGTGCTGAAAAGCGAACATTTTGAACCTTTATTGGAATGGTAATTCAAAACATCCACCCTTGATCACGATGCTGCTCGAAGAAGCTTATTCGACGTCGAATCTTGCACGCTGCCAGTCATTCCGGTGCTCACGTAGCTTACAGCTACGCTCCGCTCCTCATTTCCCGACTTCGTACAACCTTCTTGGTGCTGAAAAGCGAACATTTTGAACCTTTATTGGAATGGAAGTTCAAAACATCACCCAGAAGCTTATTCGACGTCGAATCTTGCGCGCTGCCAGCCAAGCTCGAAATCGGTCAGTTCTCGCCGCCCTGCATGCCAACCGGCGGTTCGATGTCGGCGTCCGTCGAATCCTCGGAACCGCCGGATTCTCCGGCATCTGATTCGTCATCCGATTGGGATTCGCCGCCCTCTTCGCCAGTATCGGACTCTTCGCCACCGCCGCCGGAGGCGCTTAGCGCTTCGTCGTAGCCTTCAGCGCCCTCTGGAGGGACCAGCTGCACCTTGACCAGCCGCCCGCCGTTCTCTTCTACAACCTGCTGGCTGACGACGTAACCAGTCCCCTCCGTTACGAGGCGCGCGCCAATCAAGGAGGTCAGCTCCAGCGCATCCCGAAGCGAGACGCCCGTCAGATCCGGCACGGCCAGCTGATCCTTTTTCTCCGTCACAATATATACCTTCTGCGCGGGATAGATGAGCGAGCTTGCTGCCGGAATTTGCTTCAGCACTTTGTCGCCGCCGCCTACGACTTCAAACGATAATCCCTTGCCCTGCAGCTCGGCCTTCGCCTGCGCAACGCTTAAGTCTTGCACCTTCGGAACTGCAATCTTCGCTTCCTTATTGTCAGATTCCTCATCGCTTTCAATGTTATAGTCTGGCGCGATCCCCATCTTTTTCAGACTTTTTAAAACGATCTCCCGAAAAGCAGGTGCCGCGACCGAACCGCCCCCGGCAAGCGGATTGTTCGGCTCGTCGACCATGATATAAAGCACGATCTTGGGATTTTCCACAGGTGCGTAACCAATAAAAGAAACCATAAATTTATTATCGGAATATTTGCCGTTGATAACCTTCTGCGCGGTACCCGTCTTGCCTGCGACTCGGTAGCCTTCGATATACGCGTTTTTCCCCGTTCCCTTGTCCTGGTCGGAGACGACTTGCTCCAGATATTCGCCGACTTGCTTGGATGTTTGTTCGGAAATGACCTGGCGAACGAACTTCGGATCCGTCACCGTCGTCGTATTCGTCGAAGGATCTGTAATGCTCTTAACGATATGCGGCTCCATCAGCTTGCCGCCGTTCGCTACAGCTGCGACAGCCGCTACTTGTTGGATAGCGGTTACTTGTACCCTGCCTTGTCCGAACGAAGCCGAAGCGATATCCCTGTTGCCCAGCAAATCTATTTTCCCAGCCAGTTCGTTTGTCAACTCAATGCCGGTTTTCTGACCGAAACCGAATCTCGTAAAATAATCGCGAAGCTTTTCTCCGCCGAGCTTCTCGAAGCCCAGTTTAACGAACGCGACGTTACTGGAATATTTCAAGCCGTCCAGAAAGCTGATCTTCCCCCACCCTCTACGGTTATGTTCGCGTATCGGTCTGGGATCCCCGGGCACGACAATGCTGCCTGATTGGTAAATTTCATCCGGGTTGAACACGCCTTCCTCCACCGCGGCTGCCAGCGTAGCGATTTTGAACGTAGAACCCGGCTCATATAACGAGCCTACAGCATGGTTGTAGAAGTTGGCGTAATCGTACTTCGCGTATTCGTTAGGATCAAATTCCGGCATATTGGCCATGGCCAATATTTCCATTGTGTCGGGATCCGCCGCGATTGCCGTTGCGCTTTTCGGCGAATATTTTTTCACAATATCGCGCAGCGCCTCCACTACATACTGTTGTATGTCGCTATCGATCGTCAGCTTAATATTGTTGCCGTCCTTCGGCGCCTGGAAATCGACCTCTCCCTTGGACAATTGGACGCGTTTGCCGTCTTTCTCATACCGGATAAAACCGTCAGCGCCCTGCAACTGATCGTCGAAGTACGCCTCGACCCCCGTTTTGTTCTCGCCATCGAGACTGACATAACCTACGAGCTGCGAGGCCAGGAAATTCCTGGGATAGAAACGTTTATGCGTCTCTACCATATAGATGCCCGTATCCAGCTTCTTGCCATCTTCCCTCAGTTTTCCCTTCAGCTCGTCGCGGAACGCCGCTACGCCATCCGCCACCGGCTTGTCGATCAGCCAGCCTCCCTTGCGCAGCTCCCGCGATCGATAAAAGGTGCCGTCTTCCTTCTGGGCCGTCACCTGCTTCGTCAGCTCGTCCTTGTCGATCCCGAGGGTTTCATGCAGTCCGTCAATGACCTCCTCTGCTATGTCCGCATCATTAATAATCTGCGGGTCTACCGATACGTTATAAGCTATCGTGTCCATCGCAAGAACGTTGCCGTCCCTGTCCGTAATCTCTCCCCTCTTCGCCTTCATCGTGTCGGCGGCCGACCATCTTTTTTTCGCTTCTTCGTACCACATCGCGCCGTCTACGACCTGCACCATATAGATTCGACCTATCAGGACAAAGAAAAGGAGGGTCATGATCCCTCCAAAAAACAATGTCCGCAGTTTAATTCGTTTCCCCATTGCGATCACCCTATTCTTGCATGACTGTCGTCAATTGCTCGCCGCCCGTCTTCACCGTAATGCCAGCATCCTCGCTGCTGACCATGCCTTGCGTCTCCGCCAGCTGCCTAATCCGCTCTGGATCGTTGAGCGTCTCCACTTGCCTCTTCAGTTCCTCGATCTCTACATTCAAACCTTGGTATTCTGAGTTAAGCTTCGTGATTTGAATATTCATATCGTAGATTTGCGCATATCGGAAAATGATGACTCCTGCAACCACTACGCAAATCAGTACGGTGAACAAATATAGCAGCTTCTCCTGAACCGGCAACGACTTCCGTTTAACGACAAGTTTTTTGGTTTCCCGGATAAGTGGCTCCTGCTGCGGTTTCTTCTTCGGTTGAAGTGCCAGATTTCCATTCACATACGCCACAATGTAATCCCCCTTATGAATAAAATGTTCCTATTTCGCCACTCTATAATTTTTCCGCTACTCGCAATTTGGCCGAACGGGCTCTCGGGTTATCCTCCAGCTCTCTCTCGCTCGGCAGGATTGGCTTCCGGTTAATCAGCTTGAGCGTCCCTTTGTTCCCGCATACGCATAGCGGGAAGTCCGGCGGACACGTGCATTTCTCCACATATTTGGCGAAAATCGACTTGCAAATACGATCCTCAAGCGAGTGAAATGTAATCACGGAAGCTCTGCCGCCAGGCGCCAGGCAGCGAACCGCGCTCTCCAGCGCTTCTTCTTCCGCTCCCAATTCGTCGTTGACGGCAATGCGAAGCGCCTGGAAAGAACGTTTCGCGGGATGCGGACCCGTTCTTCTTGTCGCCGCGGGTATCGAAACCTTGATCAGCTCCGCCAGCTCTCCCGTGGTGGCTATCGCCGCGGTTGCCCTTGCCTTCACGATGTTGCGGGCGATATTGCGCGCGAACTTTTCCTCGCCGTAGCGATCAAGGATGCGGGATATTTCCCGCTCCTCCCACTCGTTGACGATCTCATGCGCCGTAAGCGACTCTTCGCGATCCATCCGCATGTCCAGCGGCGCGTCGTGGTTATAGCTGAAACCTCTCTCCGCCTCGTCCAATTGGGGACTGGATACCCCAAGATCGAACAGAATGCCGTCTACCTGAGGCACGCCGTTCTCGATGCGCACGTCGCAGCCTCTTAATTCCTGCTCCAGATAGCGGAAATTGCTTCTGACCAGCGTTACTTTATCCATATAGGGAGCCAGCCGTTCTCGCGCGTTGCTTAGCGCCCAGTCATCCTGGTCGAACGCAATCAACCTTCCGCCTTCACTTAGTCTGGATGCGATCAGTTCGCTGTGCCCGGCTCCGCCGAGCGTACAATCTACGTAGACGCCGCCAGGCTTGATGGCCAATCCGTCAACTGCTTCCTCCAATAATACTGTCGTATGCTGAAACACGCCGTCTTTCCTCCCGTTCTCGATGTCCGATATGCTCTAGAAGTTAAAATCGAAATCAACCAGTTTTTCCGCAATTTCGTTGAAAGTTTGCTCCGACTGTTCGTAGTAGCCTTCCCATGTCTGCTTGCTCCAAATTTCCACCCGGCTTGAAACGCCGAGCACCATACAATCTTTATCCAGCTTGGCATAATCTCGCAGATGGCCGGGTATGTTTACCCTGCCCTGTTTGTCCAGCTCGCATTCTGTAGCTCCCGAGAAAAAAAACCTCGTGAACGCCCGCGCGTCGGACTTCATCAGCGGCAACGACTTGAGCTTCTGCTCCAGCACGCTCCACTCGCTCATGGGGTACACAAACAAACAGTTATCAAGGCCTCGCGTGGCGATAAAGGTCGTACCGAGCGATTCGCGGAATTTCGAAGGAATGATAATACGCCCCTTCTCGTCAATGCTATGTTGATATTCACCCATAAACATAATTCCGCTCCACTCCTTCCCCCTAACGCTCCACTTTGCCCCACTTTTCCCCACCTGAATACAGTAGTTCGCCACCTAAAATAAAAATCCTGCTTGGTCAGCAGGATTTTCTTTAAATATTTTAGGTTGTTAAAGATTAACTTTCCGGCGGCGCGTTCTTTTCTTGCGGCATCCCCGAGCGCGAATTTATTCCTTTTCGTCTATGCTTCGCGAACCAGAATACCGGAATTCCAATTACGGCAAGGATGGCCAGAACGGGCAGCGCCCCCGCAAGTATGACCATTAATCCCTGAATTCCGGCCCAGACCGCCTTGGAGCTGCCGGTTAAAGCTCCTGACAGTCTGGCACCGAAAGATTGGGAATCCGATTCCAAGCCGGTGGCCATCTTCTGATCGACCTGGTAAATTCTTAACTCAACGGTAGAATAGGCAACATTCGCGTCAAGATACCTGATTCGGCCCAATAGCTGCTCGATTTGCTCCTGTACCTCCGCCAGCTGGTTGGAGAACTTTAATAAGTCATCGGCCTTGTCTGCTTTTTCCATCATGCCTAGCAGTCGTTCCTCAACTAACCTTCTAGCCTTCAAACGCGACTCCAGGTCGACATATTCCTCCGATACATCCTTACCGGAAATGTCCTGCTGGAATTTGACGTTCGGTATTTCCGCCATCTTGTCCACGAACGACATGAAGCCCCCCGCAGGCACTTTAATCGTATAGAGAGAAGCGATCTCCCCGTCGTATCTGGAGTCATTAAATTGCAGAATATAAGCTCCGCTTGCATGAATGATATCGCGCAGCTCCGTTCCCGCCTTCGCAATATCTTCTACCTTCAACGCCATTTTGGCCGTATAAATAATTTTACCGCTGAATGGTTCGCCGTTCGCAGCCGATCCCATGCCGGAAGCGCCGGCGCCTCCCCCTGTAACAGTCCCTCCCGAGCTTACGATTGACTTTTCGCCCGAAGCGGCTTGGTTGGATGTGTTTGTATTCGCAATCGAGCCGCTCTCTTCGCTTTCAACGTTTGCCGGGACTTCAAGAGAATCCGCCATGCCTCCGCTTCCTCCGGCGTTTTTAGCCGAATCCGAATCGGATGCCTGACATCCCGTCATCAGCATGGCCGCCACCAGAACAAGCATCATTGCGAGCAGCCATTTGGTTCGTCTTCTTTTTGTTTCAGACATTAACCCCATCGTTAATTCCCCCTTTTTCGTTATGGCAGTCTTCAAACCAAGCCATTGACCATTGGCTTCAACTTATCAGACGATTATTGGAAGATAAAGGTTCCAGCGAAGAGGGGCGCTTGATTTCCTAATAAGTCAAAAAAAACCTTCCGCGCAAAACTCAACGCGAAAGGTTTTATGATTCTTGGCGTTATTCTGTAACCGACTTCCCCAGGCAAATTGGCAGTTTTATTCGCCTTCCGCCCAGCTGTCCAGATAGGCGATTTGCTCGGCGCTCAGCTTGTCGATGCCGAAGCCCAGAGACTCCAGCTTGTAGCGCGCTACTTGCTCGTCAAGCTCATAAGGCACGTTGACCACTTTGCTGCCGATCGACTTGTATTGATCGTTTACGTATTTGAGCGACATCGCCTGAAGGGCGAAAGTCATATCCATGATTTCTGCCGGATGGCCGTCGCCGGCCGCCAAGTTAACAAGACGGCCCTCCGCAAGCAGATAGAACTTGCGGCCATCGTTCAACTTGTACTCCTCGATGTTGCGGCGTACCGTACGTTTGCTGACGGACATCGCTTCCAGCTCTACCTTGTTTACTTCTACGTCGAAGTGCCCGGCATTGGACAAAATCGCGCCGTCCTTCATCACTTCGAAGTGCTCGCCGCGAATGACGTCGCGGTTGCCGGTTACAGTGACGAACATGTCGCCAAGCTTGGCCGCTTCCAGCATCGGCATGACAGCAAAGCCGTCCATATAGGCTTCTACCGCCTTAATCGCGTCGATCTCGGTGACGATCACATTGGCGCCAAGGCCTTTGGCGCGCATTGCAACGCCTTTGCCGCACCAGCCATAACCGACAACGACAACCGTCTTGCCGGCTACGACAAGATTGGTTGTCCGGTTAATGCCGTCGAACACGGATTGTCCCGTGCCATAGCGATTATCGAACAAATATTTGCAATACGCGTCGTTAACGGCGATCATCGGGAATTGGAGTTCGCCTTCCTTCTCCAAAGCACGGAGACGGATGATGCCTGTTGTCGTTTCTTCCGCTCCGCCGCGAAGATTAACGGCATGTTGTTTGCTCTCCGTATGCAGCAGCGTTACGAGATCGCCGCCGTCGTCGATGATGAGATCCGGATTGTTTTCCAGCGCCTTCATATTCAATGCTTTGAATTCCGCCGATGTCGGGTTGTATTTCGCAAATACGGTAATGCCGTCCTCCACAAGCGCCGCGCACACATCATCCTGCGTGGAAAGCGGATTGCTGCCTGTAATCGTCACTTCCGCGCCGCCTGCTTGAACAACTTTGGCCAGGTAAGCCGTCTTTGCCTCGAGGTGGAGCGAGATGGATACTTTCAGCCCTTGAAAAGGCTTCTCCTTCTCAAACTGTTCGCGAATCCGGTTCAGCACGGGCATATGCGAGCTTGCCCAATCAATCTTTAGATGTCCTTCCGGCGCCAACGTCAGATCTGCGATAATGCTATTGTCTTTTGCGCTCATTCTGATTGCCTCCTGTTATTTACAAGTATACGATTTCGTGACCGCCGGTTCGACTGAAAGGCGTCTCCAGCAATTTCTTCAGCCAGTCGTCGCCGTAGCGATTCCAATACACCGCCATATTGACGACACGTTCCTGCGGTTTGCCCAAAGGCAGCAGCGAGATTCGGATACGATCCAGCTGTCGGGTCGAAGCTTCGAATTGTTTGTTATACGCCTCGATCGTCTTGGATTCCATATAGCTGATCTGCTCCATGATCTTCGCCATATTTGTCTCGCCCAGCTTGATCAGACCAGCCTGAACGGAGCCGGCAAGCTCCAGCAACGGCGTATACATCGTCTCGAAGGCAGCCCTTGCCTCGCCGAAACGGGCTTCGATATGCAAATTGTCCTGCCCCTTCAGCCATGCCGCTCTCTTTTCCTCGAACGACTCCATGACGTCATGGAAGGAAAGCTCGTATTTGGCCATGTTCTTAACGACGCCGCCTTCGACAAGCGTATAGGACATCCGTGGCACAACAATCGGCATCTCCATGCCAAACGTCCGGAATGCCTCTCCCGTCATTGCCCAATAGGCGATTTCGCCGGGTCCCAGCACGACGCCAAGCACCGGCAGCAGATAATCCTGCATGATGGGGCGGGTCATGACGTTGTTGCTGAATTGCTGAGGCCGTTCCCCGGCAACCCTCAGAAGCTCATCCTTCGACCAGAAGACCGTATCTCTCCTGTCTCGGAAGCCGCCCTCCCGCTTGTACAGCAACGTGCGCTCATCATTCTTGTCCCCCTGAAACAGGAACAGATTGGCGGCATCTTCCGCCACTTCGGCCTGCAGCGGGAAGCCAAAGCTTTGCACCTTCTCGGCGGCCGACGAATAAGCGGAGCTGAGCACATCATTCTCTTCCAGCATTCTGCGGAACATTGGCGCCTCCAGCGCGCGAAGCGCAGCATCGTCGGCATCCAGCAGGACGAGTCCTTCTTCGCCGAACATAATCGCCATGATGGACGCAAACATATCCGATAATGTCCCGCTGGATTTCGTCAATTGACGAAGCTTTTCCATAAAGGAAGCTTTGAATTCCGAGGATGGCAGACTCTGCTCCAACTCGCCGACAAGCTTCTCCCATTGCTCTTCGGCAATTCGAGTCCGGCTCACCGAGGTTCTGCTGCCCTCCGGCTTGGAAGCCGTCAGCTTGCGCAGCTCTTGTTCGGCGGTTACGACATAGGCATGATTAGCCTCATCCCAGTCGTGATCCTCGCCGGCGATCCAAAAGACAGGCACGACATGGACGCCAAGCTGTTCGCTTGCCGACTTCGCCGCCCCGATGACGGATACGGCCTTGTGAATGACGAGCAGAGGCCCCGTCCACAGTCCGGCCTGCTGACCGCCGACAACCACTGGCGCCCCTTCCGCCAGAGCCGCTATATTGCGCATGGCAGCTTGCGCCGCCCCATGTCGTTCATTATATTCCCGCAGCACGGAAGCGACCTCCGCCGATGCTGCTCGTGTATTCGTACTGCCTTGCAGCCAAGCGAATCGCTTCTCCCAATCTAGGAGAGATCCGGCGTGATAGCCATACAAGCCTTCCACTACCTCGCGATTGCCTTCTATGTATGCTTGCGTCAGCGCCTGCGCGACAGGAAGCTGATAACGTTCTTGACTCATCCCGGTCTTGCACCTCCATGTCATCCTGCCAGCTCTTATGCACTGAGAAAAATATAGTGAGACCATTCCCAATTGTACAGGAACATCCGCACGGACGTCAAAAAGAAAAAACGTCTCCGCGCTGGCGGAGACGTTACGATACTGCCAAGATCGCGACTACGCTACAGAAAAGATAACTTTTCCTAGCAGCACGATCATGAAGATGACGTAGAGAAAACTCATGGCGAAAAAGCTTAGCCGCCATATGGCGCGGAATATCCGTTTCACATCCACGCTCCCGCGCTTGCGGAACTGCGCATTGCCAAGCAATCCCGCCGCCAGAATCATAATCAGCAAAATGCCGTAGAAGCCGAAGGTACTGTCGAACATCAGGCTGTACTGTCCGGATACGCATAAGATCAAAAAGATCGTCGAAACATCCATCGCCATGCGGAGAGCCTTCTTTCGGTCTCTCACATATGCGCCATAACCGAACAGCACAATAACGAAAGGCACGATTGGAAATAAAGCCAGCGCAGTCGTCGCCTTCCACAGACTATCTATAATTGCAAACATGTCGCTTACTCTCCCCCCGCTTCCGATCTATCTCTTGCCGAGAGCCTCTACCAGCCGCAGCATCGACTCGTTAAGCGGCGCAGACAATCCCCTTGCGGCTGCCATACGCGCGATCTCTCCGTTAATGGAATCAATCTCCGTTCCCTTGCCGGCCCTAACGTCGGCCAACATGGAGGACACGTTGCAGCTTGTCCGTTCGCACACGCCGAGCACGGACTCCCAGCTGTCCGGCCACTCCTTCATGCCTGCAGCAAGCAAAACGGGTTTGGTCTCGTCGTGAAGCGCCTTCATGAGCGAACGCCTCGCCGGATGGGCAGGCAATTCGCCGTTTCGTATATCGTACAGCGCCGTCAATGGATTGATGACGGCATTGATGAGCAATTTTTGGCAAACCCGATTATGGATGTCATTCGACAACGAAGCGTCAAATCCTGCCCGATTAAGGAAGGTAAGCAACATTTTTTGACGAATATCATCTTCTGCCCCTTGATTTCTGCGATCCCCTTGACTCCATTCCGGCGTCCCTGCAAGGAATAAGGAGCCTTGGCCGGTATGTCGTACCGAGCGCATGTCTTCGCGCTTTGCGCCTGAGCTTGTCACCGCATTATAGATGGAGAAGTCTCCAGCCGATGCGGCCGTCAACTTCCCGAGATGTCCTGTGCCATTCTGTATGCAAAGGAGAGGCGGACGATCCGGCGTCCGTCTGATCAGCTCCGCGATGAGTTCGGAAGTTTCCTTCGACAAGTCCGTCTGCTTAAGCGCAAGCAGATACCAATCAGCCCGTTCCAACTGACCAGCCTCCATTTTCGCCAATCGTTCCCTGGACAGCCATTCTCCGCCCGCGACAATCGTATGTTCCCCGCCTTCCGCATCCCAAAGCCGAATGCCTTCTGCCGCAATAGCGAAAGCTTGTTCCTCCGTTCGGGTCCAGACCGTGACTTCCGCGCCGACCGCTGCCAGCTTCGATGCAAATAGCAGCCCAATGGAGCCCCCTCCAATAATTCCGATCCGCAAGCTGGTTCCTCCCGTAATTGCTCATATTCTGCCATTATACAATAGAGAAACCCGCCGTTCCAAGAACGGCGGGTTTTCATGGCGCATAACTTATTCGATTCGTTCCAAATTTCCGTTCGCATCCATCTTGAACCTTGGCTTCGCTTCCTCTTCACCCGAGAGAACGGTAAGTCTGCGAGCTCGATCCATAATCTGGATCAACGTCTTGTAGTCATCGTTGACCGTCCGGTAATCGGTTTGGGCGTTGTTGACTTCGTGGTTCAATCTCTCATTCTCACTGCGGAGCCGGAACAACTCCTCTTCCTTGTCTTTCATTTCCTTTTCGAACAGCTTGATTTGACGGGACAAATCCTGATAAGTCGACTTCCATGTACGCAAGAATCGGATCACCGCATCGACGGACAATCCTTCGTCCAACGAGTTTGTATCCCCTTTGAAGATACGCTCCTCCGTCTCGAATACCGAGATCGAAGAAACCTGCGAGGTAGCAGCCGAAGCTGCCGTTACGGTTTGTTTTTTCAAATAGTTGCGTTTCTGGCGTTGCTGCTTCGCAATCTGAATGGCATCCTCGTAACGCTTACGGACACAACTATTCCAACGGAAGCCGCAAGCAGCCGACGTACGTCCAATCCTCTCCCCTACTTCTTCGAACGCGGCAAGCTGGGTACTGCCTTCTCTAATATGGCGCAGCGTCACTTCGGCGAGAATAAGATCGTCGTCCGGACTCCACGCATCTTGTCTTACTGCTGTCATGCCATCGAAACCTCCTAACGTAAAGGCGCTTACTTTATCTCTATGCCCTTGGTAGAGTTCATAGAATCTATTGGATACTAAATTGTATAACCAAATTTTGAACTCCTCATACATGAATTCGGAGAAGGTTGAGCAAACTGTCAGAAGCGGATATCATCTCGTCACAAAAAATTGCGAATTAGTCACGCTTTCAGGTTTACACTCCAGATGACAGGCGTTATAATGAAGTTTAGAAAAAATGGGCCAAGGCGGAAGGGGGATGTAACATGGCACGCATGTATCGGGTACTTGGTTTCTGGTGCTTAGTAATCGGGCTCATGGCTTTTGCAGGCCATATGACCGAATTTGCGCTTCTGTTCTTCGCGCAAGCTGTAGCGTTCGTATTTCTAGGCTACTTGAATTTCTCCGAACGCACTTACATAACGATGTTCTGGGGATATATGGCGATCTCATTTATTGGATTCACGTATTGGTCCGTCTTCAAGATGAGTTTGCCGTTCTAGTCAATCCTGAAGCACAAAGAGCTGTCCGAATGCAGAATACGTTCTGCGTACGGACAGCTCTTTTTAGGTGCGCTATTCGGAACTTTCACGTTTCTCCAGCAACAACACTTTAAATGATTCGCTCATATTGTCTCCAAGCAGCAACTGACGAATGGCACGGTTGCGCCGTGATTCGTACGAGAACGGATTGGCACCGTCATGCTCGACAAGCAGCTGTAGCATCCCTTGCTCCAGCAGGAACTCCTTCTGAGTGCCGTAATAAAGGGTGGTAAAGCCCGCTTCCTCGGCGCAGCGTCTAACAGCCGTAAAATTAACATGCGCCGTCAAATCCCGTCCGCCCGGCCTATGAAACGGCTCATCGGAAGCAAGATGATTGCTGTAGGTCATAAAAGTACCCTCGCTTCGATAAGGAGCCGACAACTCCTCGCCGCAATCTCCGTAATCGATGATCAGAACCCTTCCGTGCCCCATCGCGCTCGCCAATCGTCTGATCCAATCCCCTGCCGCCAGGCAAACTTCCCTTATATCCCCTTCCTCCAAGGTGAGCTCGCCCCGGTCCATTTCCATCCGAATGCGTTTGTCAGTAAGAGGCAGCCGGACATAACGGAAGCCGTTCTCCGCATCTCCCGCCACTCCGAGCTCCACTATTACTCCATCCTTGCGAGTTACCCGGTGGACGGGAAATGCGTCCAGCAGTTCATTTGCTATCAACAACAATGGTCCGGCAAGCAAACGTTCCGCCTGTTCCCAAACCTCGTCCGAGCTTCTTACCACGGGGGGCGGTCCCCCATGCAGCATCTTGTACGTCTCGGCAATCTCATTCTGATGGCCCTTATGGTCCTCGACGAGGAGCTGCCTGAAGGGAATCCCCGATCCGTCTTCGACTTCCGACAAGACGGCAGCCAGCTGAGCGGACAGCCTGCCCGTGCCCGCTCCCCATTCTGCAAGCAGCAGTGACGCAAGATCATCTCTCGCAGTCTCCGAGCGCCATTGGAGAGCGGCTCCGGCGATCGCTCTGGCCATAAGATCTCCAACGCCGGATACGGTATAAAAGTCGCCTGACTTCCCTACTCTGGCGCCTCCGACACGATAATAGCCGGATTCGGGATCGTACAAGCAAGCCTCCATATAGTCTGCGAACGTGATGCAGGCTGCCCCGCCGCCAGCCGACAGCTCCGCTCCGCGCAAGCCGGACTCGGATATTCGTTTCTCGATTGCCGCAGAAGCCGGTCCTTTTATGATCGTCATGGGTTATTCATCCTTTTCTTAAACTAAGATATGAGAAAACCTCTATCGAGGCCTTTCGAAGATGTGCGACCTCCAGCTTTGCAAAGCAAAGCCGCTTCGTAAGCAAGAGGTGGGTTTTATCGCCAATAAGAATTTCAGATTCCTGCAATCTTATGTGGTAATAGAAATGGCTGTCGCATACAATAGAGGGGTAAGAAGGGAGGATGACGTTGGCCGCTATCTATTATCGACGAAGGATCATCGGTATGCTCGCAGCGATTCTCGTCGGCATTACGTTCGCCCTTCAGCTTCCTGTAATGGCCGAGAAGCAAGAGAATCCGCCTGATGACGGCATTCGCGAGCTGCTGGAGCAAAGTCTGTCCGTCGTTGAGATCGACAAAGAAATCCTTCGCATTCAAGAAAAACGCAAGGAGCTGCTCTCCACGATGACCGAAGCCGAGGCAGCGCTGCACGAGCAAGAGCTTCGTATCGCGGACAAGCGCGAACAAGCCGGCGATGTGATTCATGCTTATTACACTGGAGAACGGGATTCCATGTTTACAGCCCTGCTGACGATGAAGTCCTGGACTTCTTTTTTCCAGGTACTCGATTATATTGATATCATCGTCTCACAAGACCAATCCAGGATGAACGACTATATCGGCGAATACCGCAGCATGCAGGATGACTATCGGAAGCTGGAAGGCAGGCAGACAGAGCTAGCCGAGGTGGAGCGCAGGTTAAAAGAACAGCGCGAGCGCGTACAGGCTCTGGAAAAGAACCTCGAAGGACAATTAAACGGACGATCGGACAGCGAGCGAATCAGACTTCTCATGAAGGAACTGACCAGCTTCTGGGAGACGGCAGGTCTCGCCGAGGTTCGCGAATATTTTAAGGCGCTGTCATCGGCCATGGGCAAGCTCCCGGGCTGGGTGCAAGACAATAAGGATATGCTGGAGATCAAAGGCTTCAATTACACGATCCGCGTGACAGAGGAGAAGCTGAACGAGTTTCTTCGGGAGCAGGATGAACGCTTTAACCAGTTTTCCTTTACGTTCGAAGAGAACGAGATAACGGCGCACGGCAAGCGCGATGGAATGGAAATTAGCGTATCCGGCCGTTACAGCATTCAAGACAAGCCGAAGAATGGCATTATTTTCCACGTGGATGAATTATTGTTTAACGGCTTCGCCTTGCCTGACACGACGCGTCAATCGTTGGAGGAAGAATTCGACTTGGGCTTCTACCCCGGGCTCGTATTGTCCTTCCTGAAAGCGAAGGAAGTGGAAATAAAAGATGGCGAGCTGATTATCAAGCTCAGCGTGTCACTCTAAAAGCGGAACCAATATCGCAAAACGAATACGCTCGATTTGGGAGAATCTGTACTTATTCATGATGTTTGCTCGTAACAACCGCTAGAAATTCCGCGATACGAAGTCCGCCGTCGCCGGAATGGAGACGCCACTCCGCTTCCCACTGCTGCCAGCGCAGCGGCCACAAGGGATCGGCCAAGGCATTCTCTCCTTCCGGCTGCTTGGCGTTAAGCGCTTCGTACCACCATACCGGCGGCATTGGCCCGTTGCGGAATGCGAGCTGGTCTTGCTCGCCGTATAACGAAGCTCGAACAGGCAGCTTCCCGGCGTCTCCAAAGGCGGCATCAGAATTGGCGGCCCCCGTCATCCCCTCGATCCAAATAATGGCGTCATCATCGTGTTTGCTGCCCGCGGAGATCGCGAAGCTGCTGCCATTAAGCCACGGATACGACAAACCTTCCGAATCAAGGATCAGCTTCTCCTGCACCCCCTTATTCAGCTTCGAATAAGCCCCCCATGTCATAACGGCGCTAAGCAAGCGATTGTCTATCAGCAGCTCGCTAAGCTTAAAGGGCTGGGACATCGGAATGCCGGAGACATATTCCGCATGGCTGTTCAGCCACTCCAGATGAGGCGCGCTTCCCGTCTCTTCTGCTTTTTTTAAGGCAATGAACTTTCCTTCTCCCTGATGAAATTTGGCTTCCCAGATCAGCAATTGATGCAAATCGCCAGGACTCAGGTTTGTAAAGTATGCAGGCTCCCCCGCATTCGCGTCTGCCATCTTCTTTAACGTTTCATCCAGTCTCGCGATATCCGGGATTAGAGATTGCTGACCGAGCTCGGCTAACATATCTTTGTTCCAGAAGAGAAGATACGGTTCAATGTCGGCCGGGACGCCCCACAGATAACCATTCCAACGCAGCGGCTCCAATAAGCCCGCGAGCTGATCCGTCAGCATGTCTCCCGTCATAAGCGCGTCGACGGACTTCAAGTATCCCTGTACGGCCAATGGAAGCACCAAGGCATTATTTAACAACATCACATCCGGCGCATCGCCCCGCTTGCCTGCAGTCAGCCAGTCTTCGAAGCTCAGACTTCCGGGAGCTTCGTTGCGGAGATGGACCTCGATGTGCGGGTATTGCGCTATAAATCTGTCGTTTAACTTTGTCAAGCGAGCGAAGCTCGCGTCATCAAGGGAAACGGTTACATAAAGTTCCGAAGGCTGCGTATCCACCCTCTCCGCTCCGACGTAAACAACGGGCGACTGGCTGTCGCCCTGACTTTCCCTCGCCCAATTCCAGTCCAGTACGCGGGTAAAATGCAGGAGCAGCAAGGCAGCCAATAGAAGCGCGCCGATCAGCAGCGGGACAATTCTGCGCAAGGTCAACGTATTCGTCCTTTCCGGCTTCCGTTCATAGTTGCGTATAGGATACCAGCTTTTCTCCCTTTTGTCCAAGCCCATATCCTAAGAATGGGCCGACCATCCCCCCCAGCAGCAAAAAACCAAGCCGTTGCCGAGATTTGCCGCTTCTCGTGCACCGTGCTTGGTTTCCTGAAGGATATGGCTGTCAGCTAAACCAACAGATACGTTTTACAGCAAATCAGCCGCATGCTGGGCCAGCTTGGAGCGTTCGCCCTTCTCCAGCGTCATATGGCCGCTGATGCCCTCGTATTTAAACTTCTCTACGATATGCGTCAGTCCGTTGCTAAGCGAGTCGAGATAAGGATGATCGATTTGGCCGGGATCGCCCATCAGAACGATTTTGCTTCCTTCGCCGACCCGCGAGACGATTGTCTTTACTTCATGTTTCGTCAAGTTTTGAGCTTCGTCTATGATTATAAACTGTCCCGGAATGGAGCGTCCGCGAATGTAGGTCAGCGCTTCGACCTGTATGCTGCCCATTCCCATCAGAATTTTATCGATATCACCTGCCTTCTTCGTATCAAACAGGTACTCCAGATTGTCATAGATGGGCTGCATCCACGGACGCAGCTTCTCTTCCTTCTCCCCAGGCAAATAGCCGATATCCTTGCCCATCGGAACAACGGGTCTGGCAATGAGCAGCTTCTTATACTTGTGTTCGTCCTCAACCTTCAGCAGTCCTGCCGCGAGGGCGAGCAGCGTCTTCCCCGTACCTGCCTTGCCGGACAAAGTAACAAGCGGAATATCGTCGTTAAGCAGCAATTCCAGCGCCATGCGCTGCTGGGCGTTGCGGGCGGTAATGCCCCATACGGGTTCGTTGCTGAGATAGAGAGGTTCCAGCCTTAAGCCGTCCGGACTGACCTTGAGCAACGCCGACTTGGACGTCCCCATCTCGTCCCGCAAAATGACGAATTCATTGGGATTGAGCTTGGCCTTAAGCTGGAGTTGATTGATGCTCAGAAAGCGATACGTATAAAATTCGTCTATAACCGATGGATGAACGAACAACGTCAGATAGCCGGTATACAGGTCGGAGTCGACGACGTTGCGGTCGGAGAGATAGTCCTGCGCTTGCAGTCCGAGCACATCCGCCTTAATGCGTACCAGCACATCCTTGCTGACGAGCACGACGCTCCGCTTTTCTTCCTCGAGAACGTCCTCTTGCTCCATCTTGTAGTTCAGCGCAACAGCCAGAATCCGGTTGTCGTTCGACATCTCTCCGAACATCTCCTGAACGCGCAAGAAGCTTCTATGATTAAGCTCTACCTTGAGCAAGCCTCCGCCCGGTAGCGTGATTCCTTCGTGAAGATGCCCTTCCTCGCGCATTTGATCCAGCAGTCGCGATACGGAGCGGGCATTGCGGCCAAGCTCGTCGGCCAGCCTTTTTTTGGAATCCAGTTCTTCCAGTACGATCGCGGGGATGATGACCTCGTTATCATGGAATGCAAAGAGCGACTGAGGATCATGCAGCAACACATTGGTATCGAGCACGAATATTTTTTTCATGGTACCCCTCCCGGCATCGGTTATACATTTGCATACATAGCCTCAATTGGCAGCGGACAAACTACTGGACATACGATGCTCGCGCGTTCGCGCATGCGAGTACACACATGAATGAGGTGGCAGACATGTACAAATGGATAATAATCATGATCGCTGCGGCGGTTGTCGTATCAGGCTGCGGCACCAGCGTGCGGAATGAACCATCACCCTCTCCATATCATAATGGGTCCGTTAGAACCCAGCAGAACGAGCCTGGCAAAAAGCTGATCGAGGATCCGGCGGCCGTAGAAGTTCGTCTGGAGGAGCTGGCTGCGGGCGTAGAGGGCGTAGAAAGCGCACATTGCGTTATTGTCGGCAATACGGCCATCGTCGGCATCAACGTCGACGGCAATCTGGAGCGATCCCGAGTCGGCGTCATCAAATATTCCGTTGCGGAAGCATTGCGCAACGATCCTTACGGCGTGGATGCCTTCGTCACGGCCGATCTTGATATTTCGAACCGGCTGGCAGAGATTGGTCAAGATATCCGCCATGGACGTCCCATTGCAGGATTCGCGGAGGAGCTGGCCGATATGATGGGACGCATTATACCGCAGGTTCCGAGAGACATTATGCCTGCCGATAATGATCCAAAATCGCGGCAGCAGTCCGGCCGGCCGAATACGATGAACGGCGACAAATAAGGAGCGCAGACGACATTTGCTTTCCTGTAATTGCAAAAAGCCTAGTGAGGTTCACTAGGCTTTTTTACATAGGCCGGGCATAGCTCGGCCTTCCTTGTCCATTAAGTTGTCTGCAAACATGCTCTCAGCCAATTGATGCAAGCGCCAGGTGCTATTAAGCAGCGGGTTGCCCTTTCTTCTCTCTTCGGTCATCCGCACAACCTCCTTGGCTTGGAATGTGGGGGAATAAGCTGCAGCTTAGCTCCATTATAAGTTATCATATTAAGGTTAGTCTACGCTCATTCTCCCATTTTCTCCTTAAGGGCGGTACGGACGTTCGCAAGGCTTGTTTCGTCGGCATATACATAGGGACTGCGCCAGACGCCGTCAAGGGCAAGAAACGTAATGTCATCGCTTCGGACAGAATAATACGTCTCCAGCATCCGCGTAATTTCCCTGCTTGGCATATCGATTCGAATGTTATTGCCAACCGCCTCGATGACGGAACCAATCTTGGCCGCGCCTCCAAGGGAAGTCAGCTTGTCAACGATCGCGCCAATTACCTCGCTTTGTCTTCGGTTACGGTCGAAGTCGCTCGACATATTGCGGCCGTCATTCGACTTCCGATATCGTACGAAGTCAAGCGCCTTGTCGCCGTCAAGGTTCTGAATGCCGGGCTGCAGATCAATTTTCGTGCCGTCGGCGTTATCCGTGTATTTCATTCGCATGTCGACGTTGACCTTCACGCCTCCCACGGCGTCTACAACATCGCTGAAGCCTTGGAAATTAATGATTCCCGCATATTTGATGTCAATTTCGAACAGCTTGCCCAGTACGTCGCTCACCGCCTTTTTGCCGGCTAGCTGCGCTTTTTCCGTATCGGCCCCCTTGCTCTTTGCATCGCTATAGAAAGCTGCATAGATGCTGTTGGCTTTACGTCCTTTGTAGCCTTCAACGGCAATATATGTATCTCGCGGAATGGAGACGACGGTTGCCTTTTTTGTCTCGGGATCAAATGCCGCCACCATCATGACGTCCGTATTCAATCCGCCGCCGTGGCTTCTCGAATCGAGCCCCATCAGCACCATAGCTACGGGCTTCTTCTTTACCGACTCTGCGACGGGCACCTTTACACCTTCATCGTTATTGCTTACGCTGCTTATATTGTCGATCGCATCCGTCGTCTTGAGTACGACATAACCAAGCGCAGCTGCGACAAGAATGAGCAGACCTGCGAAGACGCCCAGAAAAATGGACAATCCCCTTTTTCGTTTTTTTACCTTCTTCGGTTTTTTGCCCTTTGCGGGGGTTGGCTTCGTCTGTCCGCGCGATTCCGAGCGTGGGGGCAAGGATGTTTGGCTCATGGAGTCCACCTTCTCGTTAGTTATATTTGGGATTCGAAATAATGTCTTGAAGCAACGCTTCGCCTAGCTCGCGAGGATAGTGCTGGCTGTATGGCTTGCCTGCCTTCTCGTAGGTTACCTCAATCCGTGCATTGTCCATCGACGAGACTGCAACTTGATCCAGTCCATGGTCCTCGCGCAAAATGTCTTCGAAGAACGCAAGCGTGCGAAGCGCCGCATCGTCATCCGGACGGCCTTCGGCAACCAGCTTGATCTGCAGCCAATAAAACAAAGCGTCCTCCAGTCTCATCGTCCCGACTCCGGCTTGCCCGTACCGTCTTGGGGCCCTTTGCCTTTCTTCCACTTATCGTACAGCTGCCTGCCTCTCAGCATGAGCATCATAATGACGGCGACAGCCATACACTGGATGATGGGCAGCTTGTCCACCTGAAGAATCATAAGAATAAAGGATCCGAATGCCATCAGCAGATAAACAAGAATCTCCTTAAGAATAGGTAGCCTCGCTTGCGGACGGAAGACTGAATTAAATATGTAGATCGTAAAAGCCAAAATGATCAGATATGAAACCAACTTATGATCGCTTAACCATTCCTGCATGGATATTCCCTCCTACAACGTTAAGGGGAGTCCGCCTTGGCGGCGAACTCCCCGTAATAGGCCTTCCCTCGCGGGTGCGCTGGTTGATTACACGCCAGCTTGCGACATCTTCCGGTGTTTTTCCGCACGCTCGCGCTCGCTCTTCACCAGAATTTTTTTGCGCAGACGAATCGACTTCGGCGTAATCTCACAATATTCGTCATCGTTCAGATACTCGAGAGCCTGCTCCAAGGAGAAGATGACCGGCGTCTTCAGCTTAACGGTGTCGTCCTTGCCCGCGGAACGAACGTTGGACAACTGCTTCTCCTTGCAAATGTTGACGATGATGTCGTTGTCGCGGTTATGCTCGCCGACGATCATTCCTTCATAGATTTCTGCGCCCGGCTCCAAGAAGAGCAAGCCGCGATCTTCTACGCCCATCATGCCGTAGAAGGTAGATGTACCGTTTTCGCTGGCAACCAGAACGCCTTGGTGACGGCCGCCCACGCTGGATCCGGCAAGCGGACCGTAGCTGTCGAATGCGTGGTTCATAATGCCATAGCCGCGAGTCAGCGTCAGGAACGAGGTCCGGTAGCCGATGAGACCGCGAGCCGGGATAATGAACTCCAGACGTACTTGTCCGCTGCCATTGTTGATCATGTTAACCATCTCTGCTTTGCGAGTGCCCAGAGACTCCATAACGGAACCCATGCTTTCTTCGGGCACGTCGATCAACAGACGCTCGTACGGCTCTTGTTTAAGGCCATCGATTTCTTTCACGATTACTTCGGGCTTCGATACCTGAAGCTCAAAGCCCTCGCGGCGCATATTCTCGATCAGAATGCCGAGATGCAGCTCGCCGCGTCCGGATACGACGAAGGCATCCGGGCTTTCCGTCTCGTCGACGCGAAGCGCCACGTCCGTCTCCAGCTCCTTAAAGAGACGCTCGCGCAGCTTGCGGGACGTCACCCACTTGCCTTCGCGGCCAGCGAACGGACTGTTATTGACCAGAAATGTCATCTGCAAAGTCGGTTCGTCGATCTTGAGCACCGGCAGCGCTTCTGGACGCTGCGGATCTGCGATCGTCTCGCCGATGTTGATTTCGCGAATGCCGGCAATGGCGACAATATCGCCTGCTCCGGCTTCAGGAATTTCAATGCGTTTAAGCCCCTGGAAGCCGAACAGCTTCTCGATGCGAGCCTGCTTCGTCTTGCCGTCATGGTCGATTACCGCGACAGACTGGCCTTGATTGATTGTGCCGCGGTTAACGCGGCCGATCGCAATGCGGCCAAGATATTCGTTATAGTCAAGCAGCGTAACCAGGAATTGAAGCGGGTCTACCGTGCTTTCCGTCGGGGACGGGATATGGCTGACGATCGTCTCGTACAGCGCCTGCATGTTGTCGTCCTGTTTCTCGGGATCCAGACTGGATTTGCCCATCAGAGCGGATGCGTACACAACCGGGAACTCCAGTTGCTCGTCGTTGGCGCCAAGCTCGATAAACAAGTCCAGCACCTCGTCGATGACTTCTGTCGGTCTTGCGTTAGGACGGTCGATCTTGTTCACGACTACGATCGGCGTAAGCTGATGCTCAAGCGCCTTGCGCAGTACGAACTTCGTCTGCGGCATACAACCTTCGAAGGCGTCAACGACGAGCAATACGCCGTCAACCATCTTCATAATCCGTTCTACTTCGCCGCCGAAGTCGGCGTGTCCAGGCGTGTCTACGATGTTGATCAGGAAGTTCTTGTAATTGATGGCCGTGTTCTTGGCCAAAATCGTAATGCCGCGCTCGCGTTCCAGATCGCCCGAGTCCATCGCACGCTCCTGTACGGATTCATGCTCCCTAAATGTGCCCGATTGTTGAAGCAGCTTGTCAACCAGCGTTGTTTTGCCATGGTCTACGTGCGCGATGATGGCGATGTTGCGTATGTTCTCTCTTGCTTGCATAAGAAATAACCACTCCACTTTTTAAATTTCTTCTTAGAGGTAGTTCAAAAAGTACGCTTTTGATCACGAAGTATGCCACTTAGCATTCTCGACATCGAATATTGAATTCAGGCGAACCTTCCGGTGCTCACTTAGCTCTGCTAAGCTCTGCTCCTCAGTTTCTACCTTCATCCAATCTTCTACAGCGTTTTTGAAAAAAACGCAGCATCGGAAGCATACGCTCATGTGCTGAAAATCGAACTTTTTGAACATATTCTTGTATTAAGTTCTTGCGGTCTTGCGGTCTGGCTGACTTACCAACGTTTGCGAGTACCGAACATCATCCAAGCCCCTGCTGCGATGAGCGCGGCCGCAACAAGGTAGATGCCCCAGCTCCATAGCAGGATCAAGAGAAGGAATACGATAGACGCGATACCGGTACCGAGCGATGCGGTGAATACGACGCGCGGCACATTGCTGCCGAACATGTAATATTCGTAGAGCCCTGCAGCAACCCCGAATACGAACAGCGGCCACAGGTATTTAAGGCTCTCCCATCCGGCAATGTTGCAGACGATAAACAGCAGCGAATACACAACGAGCATACCGCCGGGTACAAGCGCGACAGCCGGAACGATTCTGCCGAAATAGAGCACATGCAAAAGCACGCCCGGGATCAAGACGAGCAAAGGCCAGAAGATCGCGCCCAGAAAGCTGAACACGCCTACTTTGCCCAACAGAATAACAACCCCGGCTAACAGCAAAATAATTCCAGCGGAATATTTGTTAGATGGCATAACTCTTCCGCTCCTTACAACATCGATCGTATAGACAAGACGAAAGACGGCGAATTTTATCTATATTAGTTTATAGGAACTGCGGCAAAAAAACCAGTACGAAGAGTTGCCAGAGCAAAAAAAAATCGACCGCGCCTTCCAAAAGGCGCAGCCGAAGCGTATTTTTGCATTTTTACAGGTCGTTCAAAAAAAAGAAATTAAAGTGTGTGTTCAAAAAGTTCGGTTCTCAGTACCGAGAAGATTGGATGAAGCTAGAACCTGAGGAGCGGAGCGTAGCAGCGCTACGTGAGCACCGGAAGGTTCGGCTGAATTCAATATTCGACGTCGAGTAGGCTTCTTGGATTACTTCGTATTGGGAAGCGGACTTTTTGAACAACCTCTTAAACGGTTTTTTTCTTCCAAACGGCTAGGGCAACGACTAGTGGCACGCATAATAGCGGAATCAGCTCGGACAGCATCTTGGAGTTATGAAACAGCACGGCGTTCATGCCGGGATCCTTCATCAGCATCTCGCCCGCCGCGAATGCCAGCAGAGCAGCCCCTATGTACCCAAGCGCCGGCACCTTCTGAAGAAGCTTGCCCAGCAGCTGGCTTCCCCACACGATCATCGGAATGCTGAGCGCAATGCCGAGAAGCACCAGCACGAGGTCGCCGTCCGCAACCGCAGCGATAGCCAATACGTTGTCAAGACTCATGATGAAGTCGGCAGTCACGATGGTCCAGATGGCATGTCCGAGCGTGGTAGCCCTCTTGACGCTCCCATTGCCTTGCCCGGCGCCGGCATCTTGCAGCAGCTTGATTGCGATGTATAACAGCAGGAATGCGCCGACGGCTTGAAGGAACGGAATTTGCAAAAGCTGCAGCGCGACGACCGTAAGCAGACATCGAAGCGCGACGGCGGCGAATGCTCCCCACCAGATGGCCCTTTTTCTCTGCGCTGAAGGGAGGTGCTGGCTGGCCATTGCGATGACGATGGCATTGTCTCCGCTTAGCAATACATTAATTAAGACGATTTGTAGAAAAATAAGTGTGCTGTCCACACGCGAACACTCCCCTTTCATAACAGGGGTATGTCCAAGCTTTGGAGAATATGTCCAAAAAAAATGATTGACCATCTTCACGAACGGACATATTTGATGTAGACTTCATAATGCGAAGCTTATCGAAAGGAGGAACTAAAATATGGATTTTTTCTCGGTCGAGTTTTTCACCGCTCTGATGACCATCGTTTTCATCGACCTCATTCTGGCCGGGGATAACGCCATTGTCATAGGACTTGCGGCTGCGAAGCTGCCCAAGCATCAACAGAAACAAGCCGTTATCTGGGGAACCGTCGGCGCTGTCGGCATTCGTGTCATTGCAACGGTGCTCGTCGTGTACTTGCTGGACGTGCCATGGCTCAATTTGGCCGGCGGCCTGCTCCTCGTATGGATCGCATACAAACTGCTTGTACAAGAGGAAAGCCACGATAACATCAAAGCGGGCAACACGCTCTGGCAGTCGATCCGGACAATTATTATCGCCGACGCGGCGATGGGCATTGATAACGTCATCGCTGTAGCGGGCGCTGCCAAAGGCACATCGCATGGCGATCACGAGCTGATTCTCGTTATTCTGGGACTGCTGATCAGTATTCCAGTCGTCGTATGGGGCAGCACGCTGTTCATCAAGCTGATCAACAAATTCAGTTGGATCGTCTATATCGGATCCGCCGTGCTTGCATACACGGCTGCCAAGATGATCACGCACGAGAAGAAGTTTAACGGCTTCCTGGAAGACGACAAAGTCATTTACTGGTCCTTCATCATCGTAGTCGTCATTCTGACCGTTCTCGCGGGTTACTTAACGAACAAACGCAATATGGCCAAAACAGCCAAGAAACAAGAAAGCAGCGGAGCCCACTAGGGTTCGCTGCTTTTCTTTTTATACTAAGATCAGAACCATGCATCCTCTTGTGACGGGTTGTCGCTTTTCGCTGCAGGGGCGTTAGGATACAGCTTGATCACTTCCGTATCCCGCACGGCCGTCTCGATCATATCGCTCAGACCGCCGAGTCCCGCTTCTATCCTCTCGACTACACGCAGATTGGGATTCGTGCTCGGCGACTTGGGCAAAAACAACGTGCAGCAGTCCTCGTAAGGCAATATCGACGTTTCATAAGTGCCGATCCGGTAGGCAATATTAATAATCTCCTGCTTGTCCATCATAATCAGCGGTTTGATCAGGGGCAGCTGCGTCGCCCGCCCGATCACGTTCATGCTGGCAAGCGTCTGACTGGCAACCTGGCCGAGGCTCTCGCCGGTGACGATGCCGCCAGCTCCGCTGCTCTCAGCGATACGCTCCGTTATTCGCAGCATCGCTCTTCGCATGAGGGTAATGATAAGATGCTCCTGACCGGATTGAGCAAGGGTGGTCTGGATCTCCGTAAACGGAACCAAATGAAGTTTCATCGATACCCCGCTGAAGTAGGTCAATCTTCTGGCAAGCTCTACGACTTTATCCTTCGCTTGTTCGCTTGTGTAAGGGTAACTGTGGAAGTGGACAGCTTCCACCTCGAGTCCTTTGCGCATGGCCATCCAGCCCGCTACGGGACTGTCGATACCGCCGGAGAGAAGAAGCAAAGCCTTCCCGTTGGAGCCGAACGGAAACCCTCCTGCCGCTGGAATAACTTCGCAGAACACATAAGTCGCTTCCTCCTGGATATCGACCTTAAGCTCGACCTCCGGATTTCTGACATCTACGCTCAGCTCCGGGAAGGCTCTCAGAATATGTGCGCCGACGAGATGGTTCATCTCGTGCGAGCTGTGCGGGAAACCCTTCCATGCTCTTTTGACGCTTACCTTAAACGTCTTCGGCGGCTTGCCGAGCGCATTCATTACGGTCATAGCCGCGGATCGAATCTCCTCCAGCCCGCTCTCCGTACTGCGTACGGGACTAAGAGAAACAAGGCCGAATAATTCCTTCAGCCGTCCGGCCACAGGCTCCCAGGGATGTCCGTTCAGCTTGACGTACAGCCTTCCGTACGTTTTCCAATAGGTGACCCCTTCGTAACCCGACAGCGCATTTTTGACCTGCTGCAGCATTTTTTTTTCGAACTGGTTTCGGTTTCTTCCCTTCATGGTCAAGTCCCCGTACCTTAAAACGATCTGGTCGAATATCAACTTAAGTGCTCCTCTCAAGCGGCTTCAATTGCTCAATGACTTCTTTAATCGCCGTAATCAGGATATCGACGTGCTTTTCGTCATGCTCGTCGCCAAAGCTGATTCTGACGCCTCCTGCCGCGGCTTGTCCGCTCGCCCCGATGGCCAAAAGCACGCGGCTCGGCTTGTTGTCCTTGGATGAGCAGGCCGATCTCGTGGAGACGATGATGCCTCTCTGCTCCAGACTGTGCACGATAACCTCCGGCTTCATGCCGGCGTAGGAGAAATTCACGATATGCGGCGCCAGCGGCTCGCTTCCATTAAGCGTCAGCTCGGGTACCGCTTCTATAAATGCCTTAAGCTTGTCCCTAAGTACAATCATTTTATGTTCGCGCAGGGTCATTCCTTCGACGGCCAGCCGCACCGCCTTTGCCGAAGCCACGATGCCCGGGACATTTTCCGTGCCCGCACGAAATCCCTTCTCATGGGAACCGCCGGAGGACAGAGGCTGAAGGTGGACGCCGTCGCGGACGTACAGGAAGCCGACTCCGCGCGTTCCGCCGAATTTGTGAGCGGAACCCGACAGCAGGTCGATGCCCCAGCCTTCGACGTCGATCGGGAGCTTGCCCAGGCTCTGCACGGCATCCACATGGAACAGCACCTTGGGATACCCGCGCAGAAGTTCTCCGATTTCGCGTATCGGCTGAACCGTTCCGATCTCGTTATTGACGTGCATGACGCTTACGAGCACTGTCTCTTTTGTTAATGCCGATCGAATATCTTCCACGCTCACATGACCGGAACGGCTCACAGGCAAAAAGGTAACGTTATACCCTTCTCCCTCCAGTTGCCTTACGGCTTCAATTACGGAGGAATGCTCGATGCCGGTCGACACGATATGGCGACCTCTCTCCCGATAATAACGCGCGCTCCCCTTGATTGCCAAATTATTGGATTCCGTCCCGCCCGAAGTAAACAGCCATGTTCCTTTGCTTGTTCCGAGCTTGGCTGCCAGCTGCGTTCTGGCGCGTTCAATTAACTTGGCCGCCTCCGCTCCGGGACCGTGCAGGGAAGAAGGATTGGCATAAGCCTTTAGCATAACCTCCATGGCGGTGCGAGCTACCTCCTCGTAAGGGGGCGTCGAAGCGCAATGATCGAAATAAATAGGGTTCTGCATGTTGGTGAACCTCCTCGTTCATGAGAAAAGGGACCAGCGCCGCTCCGCCTGTTACTGCGGTAGCAACCGTGATCCCCGAATACGTTTTAGTTCGCGTGCTACATCTAAAACTTGGCTTCTTGCACTTTCGCGACGTAACGCTGCGTCTCCTGCGGCAGCTCGCTCAGTCTGGACAGCAATTCCGCATCGGTCGAGATGCCCAGCCTGTCTATGCGGCCTGGTCCTGCATTGTAAGCTGCCAGAGCTACCGACTCGTTGCCGGCGTATTTGCGCAGCAGCAGAGACAAGTAACGCGTCCCGCCTTCGATATTTTGGACGGGGTCGAAGGAATCGGTTACGCCAAGCCCTCTTGCCGTTCCGTCCATCAGCTGCATCAGACCTTTGGCACCCGCATGCGATTCGGCAAGCGGCCTAAAGCCCGACTCCGTCGCGATCACCGCTTCGATCAAGGCGCTGTCTACGCCGTATTTCGAAGCCGCGCTAGCAATGATGCCGGCGAACGGTGCCGCTGCTTCCGAAAAGCTCCCGCCATCCGTGGCCGATTGTGCGCTGGCGTCCCCCCAGATCAGTCTGCCCTCATAGCCCATTGAGGACTCCACCTGGGCCCATAGCTGATTGGACCATACTGCGGCGGGCGACGTCCCGTCCCCGCTGACTGCTTCGCCGATATCGGAATTGCCAAGCTGCGCGCTCAACATTTTGTTGAATAAGGAAACATCGTCGCTGTCCTGACCCGACGCTTTTTTGGTGTTTGCTCCAAAGCTCAGGGATGGCGCCAGCTGTGCCTGTATCATTGATTTTAATGTTCGCGGATCTATACTCACGTTCGTTGCCCCCTAGAGATAACATGAATCCGTACAATTGCGGAACAACCGCATTGCTGCAGGTACATGAGTATTATCGGTATCCATTGTACAACTTTTTAGCCCATTCTGCCAGAACTCGTCTAAAAACCAGGGGACGGCGCATCAAGGAGCTCTCTAATCCCTTTCATCGGAGGGGCTTTCGGCATTGCCTCCGCCTGCTTCATGCTTCCGATCCGCTTGGATATTCTGGACTGCGTAATCCGCTACAAATATCGTTTCGCCGGAGACCGGCTCTTCGTTTGGACCTTCGTCCCTTGCGCGCTTCTCCGCTTCTCCGCCCCTCCACTTGCTGTTAACCCAGGTAATGGCGAACGAGATGGCGCCAAGCGCCAGCAAGGCGATTGCCTTGTACAGCGGCTCCTGTCCGCTTAGATCCACAAAGATCGCTTTAAATGCGACCAGCACCAGTACGATCGATCCGAACCACCTAAAGGTGCGCTCCTTGTAATAATTGCCCCACAGAATGAGCAGCAAGGCGTAGATTCCCCATACGACAGACAGCGTAAGATCCATATACACGCCATAACCGCTTTGGAAATATTCGGTGAAAATATTCTCGATCTGTCTCGTCATTAATCCGCCGACAATCAGATGGGCCAGCAGAGCAAACAGCCTTGACGTTGCCCTGTTCATAAGCTCGCCTGCGCCGGGCAGCCGCAGCTGTCTGGAGTAGTAGAAGCCGAGTGCGGCAAGAGCGATCCAAGCCATCGCCCCCCAGTTCAGAAACGGGATATAGACGCCAAACCATTCGCCCCTTGGCGTCGTCCAAGTGACAACGTACCAGTAGGCGCCAAGGTAGAACCAGACGATCGCGGCGATCAGCACGGCGGGGAACCAGCGTTTGATATGGCCCACGCCGGTCAGCAGCGCAACAAAGCCGGTCCACATCATCACATTAAACAATGTACCTTCGCCTAAGTTGTTCAGCGACATGAGCATCAGAAGCACGCCGGCTAATACGAACGAAACAGCCGGTACTGACCAGGAACGGCTCAATCGAAAGAGGACGAAGCCGCCAGCGGCATAGATGACGCCCATTCCCGCGATGACATAGCCGTAAGGAACATCTCCTTGCCAGATAAACAGCGCCCAAACGCCGAACAACAGTCCGTTGATGGCATTGAGATACAGATCAACGCTATCGAAGCTCAACTTGCTGGTCCAAGTGGCCGCAAGCAAAGCGAACGTGTAAAACAGGTACGCGCATATAGCGTATCGGATCGGCATGTTCCAGAGGCCTTCGGTAGAAGGGGAAAAATGGATGAAATAGATCGTATACAGCAGCCATGTTCCGCCGAATGCGATGATGCGCAGCTCCATCCAGCCTTTTGTAATGCTCAGATAGAAGAGCGCGATATTCAAAACCAGCAAGTACAGGAAAAGCGTCAGCACGGAATCCCAATCCGGACGAAGCAGCATCGGGGCCAACAGCCCGCCCGCCAGAGCAATATTCGTCAGCATACGCGAGTTGAACTTATGGGCGTATGCGAGCATGCCCGCCGTAACGGCCGTCATGCCTAGCAGCACCAGGGTAGGCTCCCACATATCGTAATAGATGCCCGCGAACGAAAAGGTCGCGTACAAGATACACGCTCCGATGCCTAATAAGATTTGGCCGGTCAACTCCCATTTAGGCTTCTGCGCGATTCTTCCTCCGCCTAATGCGAAGGCGATGCCTGCCGCAATTCCGATGCCGATCTTCATCGCATTCGTGATCCAGCCTTTATCTATGGAGAATTGGAACATCGTAATAAAAGCGGTAATGACGAACAACGCGCCCAGCAGTGAAGTCCAATGGTTCTTAATCGTATCCTTCATCTCGTTTTCCCCCTAAGCGTCCAATGGACGAAATGGATGATACCGTACATCATCAGGCACATGGCTGCGGCTATCAGCTCCAGTTGAAGCAAATACCATGGCCATGGAGCCAGTGCGTCAAGCAGCGACGCGGTGCCCGGCTTGCGGGCCAGAAACATGAAGTTCGTCGTGCCCGTCGCGATATTGGTAATAGCAGCCGGAATGGCGAGGACGTGGAGCCACAGCAACGCGCCGAACGTAGCTCGCAACGTCGGCCGATAACGTTCCACGGCAATCAGATACATCGCGGCTGCCATAATGCCGATATGAGCGGCGAAGAAGTGGAAGTATCGGAATTCCGGAAATGGCGCGTCCAGGTTTGGCGTGATCAGCGCCTGCAGGGCTCCTGCCACTCCCAGGAAGACGACGACCGGGTACAACCTCTTTGCATTTGACAAGAGCATTGCCGCCGACAGCAGCACCATGAGGCTGCAGAGCTGGAACGGCAGCGATCCCGCACTCCAGTTGTCCTCCAGCACATAAGACAGCTGGAAGGATACTTCGCAGGCAAGGAGCAGAACCGCGAGTCCTACGCGCATGGCGCGCCCGGTCTTTTCCTCCCTCAACTTCGTCCGCCCCGCCGCAATGGCAGCCAATACGGCTACGGTGACGGTCAGCGCGGCCAGGTGCGATCCCGAAAACATTTCAAACAATGACTTCACCTCCCCTTCGCACGCACAATTTTAGGTTTATTACGGTTTTGACTTTTTTGCGCTCTTGACTTTGTGTCTTGCGGTTTTGATTTTGTGTCTTGCGGTTTTGACTTTGGGCTGCGGTTTTGATTTTGTGTTGCGGTTTTGACTTTGTGTTGAAGCTTCAAATAAAAGTTCAAAAAGTTCGCTTTTCAGCACCGAGAAGATTGAATGAAAGTAGAAACTGAGGAGCGGAGCGTAGCAGCGCTACGTGAGCACCGGAAGTTTCGCTTGAGTTCAATATTCGATGCCGAGTAAGCTACCTGGGATACTTCGTGATCAAAAGCGGACTTTTTGAACTTCCTTATAAGGAAATATTACCTTTTGGGGGAAAAAAAAATAGTACCAATTATAACTGGTACCGTTAGATGTCCTTATTCGATTGGTCCAGCAGGCCAAGCTCCTTCGCTTTGTCGGCAGCTTCTTTGGAGCCTTGCGTGCCAAGCTTTCGCAGAATATTGCCTACATGATTTTTGACCGTCCGCAGCGTAATGAACAGCTTATCCGCAATCTGCGGCTGGGAGTAGCCCTGATGGATCAGACCAAGCAGTTGTCGCTCCGACGGGGTAATGAGGTCGGCGATCTTCTTGGTTTCGAACTCTTTCTCCACCTGCTTCAATCGCCGGAATTCGTCACGCAACCGTTCGGCTGCGGCGGCGCTTATAGGAGACTGTCGCGCATAAGCCGCCCGTATCGCATCAGGAAGCTCCTCGAAGCCAGACTTCAACTGATAGTCGATGGCTCCCGCCTGGAAAGATCGGAAGATAAGCTCCTTCTCTTCCATCGATGTCAGCATAATGACGCGGGCCCCCGTCGTTAGAGAGGTTTCTTCGGCAAGCGCGATCCCTTCCGGACTGCCGTCGATCATAATATCCATCAGCACAACGTCAGCGCCCCCGTCCTCGCCCGCATCGCGGATCGCTGCGCGCAGCTCTTCGCCGCAGGAAGCAATCCATGCTAATGATACATCAGGCTGGCCGGCCAAATAATCGGCCAAGCCGCGCCGCCAGTCCGGATCATCCTCCAGCAGTCCCACTCGTATCTTCGATTCTTCCTTCCCCATTCGGCCCGTTCCTCCAGTCGTCGCGAATCCTCATTGTCATTCCTTAATCCATCCTTACTGCCTTGACCGCCCGCTTCGGCAAAGTCATATAGAAGGTCGTTCCTTCGCCCGGCCGGCTTCGCATGGTCAAAGAGCCCTTGTGCTTGCTCATGACATGATAGGCATAAGGCAAGCCCAGCCCGAAACTTCCGCTCCCCCGCTTTGTCGAATAAAAGGGTTCGAACGCTTGCAGCCGCTGCTCCCGATCCATACCGGGGCCGTTATCCGCCACTTCGATGACAAGCTCCCGCTTGGTTGCCGTCAGCTTAACTTTCAGCATGGCATCGTCACGCTCCGACATCGCCTGAATCGCATTGGTCACAATGTTGCCGAACGCTTCCGCCAGCTGCGTCTTATCCACCTCGCATTGCCAACCCTCCGCAAAGGCTGTCTCAAGCCTGACGGAGCTTGCGGATGGCTTTGCCAGCTCCAGCGCCTCTCGAAGTACGGAAGACAGCTCGACGCGTTCCGGACGAAGCTCCAGATCCTCCGTACGTCTGTGGACGCGCCGCACCATCTCCTCCATATGCCGGGAAGCCGACAGAACCGCTTCCACATCGGCCAGCAGTTCCTGCTGCGATGTGGCGATGGCGTGACGCTTCATCTTTTCGCCGAACAACCGCAGCTTGCCCGCGTCATTTTTAATGGCATGATTAAGCATGGCCGTACCTGACGTTACGGCCCGCAAAGTGGAATCGTATCTTCTGCGCTGAATGAGTACGCGCATGCCCATGAAACCATAGGTGAACAGCCCGATCACGAATACGGCCGCACCAAGGCCAACTAACCAAGTATTATACACCCACATGCGAAGCATGCCCAGACTGGGCAATATGTAGTTCATGAACATGCAGAACAGCGCGGGCGGAAGTACGGCGAAACAAACGGTCCAATGGGTTCTGGCGTATACCGATGGCGGCACCCTCTTCGATAGCACCAGCACAGCTCCCGTCAACATATAAGGAACGGCCCACCAGACGACTACCTTAAAGCTGATAGGGTAATATATTGTATAATAAGGCGTTAGAAAAATGCACAGAATGATCGGAATAAGCAAGAGAACTGGAAGTGCAACCGCCAGTCCGCGGCTAAGCCGAAGGCCGCTGTAAGCTATCGCGAACAGCAAGAAAAAATAAGGAATGCCATAATAGGACGAAATCGATGACAGCGCTTGCACTTCATACAGAAGGCGCAGCGTCGATTGACCCGCCCCGGCCTCCTCAGCTTGCGGCAGCCACTTCAAATCGATCATTGCCGCCAACGCGCCAGTTCCGCCGGTAAACGCAAGTCCGCCAAGCCTGCGATTTACCGCAGAGCCCGGCTCCGATATCCATACAATCGCCGCTATGCTCCATAAGGCAATCAATACAAACAGCATCGTTACGCCCCTTCGCGGCTCCAAGCCGCGCCATATTCACCGCCGTCAGCGATGTTATCCCACTTCGGTCACTTCAATCGTAATCGGCGACCATTCCGCGATCACGGTTTGTCCATGCGCCGACACGCTGCCTTCCGGCGTCAGGTCCTTCTCCGTCATAATGCCGAGAGCTACCGTGAAGCTGTTGAACTTGACTGGCGTTCCCGTCTCTCTGCGAACTTCCCGGCCGTTAACGAAAAAGACCACCTCGTCCTTGTTCCGGTTGTACGTAATCCGGTACGTATTAAACTCGCGCGGAGCGAAGTCCGTATCTTCCTTGAATATACAGAAGTATTTCGTTCCGTCCGTCTCCGGCACCTTCACGCCCGGGAACGGCAGCACGGCGTACACGCTGGCATATTGATCATTGCCTACAAAGAAATCCAATGCCCCGCCAGTCGTAAAATCCAGTAAATTCAAAGAGACGTAGCCGTCGTACAAGTCTCCTGGCGCCGTGTCCTTGGAGCGGGCGCGGATCTTCAGCTCGAAGCTGATTTCCCCGTTCTCCGGCACCGCTACCTGCTCAGCGGAATAATACATATGTTTCGCATTATCGAGTATCTGCACTTGGTCGTTGGATCGGCTGATTGCCGCGCGAACATAAAGAATGCCGTTTCGAACGATGACAACGGCCTCCGGCTCGCGATAAGGCCAGAAGGTACCGTCCTGCAACGGAAAACCTCCTATCTTCCACACTTCTCCGTCATTTAATATGGTATGGAAATCACCGAGTATTTTCGTAGTAGTAGCCATGTCGGCATTCCTTCTTTCCTGGTATGGTTGTAAAGTGTTCACTCCGCTTGCCAGTTATTGCAGGATACCTTGGAGTACAAGCGCCAAGATGAGGACAGCGCCGCATCGTTTGGTCGCTTGCATCGATGCCCCCATCAGCGGCAAATACGCCGTCGACTTATTATGCGCGCCAAGTCTGCCGTATACCAAATATAAAGGAACCGCCGTAAACACGGCAAGCAAGGCATATAGGGGAAGTGCTCCAAATACGACGCACAGAACGAGCGCGGCATAGGCCAGGACCAATAACAGCCGGGAAAATTGCAAGGCTCTCTTCTCTCCCCAAACGACGACTAGCGTCCGCTTGCCCGCTTGGCGATCAGCCTCCCAATGCAGGAAGTGATGGTTAAACAGAATCAGCGTCGTCAATAATCCGATCGGCAGCGACAACAGCAGTGCACGATAATCGAGATGCGACGTCTGAACATAATAGGCTCCCGTTACAGGCAGCACGCCGAAGGCAAGCAAAATCGCAAGCTCGCTGTAGCCTTTGCCGCGATAGCCGAACTTCACGGGTGGCGCTACGTAGAAGTACGCAATAAACGCCCCTGCGAGTCCAAACACAATAACCGGCCAGCCGCTGATTACGCCAAGCGCAACGCCGCTGGCTGCCGCAACGAGAAAGAGCAGCCAGGTGACGGCGCGGAACTTGCCGACGCTCCAGGCGCCCCCCGTCAGAAATCCGGAGTTGGTCGAGATAGCGCCTTCCGTCGCTTTGGCAGCTTCATCCGTCCCGTTGTAATAATCCCAGAGATCATTAATCATATTGGAGAACAGATGTGCCGCACCCGCTCCCAACAGCGTCAACAACATTAATCCGATTTGGAATCGCCCTGTCCAAACATAAGCTCCAGCCGCTCCGAGCACGACTGGAATAAGCATGACCGGCAGCACTTTGAATCGCGAGGCTTTCATAAATGATTGCAGCATCGATGTCTTCATCCTCTCTTTAATAGCGGAACCCCTCGCTTCGCATCAAGAGGTTAATTTAATGGCCGCCCAGAAACAAAGTGGCTTCGCTATAACGACGTGCCAACGCCTGACAATAGGCCGACTGAACCGAGATGACAGCAACCAGCAAAAAATTTCGCAGCGCTTCACGCTCCGGCTCCGTCCCAAGCGCGAGCAGATTAGCCGCTTTGTCTGCACGCATGCGAACATGCTCCTCCAGCTGGCTTCCAATACGGACGCCGGATCGTCCCAAAACTTTCATCTCTTCATATAACGCGGCGTAGCTTTTGTACAAAGCAACAGGCTCAATGAAGGGTTTGGCAGAAGAACCCTCCCTGCAATCCGGCTTGCCAAATAGAATCGCGAACAGATTGCGTATGGATTCGAAATCCAGGCTGGACTTCAGATCATCGATCATATATAGGAGTGCCGCTTGACCAGGCGCATATTTTTTTCCCGCTTGCGGGCAGACGAATATAGATTTGAAATCGCGTTTCACCCAATTCTGCATGGAGGTGGCAGAAGGACTGGCAAATTCGACGAGCTGCCCCAGCTCGGCGATTTCGTGCAGCGACAATCCTTTTGGAGTACCGCTTTTCATTAATTTCATGGCGATCGCCGGGAGCGGCTCGGACAATACGGGATGATCGTTCAAACGTCTTGTCTGGCTTCGCGCGCTCCAAGCTTTCTGCATAATATCGGCCGGCTGCTCTTGACCTCCGGACTCCATCGCCATCAATAAATGGCCGACTTCAGCGCGAGTCAAAGAGAATCCATCCATGACATCGCCTCCTTCCCTGTCGCATGGGAGTTCATATGAACTCATCTTACGGCTGCGAAACAAGCTTGTAAAGGAGCGAAAAACAATGGGAAAAGCGCAATAATCGCATGTAAATCGACTTAAACGAACGTACAAGGCGAATTACGACCCTTTTGCCGGTTGTCAGTTCGAGTCATGATTCGTTATATTAATTCATAAGTAAATAGAACAATAGTTTGCTGTCCTACAAAAATTATAAAAAAAAGGGTAGTGAGACACGAAAATGGGTAGTGGTATAGGACTTAATTTATTCATGATCGCTTTGCTTATCTTCTTGACCGCGTTCTTCGTCGCAACGGAGTTCGCCATCGTTAAAGTTCGCGGAAGCCGGATCGATCAGCTCGTGCTGGAGGGACGGAAAAATGCGCTTGCCGTTCAGAAGGTAACGAGCAATCTGGATGCTTACTTGTCCGCCTGTCAGTTGGGAATTACGATCACGGCGCTGGGGCTTGGTTTCCTTGGCGAACCGACGGTTGAGAAAATACTTTTACCACTGTTCGAAAACGTTCAGCTCAGCGAAGCAATGAGCCATGCATTGTCTATCGGAATCGCGTTTGTTATCATCACGTTTATTCACGTCGTCGTCGGCGAACTCGCGCCGAAATCATGGGCCATTCAGAAAGCGGAATTTATTACATTTTTGACGGCCAAACCTATCATCTTCTTCTATCGACTGATGTTCCCATTCATATGGCTGCTTAACGGATCGGCCAACGCGCTAGTGCGCGCCTTCGGACTGAGACCCATGAAGGAGCATGAAGAGGCGCATACGGAAGAAGAGATTCAGATTATTTTGAACGAGAGCTACCAAAGCGGCATGATCAACAACACCGAATACGGTTACGTTAGCCGGATCTTCGCATTTGATGAGCTGCTGGCCAAAGAAATAATGGTTCCTCGTACCGATATGATCTGCTTATACACAAACAATACGCTTGCGGAAAATTTCGAGATTATCCGCAAGGAACAATATACAAGATTTCCCGTTGCTCTCGAGAGCAAGGACAATATCGTCGGTATGATTAACACGAAGCAACTGTTCCTCTCCTACCAAGAGAACAAGGAATTCGACATCAAAAATCTGATTCATCCCGTACTGAGCGTATCCGAGGTTACTCCCGTCAAGATGCTGCTCAAACGGATGCAGCAAGAACGCGTGCACATTGCCATTTTGGTCGACGAATACGGAGGCACATCCGGACTGATCACGATCGAGGATATTCTGGAGGAGATCGTCGGCGAGATTCGAGACGAGTTCGACGGCGACGAGCGCAAGGAAATCGAGCAGCTTGCCGACAATTGTTATTTGCTGGACGGCAAGGTGCTGCTGGACGAACTGGAAACCATCGCCGGCAAACACTTCGACGAAGAAGACGTCGATACGATCGGCGGCTGGCTGTACAGCAAGCTGCAGGATCCGAAGCCAGGCAAGGAATATACGCACGAAAATATGAAATTCATCATTCGCGAGACAAGCAAGAACAGGATCCGCAAGATCGAGATGCAGATCGAGGAGCTCCAGCTTGAAGGAGAAACGGCTTAAAATATAGTTCAAAGGGGCAGCCGCCAGGTTCAAAGACCTGGGGCTGCCCCTTTCCTATTCCAAAAAAGAAATTGCCAACCGTCGCCCTCCAGCCTATCCCGCAGGTTTCTCGCTCTCCTTCGCCGTCAACTGTCTTGCCGTCAGCTTAAAGACGGCGGTTTTGCTGCCCATGGACGACACGTACCGCTCCACATGCACGCTCGCCAGACGTTCCTTATGGAAACCGGGCGCATACTTGTCCAGCATCGCCTGCATAGCCGCCGTTGCTTCCGCAAGTCCCGGGACGGGTTCGATGGCGCCAAATGCCATCACGCTCATATATGCCGTATCCGTCTTGGCGGGAACGGGATGCGGGATCGTGCCGTACGATTCCCCGATTGTTACGCAAGCCTCCGGATTTCGACCCATAATGTCCATCTTTCTCCCCTCCTCAGCCGCATGGAAATAAAATGATCCGTTAAGCCATACAAAATTCAGCGGTACGACGTAAGGAATACCACCGTCCGCCAAACCGAGAAAAGCCGTTTGAGCCTGCTCCAGAAATGCGGCTATTTTGTTTTCGTCTTGGCATAATCTTTTGCTCAATCTTACGGTAAACATGGGCTTCTCCCCTTCTCAACTGCGCTAATCTTGTGCTATTGTCACTATATGCAACTATTGTCACCAAGAAAAGTGACAAAAACATCTAAATTCAAGGGGACAGATCCATCGATGATTGAATCCATTACGCCTGCGCTTGGCAAGGAAAAAGGTACCCCGCTTTATACTCAGCTGTATCGTTATATTCGCGAAGCGATCGAAGCCGGCAAGCTGACAAGCGGAAGCAAACTGCCCGCGATACGGGCACTGTCCCAGCATCTGGGCATAAGCAAAAATACAGTGGAGGCTGCTTATGGCCAGTTGGTTGCCGAAGGGTATGTCGAGAGCAAAGAGAGGGGCGGCTACCTTATACAGCCGTTGGATGAGCTGTGGAATCCTCTCCCCGTTCATTATGTGGAAATGAATAAAAAGCGTGGCGATCAGGCAAACGAGGTCATGAACTCAACTAACAGGAACGACAGGAGGGAGTCCTCCTTCCTCCCTTACGAATTTCGGTACGGCGATATTGCCTTCGACCGCTTCCCATACGATATATGGAAGTCGTGCCTTTCGCAATCGGTTAACGATGCGGCAGCAGCAGCGCCATTCGGCATATTAGGCTACGGCGATCGGCTTGGACATCTCGGACTGCGGGAAGAGCTCTGCGATTATGTGTATCAATCTCGCGGTGCGGTCTGCTCCCCTGATCAGATCTTCATCGGTGCGGGCACCCAGTACACCGTCTCTCTCCTGCTTCAGATTCTCGGTCTTCGACAGGCCGAATTCGCCATGGAGGAGCCTGGTTATAACGGCGTTCGAAGCGTTCTTGCCGGCATGGATTGCCGCATTACTTCCATCCCGATCGAGGCGGACGGCATCTATGTCACGGCTCTGGAGCAATCGAAGGCCAAGGTCGCTTACGTGACGCCATCGCATCAATTCCCGCTCGGAATGGTCATGTCCATCGAGAAACGTCAACGACTGCTAAAGTGGGCATCCGCAAGCGATGCGCTCATCCTCGAAGACGACTACGACAGCGAGTTCCGTTACGGCAGCAGACCTGTGCCTTCCTTAAAGGCGATGGATTACGATGATCGCGTCATCTATCTGGGCACCTTGTCGAAGTCGTTCCTGCCCGGCGCCAGACTCAGCTATGTGATTGTTCCGCGCAGGCTTGTTCCCGTCATGACGGAACGTATGGCGAATTACAGCTGCTCCGTCTCCCCCATGATTCAACAAGCGGTCTGGCTTTTCATCAAGCAAGGCCATTACGGACGTCATATCCGCCGGATGAGGCGCGTCTATCAAGCCAGGTATCGGGCGCTGACGGATGCCGTTTCTTCCACGATGGGAGAACGTGTTCGCATCGTCGGCGATTCGTCGGGGATGCACATCCTGCTGCGCGTGCCGGGCAGAGATGCCATGGAGCTTGTTGCGTTAGCGGAGCAAGCCGGCTGCCTCGTGTACCCCGCCGCCAAACATTGGAGCAACCCGGATGCGGAGGCGCGTGAATTCGTTATGTTAGGCTTCGGCGGCATGCAGGAAGACATGTTGCGCGAAGGAGTGCGGAAATTATCCATGGCCTGGTTTGCGAGGTAGTCGAAGCCCAAGGTGAAACGGCTGTCGTCGTCCTTTGGCAGAACAGCGCGTTTCATTTCCTTAAAAGTTGTTACTTTTCTGAAAATTAGAACTTCAAAAAATGGCTTGCATTCATTTTTGGTTTTGTGCAATAATATGTCTTGTCCCCGGTAACACAGGGATAACAACATGTGCCGTTGTAGCTCAACTGGTAGAGCAACTGACTTGTAATCAGTAGGTTGGGGGTTCAAGTCCTCTCGACGGCACCATTTTTTTCTCACAACTAGTAATTTCAAGACTTCTCGCCGACCTGGTCGGGGGAAGTTTTTTTGTTTGTCCGATTTTTAACCTCAAACAAATCTAACGGACAGGAAAAACACTGAGTCGTAACGGAGCCAATTTACGCGATGAATATGCCAATAAGGTCGTGTATGTCCGTTAGATTTTCGAAAACCTAAAAAATCGATGAATAGCGTCATATATGTCCGATAAGCGGTGAGTGACTGGACCGTTTTGGGTTTTCGAATCACCATCAGGTGATTATGTTTTTTTCCCGCGACACGCCAATAAAACCAGGCGCCGCCGCCTGGCTTTACTGAGGGCGATGATCGCCTTCACCTCAAAACTCGGTCGCTCATCTCCGAAAGGCCACGATAGAGGTCATCTCATTCATCGGTTTCGTCCCATTTTTTCGAATAGGCTTTCCTCGTCACCCAAAGGGTAATCCAGGTCACCAATACGATAATGATCACCGAAAATATCCATACAGAACCGGGCACATTGCCCATTAGCCGCCCCTCCCTTCCACCAGCCTAATGTTCTTTATAGTATCATAATTGGATCGTTATTGGATACCGCCGCAAGATCGGTTAGAATAGAATTCGATCTTCATATTACGATTCAGTTGACAAGCAGGAGGGTAATGTTATGGATTTTAAGCTGGACCTACTGGATTCCAAGGTCGAGTTATACGAGGCGGATGACTTGAAGTCGCTGGAAGGCCAGATCGAACGGGCGATTGATATCAATAAGGCGCTAATGCTCGACGTTTATTCCGTCTCTCACCAGGTGGTGTTCAATCCCCGTACAGAACGGCTCCTTTATAGCGCCGTCGTGCACTTCAAGCTGAAACGGTAAAGTGATGGGCAGGCCGCTTCTTATATTCGAGTTCAAAAAGTTCGGTTTTCAGCACCGAGAAGATTGAAAGAAGGTAGAAACTGAGGAGCGGAGCGTAGTGGAAGCTACGTGAGCACCGGAAGTTTCGCCTGAATTCAAGATTCGATGTCGAGTAAGCTTCTTGGCATACTTCGTGATCAAAATCGGACTTTTTGAACAACCTCTTACAACTTAAGACGGTACTGATGCGGGGAAATGCCCATGGTTCGTTTGAACAGCTGGATAAAATAAGAAACGTTAGGCAGGCCGACTTGCTGTCCGATCAGCTCGATCGGCTTGTCGCTCCCGCGCAGCAGACTGCAAGCTTGCTGGATCCGACGCGCAGCCAGGTATCCCGTAATGCTGCTGCCCGTCTCCTGACGGAACAGCCGCGACAGATAAGAACCCGACATATGCAGCTCCGCCGCAAGCTTATCCAGCTGGAACGGCTCCGAATAATGCCGCTCTATCCAGGCCATGATTTCGTCGGAATGACGGATCGGCTTAACACCTTCCCCGGCTATCGGCTCCGCAATTTCGCGCTGAATGAAGGTCAGCAGCTGAAGCAGAAGAATCGCTGCCCCCTCTTCCTCCCCGCCACCTGCACCACTGTCATAAATGACTCCTTGAAAGCTGTCGAACGCTGCTCCCAGCTCGGTCTGGCAGGCTGAAAGCTCCAAGCTCTGCTTAAGAAGAAGCCCTTTCTTCATCCGCATGTACGTATCTCTAAGTGAAGGAAACGGCGGCAGGAAACGCTCCAGGAATGCCGGCTCGAAATGGATAATGCTTCTCTCGTAAGGCCGCGCTTCGTTTATATCCGCATGCACCTTATGCAGTTGATTCGGCAAAAAGAAGAAAAGCGATCCAGGCCGCATTTCATACCTCCTCTGATTGACGATCACAACTCCGCTCCCCTGATGCACGAACAGCATCTCGAAACCCCAATGCCAATGATAATAACCGTCGAACGGCTCCTGCGTCCATCTCCGATGGGACCACAGGAACGGCTTGCCCTGAGGATTGATCGACTTATAGAATAAATCCTTCATGTCCTTCATCTCCGCGTAATATGTAATGTCAATACAACAACATTTTCACTCATTGTACTGCAACTTTGTTAGTTTGTCAGGCGCTATACTTGGAGCATAAGAAACAGGACAAGGAGCTGACCAATCGATGGATCAAACCTATGTTAACCAAACGATGACCGCTATCACGAACAAAGTAGAAGATATGATAAAAAAAATCGGCGGCAAGTCGCCCCATGTGGCCCGAGAGGATGGCATCTACGACGACCTGCGCCATAGCTGGTGGACATCCGGCTTTTGGCCGGGCTTGCAGTGGCTGATGTACGACGTCTCCGGCAAGGAATCGTTTAAAGAAGGGGCTTGGGACTGGGACGCGAAGCTTGAGCGCTGCTTCTCCGAGCATCCCATCGGGCTGCATCATGACGTAGGCTTTCAGTTCCTTCCTACTGCCGTATTTAAATACGAGCTCACGGGAGATAAGGAAGCGCTGCGCATCGGCTTGAAAGCCGCCAATTATTTGGCCGGACGCTTTAACGTCGAAGGTGAGTTTATCCGCGCATGGAATACGGATGAAGCCATCGGCTGGGCCATCGTGGACTGCATGATGAATATTCCGCTTTTGTTCTGGGCGAGCCGCACGACCGGCGATCCCCGCTACAAGCATATCGCCATCCGTCATGCCGATACGTTCTTGAAACATGCGATTCGCGACGACGGCTCTGTCTGCCATATTCTGTCGTTTGATCCGGAGAGCGGCGAGTTCTTGGAGCAGTTGGGCGGACAAGGCCTGTCGGGCACTTCTGCCTGGAGCCGCGGCAACGCATGGGCTTTATACGGCCTCGCGATTGCCTATCGTTGTACGGGTGAGGATCGTTACCTGAAAGCGGCGAAACGCGTGTCGCACTATTTTATCGCCTCGCTGCCCGAAGATCATGTTCCGCATTGGGACTTCCGGGCGCATCCGATCGAAGGCGAACCGCGCGACACATCGGCAGGCGCCATCGCCGCTTCCGGCTTGCTGGAGCTAGCCGAGTTAGTAGACGCGGACGAGAAACGCATTTATGGCGATGCGGCGCACCGTATCCTGCATTCTCTGACAGAAAACTACGCCACCTGGGATCGTCCTGGGCACGAAGCCATTCTCGTTGAAGGCACAGGCCACAAGCCTGCCGGACAAAACATCAACGTATCGTTAATCTATGGCGATTATTATTATGCGGAAGCGTTCGCCAAGTTAAACGGCTGGTCGAAACGCATCTTTTAATCCGATCCCTATCCACAATTGGCCGGTAGACTTCTGTCTGCCGGTTTTTGGTATGGCGAGATAGCCGCTATGGGGATACTGCTAAGAAAAGCATACACTTAGGAGCATCTCATGACGATTCTGCAAGCTTTGAAGCATCGGGCAAGCCTAAATGCCGATATACGTTTTCAGAAAATGACGTTGTCCGGCCTGGAAATAGAACTGACGGGGTTGAGCTCCCTGATCGATTTTAACGCCTCGCTCCTGCATATTCAGCAGCAAGTTCACCAGGATACTAACACGGGATTGCCGCTAGAATCGGTGATCGGCAACCTTGGACCTATCGTAGCAGAGCCGACAGAGCATCAATTATTGACATCCATGCTGGCCGGTCACCTCATTCTCTGGTTCGAGCGAATCGACGCCTACGTGCTTGTCGCGCCTGTCAGCCGTCCCCTCTCGCGTACGATTGAACCGCCTACGACGGAAAATGTGCTGCGCGGCTCGATCAGCGCTTTCGTGGAGGATATCGATACAAACATAGGACTTATTCGCAAGCATGTCGCCTCCCCTTCTCTCCATGTTCATTCCTATTTGCTGGGGACGATTCAGAAGAAGCGGATTGTGTTGTTATGCAACGATACCGTCGTGGACGTTCGGCTTCGGGACGCGATCGTCGCGATGCTCGAGAAGAACAAAGAAATGAACATTCAAAATTTGCAGCAGCTGTCGACTGCTCTCGGCTTCTCCAAGTGGTCGCTCGTGACCAAGTTCAACACCTCCGAGCTGCCGCAGGAAGCGGAGACCGCCTTAAGCAAAGGCAAGGTTGTCCTGTTTATGGACCGGATGCCCTTCGCCATCATCCTGCCCAGCCTGATGTGGGATATGTTTGCCGTGGAGAACGATCGCAGCTTCCCCGTCATCTTTATGTATGCCATTCGTTTTTTGCGCGTATTCGGAGTGTTGATCAACATTCTCATTCCGGGCTTGTATGTCGCTCTCGTTTCGGTTAATCCGGACGTCTTGCGCATCGAGCTCGCCCTGACGATCGCCAAGAGTCGGATCGATGTGCCTTATCCGTCTTTGGTCGAAACGCTGCTGCTGCTCGTCATCCTGGAGCTGATTCTGGAAGCGAGCATTCGGTTGCCCAAAAGCATCGGTCCCACGCTCACCATGGTTGGAGGCATTATTTTGGGACAAGCCGTCGTCAGCGCGAAACTCGTCAGCAATTTGCTTATTATCATTCTCGCGGCGACAACGATCGCAAACTCGGCGGTAGTCGGCTTCCAGAACTCGGTCACCATCCGGATGTTCAAATATTTGCTTGTCGTATTATCGGCGATCTACGGCGTAATGGGGCTGCTCGCAGGGCTGTTCCTGGTCTGCTCCTATATGGCCGGCGTCACCTCGTTCGGCATCCCTTACATGCACCTGATGAAACCGAGAGGTGAGCCGAATGGTTAAGACCTGGCAAGTGGCGAATCTGTATATTCTGACGCATATCGGCGTCATCTTCTTCCTCTATCCGGACAATATGATCCAAGCGATGGAGGTCAGTCACTGGATCGGCATTCTGACGGGTTTCCTGCTTCATATTCTAGTCGTATGGAGTTACATGAAAGGGCTAAGTCTTTTCGATCGCCGAAATGTCGTGGACATCTTCCTTGACGCCGGCAAGTGGATCGCTTTTCTGCTGCTCGCCCCCGTCTTCGTGTATTTGCTTGCAGTCATCGTCATCTCGATCCGGTCGTACGGGGAAATGATTACGATCATTTTTCTCTCCAGCACGCCTCTCTGGGCAACGATGCTGTTAACGGCCATCCTTGCAGCCTTTCTCGCGATGCAAGGCATCGAAGCCATTTTGCGAACGGGATTATTGCTGCTCGTGTTATGCATGCCTCCCACCTTGTTCGTGCTGGTCTCGTCCTTTCAGCATGTGGACTGGCATTACCTGCTCCCCCTATTCGAAGGCGGCGCATTCCAATGGTCATTCGTTTACAATCGCTCCTTCCTGATGGGATTATTAGCGGTGGGCGGCAGTTTCGTCTTTCTCGGATTCGTTCAACCGGAAGTGGCATTCAATCAGCGTTATATTCGGTATGCCAGCTTCCTGTTGCTGCCGTTGTACGGGATTGCCGTCTATGTTCCGCTCCTGACCTTCGGCCATAGCACGGCCTCCAGGTTGATGTTCCCGTTTATCTTCGTGACAGATATCGTAGAGGTGAACTGGCTCATGTTCGAGCGTTCGTCGTTGTTCTTTACGATGAGCATGATCGCGTTCGTCCTTCTTTTTATCTCGCTTATGCTGTGGAACGCTGCCTACTTGGTGCAAAAGGTGATTGCATTACGGACTTGGCCTATCGTATGGACCATCGCCATTGTCTTGTTCGTTATCTGCGTAAGCATCGACGACTGGGAGCAGTTGGAGAAGCTGATCTGGTGGAATACATTCCTCCGCCTATATGTCATGTTTGTTATTCCGGGCGTTACGCTGACCCTGGGACTTCTTTACAAGCGGAAGGGTGGCGCGGCGTATGGGTAGATCCTTTAAACTTCGCTGGATTGCCGTCTGTCTGTCGATGCTGCTCACGGTTCCCGCTGGCGGCTGCTGGGATAACAAAGACATTAATCATCGCTCCCTCCCGATCGTCATGGGCATCGCCAAGCGGGATGGCATATACAAGGTCGTCCTGCAGGTGCCGGAGCCGACGGAAGGAACCACCGATCTTCGCGTGATTGAAGGAAAGGGAACTACCATTAACGATATTGTCGATAAAATAAGCACCAATATGGAAAGCCAAATCGATCTGCTGCATCTAAAGCTCATCTTATTCGAGGATGAATTCGCCAAGGAAGGGCTGGGAGACGTCATCGAATCGTTTATGCGCGCGCACGACATATCCGCAAAGGTTATGGTAGCGATCTGCGACGAGCCGCTGGAGTCTTTCTTTAAAAACATTAATACCTTCCATAAAAACAACGGAACCGTGCTGCTCAGCTTTTTCGAGAAAAACGCCGGCTGGAATCCGCAGGTCGCGCAATCCTCCATTTGGGAAGTGTTCCGAAGCATGAACTCTTATACGCATGACGTCTCCATACCGATCATACGCTCCGGCACCGGAACCGTGATCGAGAGCAGAGGTTCGGCCATCATCGGCGGCGGACGGATGGTCGGCAACTTAACCCCCGGCGAGACGTTGATTGTCAATGCGTTTAAGGGCAGCAGCGCGCAGGGCAAGATTGAAGTCATGAAGAACGCGACGGTCGAGATCATGAGCAGCGCCACCGTCCACCGGCATACGATGAAAAATGGCATCCCTTATCTAAAATCGAAGTTTCGGCTTAAGGTGACATTGCTGGAGACGAAGGGTTCGCCTTCCCAGGAGAGCATCAGACAGGAGGTCAACAAGCTGCTGCAGAACCGATACGACAGCATTATCGGCAAGATGAAGGTTACCCAGGCGGATATACTGGCTACCGGGCAATATTTCCGGTCGAATCTGACCCGCGATCAGCTGGAGCATTGGAGAGAAGATTATTTGCCCCGGCTCAACTGCGAGGTTGAATTCGTGACGGTTATTCAAAATACAGGTTTGCTGCGGGACAGCTAAACCTTGCCGTTCTGGTCAAGCTCATGCAAGATGGCGGCCAAGGCGTCCGCAGTACGGTAGCTTTCTTCCAGCGTATTGTCGACACCGCCCATCTCGACGACGAGACTGTTTTTCGACAGCGACTGGTTATACTCTGCGTTGCCCGTTCCCGGCGCCTTGGTGAGCACGCCTCGCGAGATGCCCGGGAATTTGGCGTTCAACGCTTCGTGAAGTTTCGTGGCAAAAGCTTTGTTGTCCTTCCAGTTCGGATTTTTTTCGCCGATAACGAACAGGATTTTAGCGTAATTTTTTCCATGAATCTCGACCGTCGTTTTATTGCGCTTTAAGGAATCGCGATGGATGTCGAGCAGGTACGTCAGCTCCTTGTTCTCGCTTAACGCGTCGACAACCGTCTGCTTGGAATACTTATAGGAGTAGGCATAATTAAACTTGGAGATCGTGGTCGGATAATCCATCTTCTCTTGCAGGGCGGGAATGCCAAGCTTTTGCAGACTGGCCGTAAGCCTTTTGCCAACAAGCGTGACGTTCACCGTCTTGGAGCTGGCGTTTTTGGTCCCTTCCTGGAGTTCAGGGAAATACGATTCGCGATTATGCGTATGATAGACCAATACGCGAGGCGAGGCGCTTGCAATGCTGACCGGCTTGTCCTTGGCGGGAGTCACTGGTACAGTCGCTGATTTGGCATCCGGTGCAGCTGGCTTGTCCGTCTTGTCAATTGGAGCTGACGCAGGGTTGGGCTTGTCCGGAGTTTTTGAGGCGGATGGTAGAGCGGGAGCCGCAGATGCAGGAGGAGCGGCAGCTGTTGCCAGAGCTGCTCCGTCTTGATCTGGAGCAGTTAACGAAGCATCATCCCATCCCGGAAACATTTGAATCCCGCCGAGGAACGAAACCTTCGGCTCCGGAGCGGGCTGCAGGAATGTTGAAATGCCGACTGCTCCTTCTGTTTCCGTATGCACGGCAGCATATGTAGTCGGGTGAGAGTCGGCGGCCAGCCCCCACCCTACACTTAATACCATGGACAACAAACACGTGGATGCAAAAAAGGTGCCTGAAACGAGTCTTTCGCGAAGCTTGTACATCATAGTAACAACCCCCAATTCAATCTAGCGTTGTTACTACTATATGAAGCACCCGAATTTCATAGAAGAGGTTGTTCAAAAAGTCCGCTTTTGATCACGAAGTATGCCAAGAAGCTTACTCGACATCGAATATTGAATTCAGGCGAAACTTCCGGTGCTCACGTAGCTCCACTACGCTCCGCTCCTCACTTTCTACCTTCATTCAATCTTCTCGGTGCTGAAAACCAAACTTTTTGAACTCGTATTAGAATAGCCGTTTTCATCATTCTAATAAATGAACTACCTTTTAAACAATCCTCCTAACAGCACCCCGCCAACGATCCATTTGCGCAAAAGCAGGAATAGAACAAGCGGCGGCAGGCTCAAGAGCGCACCGATCCGATACAGGATGGGATCGCTGCGGTCGATGCCCAACTGATCGCTCATATTTATCGCATTAAGAAATTGCATCATGCCTAGGTGTTTGGAATAATCCGCAATGTACAGTAACGATGGAAGATAGCTGTTCCATAACACGATAAATTGAAGCGCGCCTAATGCCAGCAAAGGTTTCCATATCTTCGGCAAAAACAAGGTGAACAGCGTGGCAAACTCTCCCCGTCCCTCGAGCTCAGCTTGCTCCTTCAAGTGGCCGTATTGGCCGTTAAAGATGCTTTTGAGCACGAATGCCGAAACAATGTTTATAAAACCTACGATGGCTATCGGGTATATGGTATTCACCATGCCCAGCCAACGGAATTGCAAGTATTCGAATAACGTCCCCGTTCCGATACCCATGACGGCAATCAGCATGATCCGATACAACGTTCCGCCCGGCAGGCGGCGCGCCGTCATAGGATACGCGAGGGTAATCGTAACGAGCATGCTAATCAGCATCGCTCCCCAAAAAAGTACGGCGCTCAGTGCCACGTTTGGCAGCCGTAGAAGCTCGGTTAAAGGAATTTCCGTTGAGCTTTGACTTAGAAACGGATCTACGAAGATAAAGTAAAGCACAAACAACACGAGTCCCGTGCCTGCAACCCCAACGACTCCTCCGGCAACCGCAGAGCCGCCTTTTAAATCGGCAGCCGGATCGGCATCGCGCTGAAACAACGAATCCAGCAAGGTTCCTCGTACGATAAAATAGGCTGCCAGCGCGAGCGCCAACTGCAGTCCATAACTAAAAAAAGTGCCCGCAAGCGCCGGTCCAAAATTCATATTCATAAAGCCCATCTGGTATACAAATATATCAACCGTTGCAGCTGTCTGCATGACCAGCGGACTTATCAGCGGATGCAGCAGCTCGAAATCCGTCGTTGTAATCATGGCGAGCTGGAGCAGCATAACAGCCGCAACCGCCTTCGCGGCGGGAAGCGCATTCAAACGACCGAACGTCGCACCGCTAATACCGTCGCCGAACCTGGAATGCGTCGCAGAAATCGCCGCCAAAGCAATAATCATCGAAATGCCGCCATACTTCAGCAGCTCCAACGCCAGCAGAATCATTCGGAAAGGTCCCGGTTCTCCAAGCAGCAAGCGGTCTGTCGGTCCCAAAGGAGACGAAGTGGCGGAAAACATCAGCATCGCGAAGTGCCCAAGTACGACGGAAGGAATGACGTAGGGCAACACAAACATCGAAGTGATCCAGCTTCTCAGCTTTCCCGATCGAATACCGCTTAACGCCAATGCGGCTCCAAAGGCAAGCACGCCTCCGGCAACGATATAGATGATCTTGTAAGTCAACGTATTACCCAATGCGCTCCGGAATTCGGGCGATTGAAAGAGTGCCTTGTAATTATCCCACCCGACCCATGGGCTGCCTCCGATCCCCAAATGAGGTTTGTATTCCAGAAATGACGCATACAGTCCGTTCAGGAAAGGCATGATCTTTAATCCAAAAACGAGAAAAAATGCAGGTATGACGATGATATAATGAAATTTGTATTGCCAAATTCTCTCCGACAAAGACTTGTTGCGCGTTGACTGCATAACAATATCCGACTGCGGCGGCAGCTCCCTATCCATCCTTTACCCTCCCCTTTGTTTCAAAATATGACTATCATCATACTATATCAGGGTCTATTTGCCTACTAAAATTTGACAACACAAAAAGTCCGGGCAGCGCCCGGACTAGCTGTTATCATATGTGTTTTCATCATTACGTTATAAATTGGGCCCTATCGATTTGAATCTCTTAGACTAACCGTTCACTTTCAGTACGTCATGATCGACATAACGGGCACCGTTAAGCTCGCTGATCACATTAATAGCGACCTTCGCGCCGTCTCCCGCGGTAATAATCGTATGCATGCTTACGCCTGCAACAGTGCCCGCTGCCCATACGCCGGCCACGCTAGTTTTGCCTTCCGCATCGCAATCCACAATACTTTTGATGCGCGGCTCCGTTCCCGGCTTCACCGCCACGCCGCTAGCTTCAGCCAGCTCAACCGACATGCCGGTTGCTAAAATGACGTGCTTCGCCTCGTAGACCGTGCCATCCTCCGCTTGCACACGGAGGTTCTCGCCTGCAGTCTCCAGTGCAACCGCCTTGGAAGCAACCAGTTCCGCTCCGTGTTTAGCCGCTTGCTTTCTGCCTGTCTCTACGAGATCCGGCCCGCTGATTTCGGGCGCGCCGTAATGATTTTCGATCCAAGCCCTTTTAGTAACACTTTGATCGGCGTCCAGCACGATCGTTTTTTTGCCAGCCTTGGCCGTAAAGATAGCAGCGCTCGCTCCTGCAGGTCCAGACCCGATAATAGCAACATCATACATGTCAATCGCTCCCTTCGATCTCTAGGTTTGTCTATCTATTCGAGTATACCAGAACAAACCGTAAGCTTTCAAAAGGGAACCAACTTTCTTAATTACACTTACTAAACCCGCATACCGTACATTGTTTGCAGCCTTCGATACTCATTAATGTAGCGGAGCCGCAAGAAGGACAGAGATCCGGATGAGCCTCCATTTCGGCCTTATGTTTGAAATGATCTCGCGGGGAGCCGGTTTCCGAGTCGGTCGCGTAGTTGGGATAAGCGCCCGTTCCGTTCGAACCAGCTTGAGCTGCCGCCAGCTCATCCGATACGATCTCCGACTGGAAGACAACGTCAAGCGGTTCCAGACCGCCTTCTACATGCATTTCCAGCGCCTTCGCGACGGCATCGGCAATAGATTCTACGCGATTCGGACCAAAGCCGATCGCTCCGGTGCCACCGATCCCCTTTAAATGTTTGACCAGCAGCTTCACTTTGCTGCCGTGGTCGCCGTAACGCAGGAACAGCGAGCATACGCGGCCGAGCGCCTCCGCCATGGCGAACACGTCGGAACCGGCCTTGCCAACGTTGAGGAATATTTCCGCCGGCGAGCCGTCCAGATCGTTAATCGTAATGTAGGCCATACCGAACGGCGTGTTCATTTTGTAGGTCGCTCCGCGCAAGACGGACGGGCGGCGCTTGTATTGTTTATCCATAGATACAGGATTCTCCAGGCTGGATGTATCTGTAAAAGTCGATGGAACAGTGAGGTTGCCTGTCTGTTCAAATTCTGTCGGAGATTCCGCTTTTTCTTGGGATTCCGCATCGGACTTTTCTACATCCTTGACGGAGAACTCCTTCTCTCCCGCCGACAGTACTTGCACATCCCTGCTGCCGTCGCGATAGATCGTGACGCCTTTGCAGCCCAGATCATAAGCCAGCTCGTAGAGATGCTTCGTCTCCTCAACGGTGAAATCTGCAGGACAGTTGGCCGTCTTGGAGATGGAGCTGTCGACCCAACGCTGGATGGTCGCCTGGACCCGAATATGATCCTCCGCCGAGAGACTCATCGCCGTCACGAAATAATCGGGAAGCTCCTCTCCGGGATGCTCATCCAGCCATTGCTGCGCGATCGGCACAAGCTGCTTGTCGTAACCCAGCCTGCTCTGCCGGTAATATTCGAAGGCGAAGTAGGGCTCGATACCCGTCGACGTGCCTACCATCGTGCCCGTACTTCCTGTAGGGGCTTGCGTCAGCACCGTTACGTTACGAATACCGTCCCTGCGGATCGCCTCGCCAACCTCGGGATAGGCCGCAACCAGCTCTTTCATAAATCCGCTTTGGAGATATAGATCCGCATCGAACGCCGGGAACGAACCTTTCTCCGCCGCAAGCCGGGAGGATGCCAGGTACGCCTCCTTCGCAATAAAGCCGAACAAACGGTCCAGGAAATCAATCGATTCCTCTCCCCCATAACGGATTCCCAGCTTGATCATCAGCTCCGCCAGACCCATGGTGCCTAGTCCGATTCGCCTCTCCAGCTTCTGATTTCGTTCATTTTGCTCAAAGTGGTATGGCGTCTTATCGATGACATTGTCCAGGAACCGCACGGCAGACTGGGTCACTTGGGCGAGCTCATCCCAATCCACGTCCCCCCGTTTCGCTTCATAAAACTGGGACAAGTTCACGGCGGACAGGTTGCATACTCCCCAGCCCGGCAGGCCCTGCTCTCCGCAGTTATGAACGACCATGCCACCAGCAATTAAGGAGTTCGTTACTGGCTCATGAATATCAAATACAGGAATTTCCTCGTCGGCCTCGGAAATACTCGACACCTTGGAAATAAACTTCTCGGATTTTCGCGAAGGACGAGCAATACGATTCAAGGCTTCCTGTTTTCTTTGAATGTACTTAAATCCAATTTCTTTATGGAAAACAACGATGTTGTTCCCACTCAGGATCAATTCGAAGAATGGGTTGCTTTCATAGGTCTTCTCTTCTCCGTCAATCGTTGTATAAGAGAAGGCTGCCTGATCCCGCTTCGGACGAGGATAGATTTGGCCATGTATCCCATAGTTCAATAATAGCTGCTGGACATCTCTAAGCAATGTCATGGAAGCTGAGGTCAAACGAACAGTACGATGCATTTCGTCTTTATCGTACACAGTTCCATCAGCGCAGAACAAAGCTTGCAGAAAAGAGGTAACGGTTTCTTTGGTCGAGGTAAAAATTTGCTCCGGTACGGACTTCTTCGGCGCGCTTATCGCTTTCACGCCGATTTCCAGCAATTTGTCCCGGAAAGCCTTCCTCCACCAAAAGAGATTAAAAGTGCCATTCTCTCGTTCGAACAGCTTAGCATTTGCTCCGCTCAGCTGTTCGCCTGCAGCAATGATAAGCGGTATGATTTCGGCATCGTCCTTGCCGAACGCCATTCCAATGTCGCCCCTTTTGGATAGCCAACCATCGCCGATCAGCCATCCGAGAAACATTCCCCAAGTTTCTCCAAGTTTATCCTGTCTGGCAAACAAACCTTCACCTGATTGAATATAGACGGAATCCTCTTGGGAAAGCTCCCTTGCTTCCTTCCATCCGCTATTCGTATAAATTCTGTGCTCAGGCGTCACTTTCAATTGCATCCCGTTTTTTAATTCGATGCTTAATGTCTTTTTGACTCCTGTAAAAAAAACGGACGCCTGTCTAATCGATACCCCTGGAGTTTCATAGGATCTGCCGTTCACAACTCTTGCCTGCTCTACAAGGCGATTATCGGTTGCAATTCGAAACGCTTCTTCGGCCTTTAACTTAAATAATTCGGATATTTTAATTAATCCATATTCCGTTGAAATTCTTGTATCCGGATGGAAACAAGGATTCGTTGATACGATCGGATTAAAATACCAACTATTAGATTGCTTGTTATACCGCTCCATAAACACGACGCCCGGTTCCGCGGAACGCCATGCCGACTCCATGATGACATGCCATATTTCTCGCGCGGGTATCTTGCGATAGGTAACGACCCGCTTGCCGAGCTCGCGCCACTTTGCCAAATCTCCGTCCCACAGCTCGTCGTAACCCGTTTCCTTCGTGTCCGGGAATACAAGCTCCCACTCCAGATCCCGTTTCACCGCATCCATAAAGGCGTCGCTCACGCAGACAGAGAGATTTGCGTTCGTTACCTCGCCCATCTTCTGCTTCACCGTAATAAACTCCAGCAGATCGGGATGCCAGTCGTTAAGCATGATCATTAAAGCGCCCCTGCGCGAACCACCTTGCTCAATAAGCCCCGTAGCATAACTGAAAAGGCCGCCCCAGGAGACGGATCCGCTGGAGGAGCCGTTAACCCCTGCCACGACGGCGCGACGAGGTCTAAGCGAAGAGAGATTCATCCCGACGCCGCCTCCTCGAGCCATAATCTCCGTCATGTCGCCCAGCGTCGTCATGATGCCGCCGCGGCTGTCCTTCGGCGACGGTACGACGTAACAGTTAAAAAGCGTAAGCTCGTCGCTGGCTCCCGCTCCCGCCATAATGCGTCCGCCCGGCACAAGCTTCCAGTCTTGCAGCGCATCGAGGAACCGCCCTTCCCATTCTACGCGTTTATCGGGGCGTTCCTCGGCAGAGGCGATAGACTCCGCAAGACGGTTCCACATGCCGGTTGGCGTAACCTCTAGAGGCAGCACAAGCTTGTCTGCGGTCGTCTCCACCGAGTCTCCTCCACGGAGTTGAACCGTAACTTCATTTCCTTGGCGAGCGGTGACTACCCCTACTTCCTTCGTCGGGAATTTAGGATCGTCCTTTACAAGCACGAGCACCGTATCGCCAGGTTTGCATAACTGACCGTTAGGATGTTTTTTGGCATACCGATCAAGAAATATTTTTTCGCTTAGACCTTCGAGCCGCATGGGTATTCTCTCCTTTGTTTTTGCATTCCGAGAATAAATTCACAATTACGGACACCGACAACATCTACATATAGTATACCTCACATATTATATCACACTATATATGGATATTCACTTCATTTTCCAGTCTGTCTTATGATTATGGTCCAACAAGGCAATACTAATGACAACTTCACCCTTTTTTTAGAATGGAAGGAGCTTCCTATGACCGATCAACTTACGTCTCCGCACCAGCCGTCCAGCACGGGATCGGCAAGCAGCGATACCGCCGTTACGCGTAGACTTCATCCTCTGGTCGATCTGCAATTCGACCGTTCCTGGTACGACGAGCTCCAGAATCGAATATCCCGAGGCGGTCCGTGGGATGACTGGACGTTATACCAGCTCGCTATGGAAGCCGAACATGCCAAGCGCGTTGAGAGTTTCGAAGAATTGCAATGCCTGCGCTCGTTGCCGGACTTCGAGCCTCTCCCCCACCAGATCGGCACGGCCGGCAAGGTGCTGCATGAAATGGGAGGCCGTGCCATTCTCGCAGATGAAGTGGGACTTGGCAAGACGATCGAAGCCGGGCTTGTGCTCAAGGAATATATGGTCCGCGGCCTGGTCAAGCGAGCGCTTATTCTCGTTCCCGCTTCTTTAGTATTGCAATGGGTGCGGGAACTCAACCAGAAATTCGGCATTTCGGCCGTCGCCCAGAAACGGGATCATACTTGGGGTTACGACGTCGTTGTCGCCTCCATCGACACCGCCAAGCGGGATCCCCATCGGGAGCTCGTGCTGGGCACCGACTATGATCTCATCATTATCGACGAAGCCCATAAGCTGAAGAACAAAAAAACGACGAACTATCAGTTCGCCAACCTGCTTCGAAAAAAATATTGCCTCTTGCTGACGGCAACGCCGATCCAGAACGATCTCGACGAGCTGTACAACCTTATTACGCTGCTCAAACCGGGACAGTTAGGCGGGCAAAGCGAATTCGCCGCCAATTTCGTCGTGGATAAACGGCTGCCGAAAAATGAAGATCAGCTGCAAGAGGCTCTGTCGAATGTCATGATTCGCAATCGGCGAGGCGACGGAGGCATTCACTTTACCAAGCGGTTCGTTAAAAACATCCCGCTCTCGCTGTCCCAAGATGAGAAGGCGCTATATGATGCCGTCACCGGATTTGTGAAAGAACGTTACGAAGAAAGCGAGGGCGACATGACCAGCATGCTGTCGCTCGTTACTTTGCAGCGCGAAGTATGCAGCAGCCGCGATGCCGTCTTCCTGACGCTGGTCAATCTGTTCAAGAAAACGTCGGAGGATTCTCCGCTCCGGGCCAAAATCTGGGGGCTCGTCGAAAAGATCAAAGGCATTAAAGCCAATACGAAAGCAGAGAAAGCGATGGAGCTTGTAAAGGAGATGAACGAAAAAGTCATCATCTTTACGGAGTATCGGGCGACGCAGGAATATCTGCTGCAATTTTTCCGCGCTAACGATATGATCGCCGTCCCCTATCGCGGCGGCATGAACCGTGGCAAAAAAGATTGGATGATGGACCTCTTCCGCGGCAGAGCTCAGGTTATGATCGCAACGGAAGCCGGGGGCGAAGGCATCAATCTGCAATTCTGCCACAACATGATCAACTTCGACCTGCCATGGAACCCCATGCGCGTGGAGCAGCGGATCGGACGCGTGCATCGACTCGGCCAGACCGAAGATGTGAAGATCTACAATCTGTGCACGCTCGGCACGATCGAAGAGCATATCGTAGGTTTGCTGCACGAAAAGATCAACTTGTTCGAGCTCGTGATCGGCGAACTGGACCATATACTGGAGAGGCTCGACGGAGGCGAATCGATCGAGAAGCGGCTGGCGAAGGCGCTGCTAGAAGCCGGAAACGAGCAAGAGCTGAAACGTCAGCTCGACGAGCTCGGCAGCTCCATATCCGAGCTGCGCGAAGGGGCGAAGTCCGAAGGCGGACTTGCCAAGAGTCCAGACTTGCTGGTAAAGCTGGACCGACTGGGGCAGACTGTGGAGGTGAAGCCGTGAACGAGAAACAAATCCATAAATTCGTTGGCCGATTTCTGGAAGCAACGGGCTGCTCCATCCTGGAGAAATCGAATGCCCATTATATGGTCAAGCTGTCTCCGGAAGCCGATCGAGAGCTGACGAATCGTCCCTATTACTGGAGCTTTGTTGACCGTGTAGGCGCGGAGCCGGAGACCATGACGTTTCTGTTTGTCACCGACAAGACTAGATACGAGACGATGCTGGAAGCGCCAGCTCCATCACCCGACTCCTCCGCCGGCGAAAGCCTTGCGCCAGCGGCGGATGCCGCCCTCGCACGATCGTTCGGCTTCGTCCACACGACCCTTGCTGCGCCCGCCCGCGTTCCTCGCGACGATCTCTATTTCGGCTCGCGCCGGCTGGATCAGCTGTTTGGTGCTACTCGAAATAAAGGCAGCTTTGTGTTCCTGTTTCAGGAACCGGACAAGCGCGGCGGAAATCCGTACAGCTCGACGCCTTATACGGCATGGCTCGGCATTAATATGCGAGTGGAGCTGACTTGCGATCGCAAGCGGGAGGAAATCCACAGCTTCGGCGTTTCGCTTGTGACCGGGCATATTATTGAAAACTTTCACGACCGTCTTCAGCATAAAAAACTTACGCCAAGACTCCCTGCCAATATTCATCTAGCCCGCAACGGCATATCCTACAACCGAGCGCTGACGTTAATTGAGCAGGCGTTGGAGCGTAAGCTCAAGGGATACGACTACACTTGGGCGGAAGGAGCCGCTGCGAGGCTGCAAGAGGAGCTTTCCCGCATTCAGGCTTATTACGAGCCGTTGCTGGAGCATGCCCTCCCCGAGAACAAGTCGGCCATTCAGGAACAATACATGCAGCGGCAAGCCGAAATCAAGTGGCAATACGAGCCGCGCGTGACGGCTTCCGCCATTAACTGCGGCATTTTCCATTTGGAAGGCATAGATTGATGACATTGTGACGGGAATCGTTTCATTACGGCAAAAGAATCGGTTCCCCGGCAGCTATTGGGCGACAGGTTGCAACAGTCTTCTTGGGGCTCGTCCGCTACAATGAATCCAGAGAGGTGATTGCTATGCGAACAAGCTGGAAGATCGCAACGGCCGCGACCGTTCTCGCGGTTATGTTAAGCATGTCGAGCGGGACGGACGCAAGAATTTATGCAACCGGACAAGCCATGACGACGCTGGACAAGGAACAAGACGTTACATTAAAAGAACAAGCACGGTTATGGGCCGAACAGCTAGCGAATTCTCCGGATGGAGCTTTTGCGGAATGGAAGGGAGCTTGGGTAAGCGCGACAGCGCTCGGACCCGGTACGCATAGCTGGCTCGTAATGATGAAACGAGGTCAAAATGTTGTCGGATATATGATTGTTTATGCCAAGGATGGCGGAGGTTATGTACTGGGCGAATACGGCATCGGGGAATACCCGCCCTTTAGCTCGGCAATATTAAAATCCGCTATAACCAGACTAGGTCTGAGCGAGACGTCCATGAAAGCGACTCGACTCTATATCCATCCTTTGCTGGCTGCTTGGCAAATATCGGGCGGCATTGCCGGTAATGGATCAATAACCGAAAATCATTATACAGATGCTTATTCGGGCGAACAATTGCCGATTGATGCCGGACAGTGGGCCGCTGCCGCTGCTCAAGCCGCCAACGCAGACAAGCATGGGATTAAAAACGCCCATGCTTCGATCTCTTCGGCTGGAGCCATGGCTTCTTTCGATCCTTATGGCCGATTGCCATGGCTCACCCAAAGTCCTTATTCGATTGCTGCCGATCCTCTATCCATTTTATCCGATGCCCTGCGAGACAATAGTGAGCTTAGGTACGTCAGCAAGTCCTTCAAGGGAAAGATGACGTATGTGTGGTCCGTCACGGGATATTCGGAGTGGTCGGGCGGAGAGCTGTTTATCTCGCTCGACAGCGAAGAGAATGCTCCGATCCGACGATATATACCTGCTTCCTTGCTGCAATCATTAGGATCCTTTTACCTTTGACGTCCTGTCCGACCTCGCCACCACATCATCAGACTCATGCCGCCGAATCCGAACCATCGCGTCAGCCAAGGCTCTTTTGCCGCTTTGGCTGACGTTTTTGCTTGCTTGCGCGTCTCTGCCGGCGTCTCCATATACGTAATGAATTGCTCCGTCATATACTTCACAAGATCGCTTCCGCCCTTCATCTTCGCCACCTCCAGCTTCTTATAATGCGAGTTGTTACGATCATTATTCCCGCTTTAGGTCGGTCATAATCATGTATGAGATTACCTCCGAACAGCCACGCTAACGTCAAATAAATCATTCTGATCCGGTCGCAGGAGGTTGACGTTGATCATGATTCGAACTTTGCTGACATTGCTTGTATTATTTATGTTTTTGGTTCATCCCGTTGCGGCGGCCGCCTCATTCCCTTCCCAGTCCAGCGATCGCTGGGCATTGCCAACGACTACCGTCATTATTGACGTTGGGCATGGCGGAATCGACGGCGGAGCATCGCATGGCGACCTGCTGGAAAAGGACATTAATCTAGCCATCGCGAGCAAGCTTTATTTGTTATTGCGAAGTCGAGGCATTGCCGCCGTCATGAACCGAACAGGCGACTATGCGCTCAGCGACGATAATCGCTGGCACCGTACCGGCTCCCGGCATAGGCGCGACCTGTCGCAGCGCCGAGGATTAACAGAAGAGATCGGTAGCGAGCTTATGGTCAGCCTTCATGTAAACTCGGCGCGCAACAGCAGGAAACGAGGTCCTCTTGTCCTGTTTCAGAACACGGGCGAAAGCGCCTTGCTCGCCTTCTGCCTGCAAGAAGTTCTTAATCGACAGCAAAATACTTCCGAGCTTCCGCGCGAGGGAAAACCATTTTATTTGCTGCGGAGAGTGGAGCAGCCTTCGGTCATTGTGGAGATGGGCTTTATCAGCAATGATCAAGATCGGAGCATGTTAACCGATTCACGCAAGCAACTCGAGATTGCCGAGGCGATCGCTTCAGGGATTGGGCACTACCAATGGGTCGCCAATTGAAGCACCTATAAGCTCCGACAGCTTCAAGATCTTTGCTTCCGCCTGCAAGCCCGGAATGGATTGCTGCAGCACAGCTGCCGTCTTGAGACCCGGGGAACCGACATGGCCGATCGTAATGGTACGATTATGGGTCTCCATATGCTTGCGAATAACGTTAACTTGCCTGGATATGTGCTCAGCCGTATACACATCGTCGAGAAACACATTGTTCTCGAGTACGGGTAAACCAATCTCTTGGGCCAGCTTGGTAACGACGGAGCGGTAGTTCGTCTTGCTGTCCAGGAAAAATAGACCGCGCTCTTTGCATACGGTTAGCACGACGCGCATGATACGTTCGTCTGCTGTTATTTTGGAGCCCATATGATTGTTCATGCCGACGGCATGCGGCACATCCGCAATTGCGGCCTCTACTCTCTCCCGCACTTCGGCATCGCTAAGATCGGCTGTAATGGCGCCGGGGCCCAACCAGTTCTTTTTGCCATGTTTCGGCTCCATAGGCATATGAATCAGCACGTCATGTCCGAGCTTGTAAGCTGCTTCGGCATCCTTCTTTGTCGTAGGCAAAAACGGCATGACGGCAGCCGTGATTTTTACCGGCAGCTTCAGCATCTCCTCCGTACCAGCCATCCCGTTGCCGAAGTCGTCGATAACGATCGAGACCGTTTTTTCGGTTCTAACGGATGGCTGAAGCGATTCAGACGGTTGATCGACTGCGGCTTTAAGCGTTGTGGGTTGCAAAGCAGCCGTTATAGCAAGAGTCATGGAGAGCACGGCTGCAGCCCGTTTCCATCTGGGCATCATCCTATTCGTATGCTGCACTTGCGGCGATTGACTAGTTTTTTTTCTATTCATTGTTCCGCTGCCCCCTAGGGTCTATTTTCTTTTTCCATCATCGATTCCTTCATTTACCTTTCCACGATTTATAAGGATTTATGTACCATGCCATTGCGCCGAGAAAATGATGGAATAAGCTGAAAATTTAAACTTTAGCATTGGCGTTGACTTTTTCTTGGAAGCCATGCTATTATAAATTTCGTTACTTCAGACATGCGGTCGTGGCGGAATTGGCAGACGCGCTAGATTCAGGTTCTAGTGGTGTAACAGCCGTGGAGGTTCGAGTCCTCTCGACCGCATCAACAAAAAGTCCAAGCTCAAGAGCTTGGACTTTTGATGTTTTTACCGGCACTCATTAGGATGTTTCTCCTCGATGATCGATCCACGAATGCCGAGGCGTCCAGCCTAACGTTTTCTTGGCCAATGCGTTGCTGACGATCGTTTTTTATTCGTTTTTCTCCACTCGAAAACGAAGCACGGTACGAAGCTTGTCAGCCTGTGTTTTCCTTGGGTCGGATATGTATATTTCCTTATGAAGCTTCGAGATTCGCTTTAACCCGTGCTCATCGCAATACCGCTCCATTTTAGCGAAGCTTTTCGGCTCATCGTCATATGAACCGTGGTGCATCATCTGGAGGCATAATCCTTCCTCCTGCTCGCCGAACATAACCTTGTCCAGCAAGACATGCGGCTTCTTCGCTTTTACGGTTTTCAGCACGTCCATCGCCAGCGGTTCCGTAACGAAATCCGGTTGTCTGATCATGATCGTATACAGAAGTTTATCCTTGTCCAGTACCTCTAATCCTCGTGCCTCTACCGCGAGATCCCATACTCCCTCCAAAGGGAAAATCGTATATTCGTAATACCCTTCCGGCGCCACGCCCTTTTTGGGCAGCATCTTTACCCCGTACGACAACGAGTACAAGACTCCGACGGCTTCCCGAAATGGTTCGTAATTGGGATTGCCCTCTCCGCTGATCATAAAATACCTGATGACAGGAACCTCGATAATGGCCGGCTCCTCCTTCGGCAGATACAAAGCTTTGTCGTTCTTTTTCCATTCGTATTTCGCGGTCACCGGCATTCAACTCCGAATCATTTTTCTCCATTTTAGAACATTTGTTCCTGTTTTGTCAAAAAAAATTAACTCACCGTTACTTCGAAGGTCAGCCAAGAACTGACGGTATGCCTGGGCGGAAAAACGATAGCTTGACCGGCTTTCGCCGCTTCGGCAAGTTTCAGCTTTGGAATCACGTTAAACATCTCCAGACCGATATTGTATTCGCAGCCATAAAAAGGAGCGCCGCTCGCAGGCTGGAAGTTTTGCCAATACCATAAATAAGGCCAGGTATTACCATCCCACGAGACATTTAAGCGAATTCCATCCTCCGGTCTTCGCAGCGTGTAACGATAATCCGGCGCCTCTATATACAATAAATCTCGCGCTGTACCCGGCGCAGCCATTTGCGATAGATCAATGCTTTGTCCGTCCTGCTTTGCGTGCGGCCAGCTCCAGCTTTCTCCGCTAACCGGATTGCAAACAACGGCGCCTTCCGAAAACTCGACCTTGGTTGCCTCAGTAAGGAACGGCTTGCCATAGGCCAGATGATGTCCCCAATTAGCATGCAATTCGACCGTTGGCGATTCATTCGTTATTTTTTCATTGATTCTAAAAATGGCTTCTCCGGATTTTAAACAGATTTCTTTTTCAATGAGAAAAGGCATCGAACGCAAGCGGTTAGTCAGCTTTATCCTCACTTCCGCTTCATTGTCGCACAATATCTCGTAATCCCAGGGAGTTACCGCAGATTCTCCGCGATGGATCATCGCATCGCCCAGCTCATGCGTGTAACTGACCTCCGGAAACATTTCCTGCCACCCTCCCGTATAGGTCGTCTGATAATCGGGAAACAGAGCATGAGCGGGCTGGATACCCATTCTGGTTACCCAAATCAAATCCATATCGGTCGGTTTGTGTAAAAACCGGATAGGTTCGCTGCCCTTGTCCAGCAGGATATGAATGAGCAAAAGCTCATTCTCCACAATGAGCGAACGATAACCTTTGTACATTAAATCATCGGTAATCCTGCAACCATAGTTGCGAAAGCTTCTGTACAGATTTGTTGCGTGCATATGCCAAATCCCCTCTCTAATCCTTTTGCATAATTGGCGAAATGTAATTTACTTATTGATTAAGATTATTGTATAATGGAGTCGATTGAATGTAAACCATAACATCCTTGTTGAAATGAGGTGAACTATTCCCATGTCGATAAAGCAAGCAACGGAGCCGCCTGACCGGCTAACGTTAGATAAAGACCGCCGCCTAGGCGAAATCATTACCCAAATGGCCGGGGAAGGAAAAATAATGTTGGCTTATTCCGGCGGCGTCGACAGTACCTACTTGCTTATTCGCGCGCATCGGCTTGTGGGAGAAAAAGTTGTCGCAGCCATCGCCGCATCGGAAACCTTCCCGACCCGCGAATATAATGCCGCCATTTTGATTGCTAGGCGTTACGGCATCGCGGTGCACGAAACATCGGTTTCCGAGTTTGCTAACCCGCAATTCGTCGCTAACCAACCCGATCGATGCTATCATTGCAAAACCGGACTTTATTCCCATCTAAACGAGGCGGCGCAGCAGCTGAACTGTTCATTTATTTGGGACGGATCCAATATCGATGACTTGGGCGATTACCGGCCTGGCCTTAAAGCCAAGCAAGAGCAAGGACTGCGCAGTCCTTTGCAGGAAGCCGGCTTATCCAAGTTGGAAATTCGGCAATTATCCTACGCGATGGGGATTCCGACCTGGAACAAACCGTCCTTTGCCTGTCTGTCGTCGCGTATTCCTTACGGTACTGAAATCGACAGGAAAAAAATCGATCAACTGGATGAAGCTGAAACCTATCTGCTCTCTCTCGGCTTCTATCAGGTCAGAGTCAGACACCATGGAGAAATCGCCCGTATTGAAATCGACCCCGATGAGATGGAATTAATGTTTAAATACAACGCCGAAGTTGATCGCCGCCTGCGGCAGCTCGGTTTTAACTATGTGACGCTCGACTTGCAAGGGTATCGAACTGGCAGCATGAATGAACGGCTGGGAGCTCCCCCCCACGTTAACGAGGCAGGTGCATGATGAACCATTTGGAACAGTTACTGCAATCCGTGAAAGCAGGAGAAACGGATATCGCAACCGCGGCCAGGCAGATCGGCATGATCGCTGGCGGCATGCCCGAAGGTCAAATCGCAGAATTTGATTTCGCGCGGATCGATCTGGACCGGGAAAGACGCACCGGTTTTCCCGAGGTCATCTATGGCGAAAGCAAAAGCGCCGAGCAGATCAGCGCCATTGCGAGAAAACTTGCCGACAATCAACTCCCTGTTCTAGCCACCAGGGTATCTGCGGACAAAGCGTCTTATATACAGCAACATATACCTGGCGCAATCTATCATAATGCCGCACGAGTGCTTACTATCGGAAACATGCAGCCCGAAGTGGCGGAAGATCGTCCAACGATAGCTATCGTATGTGCCGGAACTTCCGATCTGCCGATTGCCGAAGAGAGCGCTTTGACCATTGAATTCGCTGGACTCCCTGTCAATCGTATCTATGATGTGGGAGTTGCCGGATTGCATCGGTTGCTCGTCAAACTGCCGGACATTCGCCAATCGGCCGTCATAATCGTTATAGCCGGCATGGAGGGCGCTCTGCCTGGTGTTTTGAGCTCGCTTGTATCCAAACCGGTCATTGCCGTTCCTTCCAGCGTCGGATACGGAGCAGGTCTTGGCGGTATCACCCCGCTGCTGGCTATGCTCAGCTCCTGCTCCCCAGGACTGACGGTCACCAATATCGATAATGGATTCGGCGCGGCTTGTGCCGCCATACGCATCATCAAGTTGCTTTCTATGACGGAAAGGAGCCCTTTATGCTAAAAACCGTTTATTTGGATTGTTTCTCCGGCATTAGCGGCGACATGACTTTAGCCGCTTTGGTCCACGCCGGGGCGAGCCGCGAATATATCGCGGAAGAGCTGTTAAAGTTGCAAACAGAGCCCTTCACTCTGCACTGGCGGCCCGTTATGAAGGAAGGTATTTCCTCTATCAAGCTGGAGATAACGACTGACGACGAAACGGCTCCATCGCATCATCGTCATTATTCGGATATTATTCAAATCATAAAAGCTTCAAATTTTAACGAGAGGGTGACCAAAGACAGCTTAACCATGTTTGCCAAATTGGCGGAAGCGGAAGCTCGTATTCACAATGTTCCGATCGAACATGTTCATTTTCATGAAGTAGGCGCCCTGGACTCGATTATCGATATGATCGGCGTCGCTCTTGCCCTCGATTCGTTGGGCGCCGACCTTCTCATCGCGTCTCCAATTCCGCTTGGAAGCGGCTATATTTGGTGCGATCATGGCTTATATCCCGTACCCGCGCCAGCTACTCTCGAGTTGTTGCTGGATGTTCCGATCGTCCATTCCGAAGTCAATGCCGAATTGACGACGCCAACAGGCGCTGCAATCGTGGCGGGACTGGCCGATTATTTCCTGACCGGGCTGCCATCCATGATTGTAGAGCATATTGGTTATGGCGCAGGTACACGGGATCTGCCTAATCGTCCCAATGTGCTGCGCGCTGTTGTCGGACGTTTGTCATCGCATCAATCGACAACGCTTGGACAGTCGCGTCAAAAGAGAGACGCCCCCTCTTCGCACCAGGAAAAATCCCGGCATTCCGACCACCATCACCATCACCACCATGGTGATCATCATCATCATAGCCCGAACGAACATCATACCCACAAACAGGAGGACGCGATCATATGAATAACCCAACTGCATCTGTACCAGTCAAAGGTGTTTACTCTCTGCTGCTTACCCCTTTTCACGAATCGGGAGAAATCGATTATGCAACCTATGAACGTTATGTCGACTGGCAATTGTCGCAACAGCCCCAAGCGCTTTTCGCTTCATGCGGCAGCAGCGAATTGCTTACTTTAAACGCCGAAGAACGGCTGCAACTGACACGAATCGCCGTAAAACGTGCCGGAAATATCCCTGTTGTAGCAACTGCCAACGCTGGAAGCGACCCGACCGCCCATCGCGACGAGCTTCTGCGGATGGCCGAAACCGGAGTTTCTGCATTGGTAGCCGTACCGCCCAATGATTATGGACATGATCCTAGTCGTCTGTTGCATTATTTCGCCGAGTTGGCGACTTCCTCACCCTTGCCGCTCATCCTGTATGAATTTCCCGGCGTAGCCCCGCACTATATCCCGCCGGAAGTGTACGGGACACTGGTCTCCGAACATGGGATAAGCGGGATCAAAGATACCACTTCGACGTTGGAAGGCATCACGGCCAAACTTGCCATAGCGCCGGACAGCCTTGTATTTCAAGCGAATACGGCTTTTCTTGTGCAGGCTATCACCGCTGGAGCGAACGGCATTATGGCCATTACCTCCACAGCCATGGCTAATCTCAATATCAGACTTTGGAACCGATTGCAGCAAAACGGCGGAATTGTGGATGATGAAGTTCAACCGCTACATCGCGAACTTATATGCCTGGATGCGCTGATTTCCAACGGCTTTACCGCTACCGCCAAATATTTGGCCGCTTTGCAAGGTCTTCCTTTCACCCTAAAAACCAGAACCGGAGCTTCCTTGCAGCCGTCTACAGCCGAAGCGCTGCGTATTTGGCATGAAACGCTAGATCCGGCGCTGCAAGGAAACTAACCATGGAGCACGGGAAGCGTAGCAAGGCATCATGCATCGCCATTCTAACCGCCGACGCCAAAAAGCCGACCTCGTGGTCGGCTTTTCCTCATGTCCTAACTTAGTACCACCCTGAACGTCTTAAGCTCATAAGGGGTGAAGTGAACCGCAAACTGATTTGACTGATGAGCGATCTCCCGTGCTTCGCGTTCCATCAGGTTCACCTCCGCCACTTCCGCTACGGAAGCGTTAAACCTGAGGGATACGTTGCCGCGCATGCCTGCGTACTCGTAACAGCGCACAATCAAAGCGTCCGAATCCTCGGCACGTTTAACCGTGTCCACGACCACATGTCCGCCTTCTATAGCTAACAGGCCAAAAGTCAGTGGTATCGCTTCTGCAGAACCTTGCGCCAGATTAGAGAGCTTTAACGTTTCAGGCTTTGTATTTAACCTTGCGGCCTGCTCCAACGTTCCGGCTTCGAACCAATCTCCGTCATGAGGCAGCAAGGAATAGGTAAATACATGCTCTCCTAAATCGCAAGTCGGATCCGGATCGTTGGAGGACTTGATTAAAGTCAGCCGCATCACATTGTCCCGGACATCATGGCCATATTTGCAGTTGTTGAGCAAGCTGACTCCGCAGCCGCGCTCAGATAGATCAATCCACCGCTGCGCGCAGGTTTCGAATTGGGCAAAGTCCCAGCTCGTATTCCAGTGTGTCGGCCTGCGTACATTGCCGAACTGAATTTCGTGCGTGGCATAGGTAGAGCTGACATTCAACGGAAATGCAACCTTCAGCAGCTGCTCGCGCTCCTGCCAGTTCACCCAAGTCACAAAGTCGATTCGCGGATTGTCCGGATATACGATCATATCCTGCTTGATCGTCGTTTCGCCGTCATTCCAGGTCATGCGCACGACCGTCCGCAATGGATTGTTCTCTGCGATTACAACCGACTGCAGCCCATTAATCTGGCGATGTTTCTCGTAATAGAAAATATCGATTTCCCAGTTGTCATGAGCAGTCGGCTTATCTTCGTGAACATCAAAACGGTTGGCAGCTTCGCCCGGGGCAATTAATTCCCTTTCCGTTCGCTTGTCATATAAACGGTCCAATTGGCCATGCGAATTCCAGGTCAACTCATAAAATGGCGTGGATAAACCTTGCTCTTTGACGATAATGGATGGCTCTGCAACGCTTACGGCAGACTCCACGGCCGAACTGTACGAAATGGTCTTATAACCAAATGCGGGAATGTTCGGAATTCGAACGAGTACCGAACGCTCTCCCGATTCTTTGACAACCGCCTCGGCTGTCAGATGGTTGCCGTCCGCATCCGTCCAGCTGCCTCCAATCGCAAAATCTTCCTGCCATGCCAGTTCGACCAATTCGTCTCTTGCCATTCCTAGCGAATTTACAACGATCCAGCATTGTTCCCCGGCAGGCGCTAACGGCAAACGTCCTGCAAGGCCCGACAAGCTGGTTCCTAACGCTTCGCGCGCAAGTCGTTCTGCTTCGCCATATTCCACATGGCAATCCTCATAAACTTCGGCAATAGACGAACCCGGAAGAATATCGTGAAATTGGTTGCGCAATACGATTTTCCAACTTTCATCCAGCGTGTCTTTAGGATAATCTTTGAACCCGCTTACAATCCCATGAAGTACCCCTGCGGCTTCCGCTGTATGGAGCAGCGATTCCATCTCGCGGTTCATGCGTTTCACATAGCCTTGCGACGTATACGTGCCGCGATGGAGCTCCAGATAAAGCTCGCCGTTCCAACGATGCACATAACGATCGCTTTTATCCACCGTATGCTCCAGTTGGTGAAAAAACTCGTCTACCCTTCCGGTAGTAACACGAGGCAAGCCCGGCATATGCTCTAATCTTCGACGCATCTCCAGCATATGGCGGGTAGGACCGCCTCCGCCGTCTCCCCAGCCGTATGCAAGCAGCAATTCATCGTTGACCTCTTTGTCGCGATAATTTTTCCATATCCCGTTCACCGTTTCGGCCAATACCTGACCATTGTAGGTATAATACTTGGTCAAGCTATCTGCTGCTTGCCCAGGTTCGGGCGTAGTTATATAGTGCGTCAGCACTTCCGTGCCGTCAATGCCGCGCCAGTAGAACGTATCATGCGGGAAACGATTGTATACGTTCCAACTGATTTTGGTCGTCATAAAGTAGTTGATGCCGGATTTCTTTAAAATTTGCGGCAAAGCCCAGCTATATCCGAATACGTCCGGAAGCCAGAGATAGTCGCAGCTTACGCCGAAGGTTTGCTCATAGTAACGCATGCCGTACATCAACTGGCGCACCAGCGACTCTCCGTTCGGAATATTGCAATCCGATTCCAGCCACATGGCGCCGCCAGCTTCCCAGCGTCCTTCCTTGACGCGTTTCTTGATCTGTTCGAACAGCACGGGATAATCTCGTGACAAATCATCGTATAGCTGAGGTTGTGTTTGCAGAAACGCATACTCGGGATATCTCTCCATCAGCCGAAGTACGGTAGAAAATGAACGAGCCGACTTCTCCCGTGTATGTTTCAACCGCCAAAGCCAAGCGACATCAATATGCGTATGGCCGATGGCACGTACCGTAACCTCATTATTTTTCGGTATGCTTTCGATTTCTTCGTGCAGCTTGACCGCGGCGGCAGTTACACTTTCATAAAATGCTGCACTGCCAGGGTTCCGATAATCCACTAACAGAAATGCCCGATCTACGGCTTTAACCAGCGCATGGCGTTCCCAACTATTAGAATCCAGCACCTTAATCGTCTCCATTGCAGCACTGGCGGTAAAGTACAAATCATCCGTCTGCTGTTGGAGCAGCGTCAGTTCGGCTTGTTGAAGGATATGGCGAAGTTCGGACAGCGGCCCGAACCCGGGAAGCCCGCTCCATACCTTGAACAAAAGCTCAATCTTCCGACCGGCCAATTCCTCCGGAAAAAACACTTCCTGATGAAAGGTGCCAACCCCTTGAAACGGCGTACCGTCAATGAATAACAGAGACTCGAAGCCGGAAGTGTGTCCGGGCCCCGTTTTGCCGAAATTGAACAGACCCACAATGTTGCGCCCCTGATGCGCAGGCAGCGTGACTTCCGTTCGGAGCCAAGCCGTTACGTCACGATCTCCCCAGCGATATCCAAGACCTACTTCAGTCCACTCCGCATCTTGCGGCGGCATTGCCGCAACTTCCGCAGCCTCATCTTTCCAAAATAAGAACTGGCCAATCTCCTGCCTATTCGTATAACGAAACGGCGATAATTCCTTTACCCGTCTCTCGAGCTTTTCAACCGTTAGCAACATCCGAACAACCTCCATAATCAACGGTATATAATTTATAGATTAAGTTAATTAACGGTCAAGCGCCGTTTCCGGCATGCTCTGGTTCTATCGGCACATTAGTCGGCTCCTAGAACGAGCAGGGGATTTTCCTGCACATGACCAAAAACAAGCGCAACGGCTCCCATCAAGCTCTGCATTTGCCCATAAAAAGCCTTCTCGATAATGACGCGTTCCTGCACAAAATCAAAGACGCGAGAACGAACGTTTTCAACAATGGCCTCCATATGTGGAGAAAGATAAGGATAAAGTTTGCCGCCCAACACAATGACATCAGGATCATACAAGTTGATTAACGAAGTAAGCGAGGCCTCCAGCATGCGAAGCGTATCCTCCATGACTTTAACCGCATGCGGTTCCTGCGCCCGAACCTGAACGATATAATCGCGAAAGTCCCCATTGCCTGACCATCGTTTCAGGATGCCGGGGATTGATCCGAGATTTTCCCAGCAGTCATAACTAATAGCATCTCCGGCGCCGCCATGCGTCATCAGGCTCATTTGCCCGATTTGGCCGTACAAGCCGTTTGTACCATGCAGCACTCGGCCATTCTGAACGATTCCGCCGCCAATACCCATTCCCATCGTAACGAATACCAAATCGCGTCCATCTCGTCCTATGCCGTACCAACGTTCTGCCAGTGCCGAAGTTCGCGCGTCATCTTCGATAAAAACTCTTGTCTTAAAGCGCTCCTCCAGCGTTGGGCGAATCGGATATCCCGCCCATCCGGGAAATCCCGGCGGATTGATCAATTTGCCGGTGCGCTGATCCATTGGCCCCGGAATGCTAACGCCAATGCCAATCACTTTTCGTTTTCGGGATTCCGCCTGACCCAGCAATTTATGTACGTACGGCTCGATGAGCGCCAGCACTTCTTCCGGGTTGGTAATCCCTTCCGTACCGTATTCCACCGTATCAACAATATTGCCGGTCAACTCGCTTAATACGACACTGACGGAAGTTCTGCCAATATCAATTCCGATAATATAAAAGTAGCTGTTGTCAAATCTCAAATTCACGCGCTTGCGGCCAACCGAATCCGATATCGATTCCGATTCTTTAATCAGGCGGTGTGATATGAGCTCCTGCGTCAAATTTGTAATTGTGCCAGAAGTCAAGTGCGTCATTTGTACAAGCTCGATTCTGGATACCGCCTCATGCTCCCATATTTTATGAAGGATATGCGACACATTTTGATTTTTGACCTTTTGCAGATATAACACTTTTGATTCCGCCATCTCCATAGCTCCCTTATGCGAAAAAATAATAAATTGCAAACTCGCAATCTCGCTTGCTATTCATTCTAATCTTCCGCTCCGGCAAACACAAGCGAAATCCCTGTCATCCTGCCTGGTCGCAAGGCCGATTACTGCTGCTTGCTTTCCGATTTCCCATTTATGATTTCATCATACCTCGCCAGTATTTCGCGCCTGTCGGCTGTTCCCGTCATACCTAACTTACGAATGACTACCGCGGCGCCAAGCTGAGCAAAAAACATGGACTCCGGACCGCTGCACCCCGCACCTCTTGCACAAAGAAACGCGGATGCGAAATGATCTCCGGCACCGACAATATCCAAGGGAGGCTGCACCGGTTGACCCGGAACCCAGACCGGCGTTCCGCCGTCGAACCACAAGGCTCCACGGGAGCCGATCGTCATACAGCACGGAGCTTCATTATTGTTCTGAAGCTGCTTACCTGCATTTAGAAGCTGTTCCCAAGAAATCTCGCCTTCGCGAGGATCCAGGCCCAGTGCCCGCAGCGATTCGATTTCGTTAGGCTTGATGCAGATGCCGTTAAATTTGCCGATCCGGTCGCGGCTGTCCACCACGATTTGTTTTCCCCGAGCCGACCAGAACCGCAATCTGACTCGCACTGCTTCCGTTATGATCCCTAGCGGCAACTGGTCGGTAACTGCCACTATATCCGCCGATTGCATCATTTCATCAAGCGCCGCTATCAATTGTTTCTCCTCATCCGCACTCAAAGCACGCCGATTAATAAAGTCCAGACGCGGGTCTTCTTGACTGACTCCCTGAAGCCCATGGCGTATAGGCTTGCAATATGCCGGCGTCACCCACTGTTTGAGACTCAGACTGTAGCTATCGTTAATCCCGCTATCCTCCAAACATCGATGCAGCAAATTTCCTCGCCAATCATCCGCCGTTGCCGTGCAAAACGACACTTCCCGGCAGCCAAGCGCCCGCAAGTTCATAGCCACATTGCCGCCCGCTCCTGGAGACACCCGCTCTCCGATGATCGGCAACGAATAATGCGGCGTTTCCCGGGATAGCGTGCTCAACGACATATCCGCATCCCAATAGACATCCAGACAGCCATCCCCGATTACCGCCGCCCGCAAATAGCCGATCCGTTCGATAATTTCCTCCACGCGTTCCCTGGACATTCCTTCATAAACATGCAGATGCCCCGCAGCAATTAAATGTTTGTTCTCCATTTATATGTGTTCCTCTCTGCCGTTGACATCTCTCAGCAATTGCTTGGCCAGCGCCGGAATTGTCTCCTGATGCATCCCTTCGAAATGATACCCTTTGCCGCCAAGGCTCGTCGGCCGATGAATTATGTTTTTCCTTGGTCGATAGTAATAGTCCCAGTCCTCATAGCCAACTTTCATATGGTAGTTGCCAAGCTTGACAATATCAAAATTAGCCGTTGTAATATTTTTGACCGTATGCTGCAAATTGCGTACGATCGACAAAGCCTTGAGAAAAACCTCCGGGCCGATGACCGTGGAGCCGAAATTCAGAAAAGCCCCGCCCTCAAGCTGCGAAACCGTCGAGCAATAGATCAGAAAATCCCGGCCGCTCGCTCCTCCCTGCTGTCGAAAATCAGCATCAGGATGCTGCTGCACCGCATCCGTGCCGATCGTAATATGCACCGTATAAGGAATGCCTCCGTCTATGCAACTGCCGATCAGGCTATGGGCGAGAAACGGGAACTTTTCGGTATGTTGCTGTACATAAGCGATCAAACTTTCACCGTAGCCCAGCCCGAGCGGATAACCGGCAGCAAGCGCCTCGTTAACGATCTCCGACGGTTCCCGCCACATGCCAAGCCTGCCGTTGCTCAACGCTCCGTTGCTATCCTCTTCCGTATGACCAAAGGCAGCCAATTCCAAATCCTGAAAAGCGCAAGCGCCGTTTACCGCCACATGATCGATCATGCCCTGCCTTACCAACTCGCCTATGGCAGCAGTCGTTCCGCTGCCCGGCACATTGCCGCCTAACGAAACCAGGAGGGGCTTGCCGTTTTTTTTGCTTTCTCTCAGCCGCTCCGCCATTTCAGCGAATTGAGGCGGGTCATATTTCTCCGACAACTGCCGATGTTCGGATACTGCCGACCCCAGCTTGAATTTACTGTTCCTCTCCGCGATCGGGAACAGCTGCATGCGTTCCCGCTCAAGCTTCGGCGCCGCCCCGCGGTCTACAGGCCGAAAAGTCAAGGATTGTTCCTTTATCCGATCCAGCACCGTATGGAACAGGGCAGGGATGGTCTCCTGATGCAATCCCTGAAACAGGTAGCCGGTACCGTCAATCTGCCCCAACCGATCTACGAAATTTCGCCTTGGACGATAATAATAGTCGGACGCCGTCTCTGGCGGTTTCCTGCTGGCGTCAGCCGGCACGATGTCGAAATTCGCAGCGGTGATGCCCTTCATGCCTAACCCGGTATTGCGAGCCATGCTGACCGCTTTCAAAAATATCTCGGGACCCGAAATGGCTGAGCCGAAATTAAGAAAGACGCCGCCTTCGCTTAATCCTGCGATGGACTGGCACATTGTGCGAAAATCACGGCCGCTTGCTTGCCCCAGCGCTTCATAATCTGCGATAGGATGCTGATGAATGATGTCTGTTCCGATCGAAATATGGCAAGTATACGGCACGCCGAACTGTTGGCACTGAACAAAGACGCAATCATCATAATAGGGGAAACGTTCCGGGTGGGTCGACAAGTAACGATGCAAGCTTTCGCCATACCCAAGGCCAGTCGCGCTGCCTTGCCTTATCGCTTCATTCATGTATCTGCCTGTTTCCTCCCACATCCCGAACGATCCGTCCTCGATCGATTGGGCCACATCCTCCGACGTTTCGCCGAGAAAGGCCAATTCGAAGTCGTGGATGCTTGTTGCCCCGTTGCCGGACACATGCGTGATGACGCCGTTGCGAACCAGTTCGATAACGTATCTGGACAATCCGTTTTTAATGACATGAGCGCCCATGGACCAGATGACCGGTTTCCCTGCGCAACGCGCCTCTACGATCCGATCGATGAGATCGGTCCATTGGGGCGAAGTCGCCCCGTTCCAGGCCGGTCGTTCGTCTTCATAGGGTCGGGCCATATTGCGAATGGTCACAAGATTGTGCCGATCATGCACGGAATTGGTCGATACCTTGGCAAGCGACAATCTCGGGAACGGCAATACATCGGCCATTGCGATCACTCTCCTCTCTCAAATCGATCATCTTCTGTTTCGTGCAGCGTTTACAACCTATCCTAAACCAAGCCTGCCGAGCCATTCCTCCAAGTTCAGGAAATCCCCGGCAATCCAGTCCGCCCCGGCAGCCAGCAACCTGGCTTCTTTAACCGGATTGATGCCTTCACGCCGCAGCTCGTCGCTTGCCAGCCCGTAGGCCGCAGCACCGCTGGCCTTGGCCAGCGTAATCTCCACTTTGCCGTCTCCGATAACCGCCATTTGTTCCGCAGCCGTCGCGCCGGAGCCGAGCAAATCCGAGATGATCTTCTCCTTCGGACATTCCGCCTGGCGAAGCGGCGCGCCATGTATCCCGGCAAAATAACGATAAACGCCAAGTGCCTTCGCTTCGCGCTCTACATCGGGGTGATCCGTTCCGCTGGCTACGTATAGCGCAATATCCGCCTGGCGCAGCCGATCCAGCAATTGCTCCGATCCTTTGATCAAGAAATGTTCTCTCTCCAGCTCGCCGCTCTCGAGAAGCTGCAAGCGCCGCTCCACTTTCTCCATCAGAAGCCGATTGTATTCGGCCTTGTACTGCCACTGATCCATAACCTCGTTGTTCCAGCCGTAACGCCGAACCGTCTCCGCCAGCCACTGCATCTGAAACACGGTCTGAATGCCGGTCGATTGATCTACGTAGCTTTCCACCTCCGCCTTCAGCCGCGCTTCCTCCGCCTCCGTTAAAGCACGGCCGCCCGCGATGCTTTCTTGCATAAATGGTATCATGACTTCCTCCCAGCCGGCGCGCAGCGTGGAAATGGTACCGTCGAAATCGAATATTATCGCTTTAACCGTACTCATGGTCTCTCCTTCTCCTCACTTTATTACTTATTGATTAAGTTTATTGGGTGGAACGATTCCTTGCATCCGCCAAGCCCCCTTAATCCGGCAGCTGCCCCTCCTGCAAAGCAAAGCAGATCCTCGCTTCGTCAAAAACCGTCTTCAACGGTACTTGGTAAGCGGCTGCCGCCGACTCGCAATCCGCATATTCCGGAGAAAACTGAACCATGCGCCCCTTATAATAGCCCGCCTTGACCCTTAATTCCCCAAAGCGCGTTCGCACTTTTTTCAGTTCTTTGCCCAAGCAATGCGTCCGGGCCGGCACATGGCGAATGCCTAGCGTCGTGGTCTCTGTAAAGATCACTTCCTCCACGGCGTCCACCGCTTGAGGTCCGCACGTGACATTGAGCATCAGCCCGGGCCGGCCTTTCTTCATAATAACAGGGATCCAATAAGCGTCGCTCGCGCCCGCTGCCAGCAGCTTATCGATCACATAGGGACAAAATTCGGGATTCATGTCATCCACATTAGTCTGCAGCAGCAAACGGTTGTCTATAAAACGATCTTGAGATGCGCACATGGTTATACCCCCGTTTCATCGGTCTGACCGGCTCCGTTGCGTATTGTTTTTTACAACATTATCTTTATCATTAAGTTAATACGTTTTAATCATACTAGACAAACAACCCAATTGTAAAGATAAATTTGCAGCGCAAAGATTATTGCATTTCCAGCAAATTGACTTCCGACACTTCTAGCTCCAGATCGAACGGCAGTTTAAACGTCTTGATTTCGCCGCATCCGAATTTGGCGGTCCACGACCGGTTCAGCCAATGGCATTCGATCGTCGCTTCCGCTCCCCTCCCGTCCGTCTCCCGGCAACGAACAATGTAGCAATCTCCGTCCTCCCCCCATTTAACAGCCTCCAACGCCACATTGGATACCGACACCCGAACGCCTTCGAGAACGGGAGGCAAACTTCCTTTATGGTACGTCTCCACTACATGCAGCAGCGGTTGATTGAGTACAGCCGCCTCGCGAACGACGCCGGCCGCGCGCCAGTCGCCCTCATGCGGAACAAGCGCATAGCGGAACTCTTGCACGCCTTGATCCATATACTCGCACCATTCGTCCCTCTCTCCGTAATGATCGGCGTATATCGCTCCTCGCGCCGCCGTCATTCTCAATTCGCTATCCAGCACGTCGAAAGCGTATTTGCCGTCGTTCAGCAACGCCAAACCCGCGCGTTTTCCCTGCTCCGTCAAACCCGATACGTCGACCCACCGCTGCGACGGCTCTTCTTCCCCGTTGACTGGACGCTCCAAATAGCCGTAAGGGATCTCATACGTGGCCGCAGGCTGCTTAAGCGCCAGCGGAAAAGCCAACTTCAGCATATTATGCTTCTCGCGCCAATCCAGCTTCACCTTCACATGAACGACCGGACTTCCCGCATAGATGGTGAAATCCTGACGCAGCGTCGACTGACCGTATACGCTCGTCGTCCGGAGCGTCGCGCGAAGCGGCCCGGACTCCGCAACTGACAGCTTTGCTTCACCAAAATGGCCCGTCTCCTTGCGGAAGCTCAACATATTGTGTCCCCATGTATCGCATTCGTTTTCGTCGATCACGATCGGCTGACCGCCGATGCCGTTTATCAAGTCCACGCCGGACCGCTTGTCGAGCAGCCTGGCAATCCCCCCGCTTCGCTTGTCGAACTCCAGATGCACAAGCTCGTTCTCCAACGAAGTCTCCGTTGCGGCTACCTGGCCTGCCGTCGCAGCCCCATGGCTTTTGTTCCGGTAAATCCAGTACAAACGATAGCCGTAAGCCGGCACTTCAGCCATGAACAAAGTATCGTACTTGTCGCCGCCGTTGGTACGCGACGCGCGTACATGCTGAACGGACAGCGCTTTCCCCGACTCGTCGGTTGTCCCTTTCATCTGCTGGGTCACAACGACGGGTGCGGTCACTGCCCACGAATGCGGGTTAAACACGACGACCGGCACGCCTAGATCATGTTGCTCCCACAAGGTTCTCTCCTGATTTTTGTCCAAATAACCGATGCCTTCGCGCATCGTATCCACGGCCCAGGAGATACGCTGCAGCGCTCCGTTTTGAACGACTCCTCCCAAATACAGCGCATGGCCGTAGCCCTCCCGGGCATCCTCATAGGCCTCCTCGATGCAACAGCCTCCCATAATATCGTGAAACTGGTTGAACATAATCGTTTCCCAGGCTTGACGCAGGAAATCCTTTTCGTAGGCATGACCCAGCAAACGATGCGCCGCGACGGACAGCTTCTCCGCCGTGAGCAGACGCTGCTCTGCCTTGCGATTAAGCCGCTTTGTTTCGGAATGCGCCGAATAACAGCCGCTGGCGTGATGCTGCATGTCGCCCGTCACGACCGGCAGCTTATGCCCTCCAAGCAGCGCCTTGTCAAAAAACGCGTCGGGCGAGCTAAACGAAATGGCATCCTTGCCATACTCGCGCTGCATAACCCTGATTTCGTGAATATTGGCAATCGTCGGACCTCCGCCATGATTGCCCACGCCGTAAAAGCACATCGCATCTGTTCCCGTCTGGTTAACTTGTTCCAGTGCCTCCGCGATTTTGGGTCTTGCCGGCTGCGACTGATGGGTGTTGTAGCCGCCAGGAATACGATACGCGGTTACGCGGCTTCCATCCGCGCCTTCCCACAGAAATAAATCCGCCGGAAGCTCCTTCTCCCGCTTATCCGGCCGCATAAAAACGTAGTGCTCCATGCCGCTTAACTTCAACAGCTGCGGCATCATCGCATGATGGCCAAACGAATCGACATTATAGCCGACCTTGGCCGCCTTCCCGAATTTCTCCAGAAAATACCTTTGTCCGTATAACGAATGTCTGGCGAACGACTCGCCGGACGGAAGGTTGCAGTCCGGCTGCACCCACCAGCCGCCTGCGATGACCCATCTGCCCTCCGCGACCCGCTCGGATATTTCCGCGAACATGGCGGGATCATTGTCTTCGATCCACTTATAGGAAGCGGCGCCTGCGCAAGTGAAAATAAACTCCGGAAACTCCTTCATCCGGTCAAGCGCCGAGCGGAACGTCGCTTTGGTTTCCGCAAACCCTTCTTGCCATTGCCACAGCCATACCGGATCAAGATGCGCATTGCCGATCATATGCACCGTCGGTCCGGCCATGCCACGTTGTTCCTCCATTCTGTTCACGCCTGTTCCTCCTTCTTTCTAAAATAAAGTCATAATGCCCACTTGAAGCCGTTTGTTCGCCCCAGCCAAAGTAAAGCCGATGCGGCGGCTGTCCGGACTGAAGGACGGATGCGGATGTCCGGGATGATCGTTCCATCTCCGCACGGTGCAAAGCAATTCCGAGTGCCCCGTTGTCGTGCAAATACAGACAATTCGACTGGGATGCTGAAACGTATCCGCGACGACCCATCTTCCGTCGGGGCTGGGGGCGGCATGCCAATACGGGTAATCCCCGTTTAGATGTTTCGACTCCCCGTCCCGCACATTCACGGCAAACACGCCGGTAGGCTTGAGCGGACTATGCACGTATTTGACGTAATACAGTTCGTTGCCTTGAGGCGCCCACATCTCGTGGCCGATATATTCGCCAAGCTCGCCGCCGTCCCCCACAGTACGATGCCGATACAAATTGCGCGATTGTCCGGTCGTCCTGTCCACCGCCCACATGCGATCGGGAATATGCTCCGTCTTGCCTTCATGCGCGTAAAACACCAAATGCGGATTGCGGGGATTGATCATGGCATGGTTAGCCACGGGATAGGGCTCGGAAAAACGCGGAGTGGCCGCTACTTCAACTTGCCCCGTTTCAAGCTCGCAGATGCCGATTACCCAATCCGTTCCGTCGAACCAATACAGTCCCAGCGTACGGTTGTCGGCCGTTATGGATGGCGGCTCATGAAAGGCGCAGCCTTGCGGCAATTCGCATACGGTCCGGCTCTCTCCGGTCACCAGATCATGAACCTCCACGAGTCGTTCGCGAACGACATACAGCTTGTCGTCGGCCGATACGACGCCGCCGGCCCACGAACGATTGTCCGCGATCGTTTCGGCCTGCCCTGTCGCGGTGTCCATCTTGACGTAACTGCATTGCCGTTTTCCGTTAATCCTTGCGCATAACACGAGATGGCGATTGTCAGACAACCAGGACATGGATGTAAAATACATCAAGCCGGTATCGAAGCCGCGCTGAGCGAATACGGTGTACGCTCTGCCCGTCTCGACGTCCCGCATTTTCTTACGATTGAATTTCATGTCTCTTCTTCGCCCTCCCCCTTCGTTACGTTGCTCCCGAATTGATGGCGATCCCGGTATTGGCCGGGAGTAATGCCCTCCATTTTGCGGAAATAGCGAATGAAATTTTGCGGTTTGTTGTACAACAGTTTTTCGGAGATGCTCGTTATGGTCATCGTCGTTTCGTTCAAGTATCGTTTGGCCAATTGCAGCCGCTGTCTCGCTACGTAATCGCCAAACGCCGTGCCCGTTTCCTTGCGGAAGACACGTCCGATATATTCGGGATGATAGTTCAACCGGGAGCCTAATGCCTCCAGCGTCAACGGCGTTTCGATCTCCTGATGGATAATGTCCAGCATTTGCTCGGAGATGGAGGCTGCTTGCTTATTTCTGCGCCGCTCCATTGCCGCGACAATCGGCTTAATCATCGTATCCGCGAACCAATGGCCGATTTCCTCCGTAGTTTTTAGCGCAAGCACATCCGGCAACATCCTTTTATCGTCCGTCAACAGCTCCTGCATCGTCCCGCCGCTGTCCTGATGCAGGCGCAGCAACTCCCCTTGCAGTCGCATCAAATAAAGCTGCAGTTCCTGATGGCTGATCGGCTTTCCTGCAACAAAAGCCAAAAACTCGTTCAGCAGCGTCACCGCCTGCCCGACGTCCAGCAGCCTGATCTGCTCCAGCAGTGCCGAAGCGATATGCTGAGGAAACGCCGCAGGCGAAATCGCAAGCTCTTGGTAGACATCCTCCAGAAAGATAACCGACATCCGTCCCAGCCTGATGCCGTACGACATCGCTTCTTTTGCCTCCCGGTAGGCTTCGGGCAGTGCCAGCGGCTCCTCGACGGCATAGCTGATTCCCAGATTGGTCTTCAGCTGCAAGTACCTTTCCACCGCTTGTTGCAAGGCATGCGCCAGCTCGCTCGTCAACCGCTTGTCTTCTTCTTCCGGAAGCGCGCCTCCGCCTACAACCGTCACTTGCATTCCGCCTGTCAGAACGGGCGACAGGCGCGAAGCTTCCGGAATAATTTCCCCGGCGATATTGTTGATGGCGAATAAAAGCAAATCCTTGTCCTGCTCATTGTATCTCGAGCCCTCTAACGTTTCGATTTGCAGGCAAATGACGCGCATCCAGCGCCAATCGGGCAGTTCCTGCCGACGAATTCGCTTGAACATCTCCTCCTTGCCGACTGCGCCCTGCAGCATTTTGTGGGTGAAATATTCTCTTAATTGCCCGCTCATATGGCGCTGATTGCCCAACAATCCGTGCAGAGTCGATTCGATCCAATAAAACTCGTCACGCTTGCCCGATCCCCCGCCCGTGCTTGCCGACTGCAGCGCCAAACCGTACAGGCGGTCCACCGGCCGGTACAAACTTCGCGAAACCTGCAGCGCCAGCAGGCATACGAGCAGGATAAGTCCCGAGCAAATAGCCAGCGTCACCCATCCGATCGCCTGGGACTCCCGGGTTACTTCGGAAATATACACTTTGGAAACATAGATCCACCCGTTATATCCCGATTTGCGATATGTTATTACATGAGGTTTGTCGTCGCTTGCGTCAACCTCGTATTGTCCCGCTTCTTCTGCCGACGACTGCAGCCGCGCAAGCGAGACGTTATCGGATTGATCCGTGCCGATCCAGGACCGGTTGCCCGCCGCTAGGATCCGATAATGCTCGTCGAGCACGAACATTTCGCCGTATTCATCCGTCACCGGGATCATGCGGCTGAGCTCCTCGGACGGCAACAACGCCACAACCAGACCCATCAGCTGCAAATTGCTGAACAACACCTTTTTGACAAGCACCGTATGATAGACGTTGTTTAGCATCGGCATCTGCTCGTTCGCCCAATAAGAAAAGCGGGCAGTATCCGAATAAGAATCAAAAACAGGCGCAAAAGCACTTTCCTTGTACGCGTTTTTCCCGCCGCTGCCCAGTATCCAATCTTGTCCGAAGTTGATCAAAAACACGTCGCTCAATCCGAATTCATACGTTTGCAGCCGATGCAGCGATTGGATCAATTCCTCGTATAGCAAGTAATTGCCGGCGTCCAGGGGCTGCCCCATCGCTTTGACGACAAGCGGCGAATTTACGAATTGGGTCTGCGTATTGTCTACCGTTTTGAGCCTCTGCTCCATGCGCAGCAACGTTTGTTCCACCATATCCGCATTGCGGCTGCCCGCCTTCTCCAGCAATTGCTCGGATGTCTTGAAATAGGCAAAGCATCCGAGCGCGACAACCGGCACGACCCCGATGCAAAAACAAAACAAAAACAGCTTCCTAAAGTAACCGACCCGAAACTTTGCCATCCCTTCTCACCCCGCATTTGCCGGATTGGACCGGGAGTTATCGTCTCCCGGCCTCTGGTTCCTACTGCGATTTAGCTAAACTGTCGGCGAATTCCGCCAATACCTTCTGTCCGCCTGCCTTTAGCCAGGCAGCGATTGCCGACTCCCATCCAGCTTCGTCCAGCTGGCCTGTAATGAATTTGATTTTGGCGTCATTGATGATTTTGTCCAATTCGCTTTTGCTCTGCGTCCATGTCGCAGATTCCAGTCCCAGCGCCGGATTTGGAACGGCGATGGCGGCATTGTCCTGTATGCGTTTTTCCCCTTTAAGCAGCAATTCGTCTGCCCCTTTGGCCACCAGACGCTGGGATTTGTCGTCGATGCTCAGCTCGTTCAGCCCATCGGTAAGCAGCGATTTCTCCTCTTGCTTAATCAATTGTTCGGCATGGCCGTCCACGATGCGATAATGCTCGCCTTCCACGCCCCAGGCCATCACGTTGATCGCGTCCGCTTCCAGCAGGCGGTCAAAAAATCCGAGAATTTGCTTCAGATTCTCTTCCGTTTTTACGGATGATTTCGGGAACAGATAGACGCCGGTATAACCTTGCTGCGCAAATACGCGTTCGCCCTTCGGTCCAGCAATATTGCCCATCAAATCGACGACGGCGTCCGCATTGTACTTCAGCGTTTCGTTTTTCAATGTGGCCGCGCCGTCATTGTTGCCAAGCAGCACGCCCGATTTCCCTTGCGAAAACATCGTGGTCCGCTGCAACTCCTCCGTTACGACAAAATCGCGGTTGATAAGCCCTTCGTCGTAAAGCCTCTTAATATACTTAAGCCCCTCCAAATACTCGGGAGTCATAAATTCCGCTTCGAACTCCCCGTTCTCCACGCTCCACTTGTTCGGCGCTCCGAACCACGAAGTGACGTGCGGCAGCAAATACGCTTCTATATCTTTGTATTCGCCCAATCCCAGCGTGTCGTCCTGTCCGTTATTGTCGGGATCGTCTTTCGTAAACGCGCGCAACACCTCATACAGTTCTTCCGGATTCGCAGGCTCTTGCAAGCCAAGCCGCTCCAGCCAGTCTCGGCGGAACGTAATGCCATGGCGGGCAATCGATCTTGGACGGTACAAACCGTACGTTTTGCCCTCGACCTTCGTAAAGTTGAATTGCAGCTCATTCATTTGGCTCAGATTAGGGAATTCGGACAAGTAAGGACCGATCTCCCAAAAAGCGCCTGTCTTAATGGCATTTACAAGCGGAGCCGCCGTATAATTAAGCGCCAGCATCGCTTGCGGCAAATCGTTGGAAGCCAGCGATATACTGATCTTGTCATCATAAGCGGAACGCGGCACCCAGGTCATGTCCAACTTCGTATTGGTCAATTCCTGCAGCTTGACCCAGGCCGAATTCGTCGTATCAGGCGGCTGCGGCGTGTAATAGGTTGCGATGACGCTGATGCGCAGCGGTTCGCCGGGGGCCGCTTCTCCCTCGGATGCGCTCGGCTTGACCGAGGATGTTGGATTGGCCGGATCGGTCCCTCCCGGTTGACTGTTGTTTCCGCCGGCGCACCCCGCTATCATGGCCAACACCATTAACCAGACGACAAACCCGTTTGCTCGATTGAACCCTAATCTCTTTTTCATGTTCATAACCCGCCTTCCCTCATTTTATTGTATACATAAATCCGGGTCGATGAAATCTCTGTGCCGGATATCGACCCTACCCCTTCACGGAGCCTAGCAGCATGCCTTGCGCAAAATACTTTTGCAGAAACGGATATACCGCAATAATAGGCAAGGTAGCTACTACAATAACAGCCATCTTGATCGTTTGCGGCGGCACCACGTATTGCGCTTCGGTGCTGTAGCTTACGTCGCCAATGCCCCCGGACGACATGATAACGATCTGTCTCAGCAGTACCTGGATAGGCCACTTTGCCGAATCGTTTATATAAATAATAGCGTTAAAAAACGTATTCCAATGCGCCACCGCGTAAAACAGGGAAAAAGTGGCCATGGCAGGCAAAGACAACGGTATAATGATTTTCCACAAAATATAGGGATCGCTGCCTCCGTCCATTTTGGCCGATTCTTCGTAATCGACCGGCAGCTGTCGGAAAAAATTGATCAAGATGATCAAATAAAACGGATTGATGGCTACAGGCAGCCAAAGCGCCCAATACGTGTTCAGCAGCCCCAGACCTTTTACGACGAAAAAGCTTGGAATCATTCCTCCGCTAAATAATAGAGTGAACACGATAAGCGCCATGATGGGCCGTTTCCCTTTAATGTTTCTGGACAAGGGATACGCCATTAAAGCCGTCATCGCCATATTGATGACAGTCCCCGCGATTGTAATCCAGGCGGTGGCGCCAATGCTTCGCAATAAGGTAGGCTCGGAGAAAATGAAACGATATGCTTCCAAAGAAAACGTTTTCGGAAAAAGCAGAAATTTGCTGCCAAGCACCTCCGCCGACGTCGCAAACGATCCGGCTGCAATATGAACGAACGGCAGGAGCGTCACAAGCGCCATGGCCGCCAAAAACAAATAATTGCTAATATCGAAAATAAGACCCGATACGGATGTTCGTCGCAGCATGGTTGTCAATACACCCCTTCCTCGCCCATCTTGCGCGCCATATAGTTCGCCCCGACAACCAGCAGCAATCCTACAACCGACTTAAACAATCCTACCGTCGTGGAATAGCTGAATTGCCCCTGAATAATGCCGTTTGTATAGACATAGGTGTCAAACACTTCGCCGACGTCGCGATTAAGCGCGTTAATCATCAGCAGCATCTGCTCAAAGCCGGTGTCGAGAAAATTGCCCAGCCTCAAAATCAGCAAAATAATAATCGTGCTTTTAATTGCCGGTACCGTTATGTGCCAGAGCTGGTGCCAGCGATTGGCCCCGTCGATTTTCGAGGCTTCGTACAATTGTGGATCGACTCCCGCCAGCGCAGCCAAAAAGATGATGGTTCCAAAGCCGGTTTCCTTCCAGATCACCTGCAACGTAACCATTGGCCGAAACCATTCCGGCGCCGTCAAAAACGCGACCTTTTCCCCGCCCATCCTCACGATGGATTCATTGACTAAGCCGCCTTCCGTCGTAAAGAGCACATAAGAAATGGCGACAACGACAACGATGGAAAAGAAATGGGGGATATAGATAAAGGTCTGTACAAGCTTTTTGAACCATTGACGCCTCAATTCGTTTAGCAGCAGCGCGATTATGATCGGCAGCGGGAAAAACAATCCGATGTTGTAAACCGCCAAAATAACCGTATTGCGGAACAACATCCAAAACGTCGGTTCGTTAAAAAAACGGACAAAATGACTAAAACCTACCCATTCGCTACCGGCAAATCCCAGCGCGGGCTGGTAATTCTGGAAAGCGATCAAAACCCACCACATCGGCAAGTATTTGAACAGAAGGAAAAACAGCAGCCCGGGTACCAGCATGGCGTACAACCAGCCGTTCCGTATCGAGATTCGCCGCAACATTGCATTCACCTCCGTCCGCATAAATTCTTAATGATTAAACTAAATTTGAGCAGCTGTCCTCCACAATGTAGCCCTGTGTCCATGGTGCAGTCTATAATCATCTGCCAACCAAGTCGCTGTACGGGCTGCAAAAAGGCCAGTTGGAACGGGGATAATCATTGGCCGACGCCTGTAATCTTATTCCTTCCTTTTTCCTCTCTATTAAACGGACGAAAGGCGGGCATTTGTGCCCGCCTTTCGTCCGAATTTTATTTTTCAGTTATTGTCAGCCGATGCATACAAGGCTACCGAAAGGCTTGCGTAGTCGCCGATCTGTTCCCCGAAAAAGGCAGGCACAATCCGGCAGGCGGCAAGGGCCCTTGGATGAGCCTCCGCTTTCAGTTTGGCCACGGCATAAGGCTCCAGCAGCGATTGCTGCCTGCCGTATATGCTGCCGATTACGATGCATTGCGGATTTAGCAGGTCGACCAGCAGCGCAAGCCCTGCGCCCAGCCGTTCTCCCGTTTGGCGCATGACGGCCAACGCCAACTCGTCGCCGCCCTCGGCTGCCTTCCCCACCGTTCGGGCGTCAAGAAAAGGGAGCCGCTCGAGGCTCGGACAAAGCGGGGGGCGTTCTCCCCGCTGCAGCCGCTTTAGCGCCTCCAGTTGAGCCAGATGCGCAATGCCCCCGCCGCTGCAGAAGCCTTCGAACGATCCTGTCTTCCCGTATCCGCCCGGCCCGTCGTCGGCCATCCGAATATGTCCGATTTCGCCCGCCATGTCGTTGGTCCCGGAATACAGCTTGCCATTAAGAACAAGTCCCGCTCCCATGCCCGTGCCGAAAGTCAAAAATATCATCTGGTCCAGCCCCTTGCCGGCTCCCCACTGCCATTCGGCCAGCGCGCATGCGTTGGCGTCATTTTGCAGCAGCGTAGAGACGCCAAAACGTTCCCGAATGGGGGACACAACGTCGATGTTGTCCCAGCCGGGCAAGTTGGGCGGCGACAACACGAGTCCCGTCCGGCTGTCCAGCGGTCCGCCGCAGCTAATGCCTATGCCTGCAGGGACGGCATCGGCCCCCTGCAAGGCAAGCAGCTCGGTTAACGTATCTCCCAGGCGTATAATCGTTTCCTCCGGCGTCGAAGGCGTCGGAAACTGTTTTTTGTCCAGCAACTCAATCGTCCCGTCCGAAGCCGCTCCGATGCTTGCCGCGCATTTGGTACCGCCGATATCGAGTCCGGCCAGCAGTTTCATCGTATCTCACGTCCTTTTTTCCGGCTTTGCCTACCCGCCAAGCGGCCTCTCGATCAAATCCGTTTCCACGACGGGTCGGTCGCCGTCCGCGGGGATGTAAAAGGTTTTGATCTCGCAAGGTCCAAAAGAGGATCGGATCTCCCGTCCCCAGTGCGGCAGCTTGATTAGCGCGACCGTCGACTTCTTAATGGTTTCGCGGCATCTTAGTATATAACCGCCGCCATCCTCCGCTTTCTTTAATGCGCATACCACGATAGTGGACTGATCGACGTCGATAAACGAGTTTCGCTGGGGAAGCCGCCCGTCATGGTACGATTCCACGACGGTTAGTGGCGGCTGATTGAGTTCAAGCGCCCGCTGAACGGTGCCTGCCCGTTCCCAGCTGCCGGGGTGGGGCAGCAAGGCGTAAGTAAACCGCTGTATGCCCTGGTCCATAAATTCGTATTCCTGCTCCGGATCCGGTTGTGCCGGAACGTGATGGGCATAGATCGGGCTTCGCAGCACGGTGAGCCCGATCGTCTCGTTGTTCATGCTGCAGCTGTGTTTGCCGTCGTTCATCAAGCTGATGCCGTACGCCGGTCCGTCCTTCAGCAGATAGCCGGAATAATCGACCCAGCTGTGCATCGGCTCTTCATCGCCGTTCGACTCGCGCACGATATGACCGTATGGCGTTTCATAGGTCGGTTTTACGCCTGCAAGCGCCACGGGAAACATCAGCTTGAGCATCTTGAACCGCTCCCGCCAGTCCACCTTCACTTTAACCTCGATTTGGTCCAAATCGCGATACATGCTAAAGTCCTGAACGAGCCTGGATTGTCCGTACATACTGACGACTCTTATCGTCGCTTTTACCGGGCCGGCTTCGAGCACTCTAATATCCGCCGCTTTAAATTGGCCGACCTCCTTATCGTATCGGAAAACGCCGTGACTCCATGTGTCGGAAAAATCCTCCAGAACCGCGGGCCGCGCTGCCGCTCCCGCGAATAGCTCCGATTGCAGCTTCTTGTCGTATAAAGAGCTGATCCAGCCCGTATCCGGATCGAATGCCAGGCGGAACTTCCCGTTCTCCAGAGCATGCGGCTCTGCAAGCAACATGCCTCCCGGACGGGCTGCCGCTGTCGGTTTCGCGTTGGCGGGATCTGCGTACACCCTGTACACCCGGTATCCCATGGCAGGCAGGTCATCGACAAAGGCATAGCTAAAACGGCCGTTCGGGTCGGCGGTTGTCGAACTGGCCTGTCCGACCTGCACCTCGATGATCCGCCCGCTTTCATCCAACACAAGCGGCTTGCTTCCCATCGCCCCAAGCTCCAGCTTGACGGGCATCGTTCCCGACCACGAATGACCGTTGAACACGACGACGGGCTTCATGCCTTCTTCTTTGTCAATTCCGATATTCCACGACAACGACTGCAACGCGCCGTTTAGCCCGCGGCCCGCGATCGCCAGCGCTTCTCCGAATTCGTCACGGGCGTCATCGTAGGCCTCGCGTATGCTTGTTCCGGCCAATATATCGTGAAACTGGTTGAACAGCACGTTTTTCCAAGCGCGCCTGTAATCGTCCGGATACGGCAGCCCCGTCTCCTTCTCGGCAACGACGGCGAACAGTTCTGCTGCTGACAGCCGATTTTCCGCCCGCCGATTCCACATTTTGATGCCGGAATGGGCCGCGTAACAGCCTACCGCGTGATGCTGCAGATCATCATGCACAACCGGCAAAACATCGCCTCTTTCTCTAATCGTTTCGAAGAAACGGTCCGGCGAGCTGAACGCAAGCTCAGGCAAATCCGTCCGTTCATTCATCTCCACGATGCTTTCGATATTGGCGATCGTAGGGCCTCCCCCATGATTGCCGACACCGTAAAACATCATCAGGTCGCTAATAGGCTCGATCAGTTGCTCCGCCGTTCGCGCAACTCCCTGCTCAAGCTCTTTTCCCCAGCTTTCGTATTTATGAATAATCCGGAATGACATAACGCGAGAGCCGTCGTCCGATTCCCACCAGAACAGGGGAGCGGGCAACGACTTCTCATGCGGCATCGGCCTCATGAACACATAAGCGTCCAAGCCGCTTTTTCGCAAAATTTGCGGCAGCATGCCGGCGTGCCCAAAGCTGTCGACATTGTATCCGACGCTGGCCGTTTTGCCGAACTTCTCCATAAAATATCGCTGGCCCAGCAAGCCCTGCCGCACAAACGATTCGCCGCCGGGAATATTGCAGTCCGGTTGTATCCACCATCCGCCAACGATGACCCATCGTCCTTCGGCGACCCGCTGCCGAATTTCTTCGAATATGACGGGCTCATTGCGTTCCACCCATTCATACATCGCCGCCGAGCTGCAGGTAAATACAAAAAAATCAAATTCCTTCATCCGATCCAGCGCGGAGCGAAACGAAGCCTTCACTTCCTGAAAGCCTTCCTGCCAAGCCCATAGCCAAACCGGATCGATATGCGCATTGCCTATCATATGCAGCGTTCCTTTAGTCAGCTCTAATCCCTCCCGCCAAGGCGTCGGAAGGATATTGCAAACCCCAATCGGCCCGCAGGCGATCCATCGTCCGCATAATCGCAAGCGATTCCGCAAGCGGCATAATGTCGCTCTCCATCTTGCCTGCCTTGACGCAGCGCATTGCTTCGTTCGCCTCGTGCAAGGAGCCTCTCAGCTCCAAGGTATCGACGAAATTTTCCACGCAGCGTCCATGCAGGGTCAAAGTCGCAGACTTGGCCCTCCAAAAGTCGGGAATACGAATTTCGCCTTCAGAGCCCAGAATGACCGCCTCGTGTTTCGATTTCAAGCGGTGACCGGCCATAATGGAGGCCATTTGCCCATTGTCGTAACCGAACAACGCCGTAAAAACTTCGTCTACCCCGGTTGTACCGATCTTGACCAGACTTTGTATAGTATCGGGCTCTCGTCCCAGCACCATCGATGCAAAGGAAACGCAATATACGCCTACGTCAAGAAGCGTGCCGCCGCCCAGTGCCGGATCGAACAGTCTGCTGGAAGGATCCCATGCCGACATATTGCCGAAGCGGAGATCGACCAAGCCGATATCCCCGATCACTCCGCTCGCCAGCCACTCTCTCACTTTGGCAATCGCCGGCAAATACCGCGTCCACATCGCCTCCATCAAAAACACTCCGTTAGCCCGGGCCACATCGATCATCTCTTGCAGCTCGGCCGCGTTCATCGTAATCGCTTTTTCGCAAAGAACCGCCTTGCCCGCCCGCAGACATGACAACGCATCCTCCTTGTGCATCGGATGGGGCGTCCCGATATACACAATGTCTACTTCCGGGTCGCGGGCCAGTTCCGCATAGCTGCCGTAGGCGCGTTCGATTCCGTGCTTCGCCGCAAACGCCTCCGCGCGCTTTAGCGAGCGCGAACCGACCGCAACGATACGGGCTTCAGGCGCAAATCTTAGTTCCCCGGCAAATGTGTCCGAAATTTTCCCCGGGCCGAGAATTCCCCATTTCACTGCATTATCCATCTCCATCCCCCTTAAGTTTCAAAATGTTCAACCCTGAAGAAAAAAATAATCTTCCAGCATTATGCAAAGCGTATGATAGATCGGCAAATGCCGTTCCTGGACGTCCGGCGTTAAGTCCCATGGCACCTTAATGGCAATATCGCACAGGTCGGACATCTTGCCCCCGCTACGTCCCGTTAATCCGATCGTTATCAGCTTACGGACTTTGGCCGTTTGCAGCGCCCGAATGACATTGGCGGAATTGCCCGAAGTACTGATGCCCAGCAATACGTCTCCCGGCTGCCCGTATCCATATACCTGCTGGGCATATACCATATCGGCGGCCACATCATTTGCATAAGCGCTCGCCAAGGCGGAAGATCCGTTTAGAGAAATGGCGGGCAAGGCGCCTTGCAAATGATCGCTCAAATAGTCGCCGTTCTCCGGAAATTGCGCCGAGAACGCCGACCGTACTTTTTCCGGCAAAGGTCGTTTCGACATAAATCCCTTCATAAGCTCACCGACGATATGATCGCAATCGGATGCGCTGCCTCCATTGCCGCACAGCAGAAGCTTGCCTCCTGCCCTGTAGCTTGCCGCGATAGTGTCGGCGGCAGCGGCGATATCCGCCTCGCATTCCGCCAATTCAGGGTATTTACTTATTAATTGGATTAATGAATAATGACTCATAAAACCCGCCCTCCCGTTAATTTCGATCAGTATTTTCATGAATAATCATACTATAACTTATTCATTAAGATAACTGGATTATAGCAGATAGGCCGCTTTGTTGTCTATGGGGTGCACGGGTGCGGTTATCCCTTTACGGCGCCAAGCATCGCACCCTGTACGAAAAAGCGCTGAACGAACGGATATACGGCCAATACGGGCAATATGGCAATAAATACGACCGCGTATTTCACGTTCAGTGCCATCACGGACATGCCTTCGCTGGTCCCCATCTCCGTAACCTGCGCGGCGAGCTCGCCCTGGATGACGATATTCCGCACAATAATTTGCAGCGGGTACAGACTTTTTTCGTTCAGGTAGATAAGCGCCGGGAAAAAGCTGTTCCAATGGGCTACCGTATAAAAAATAAAGATCGTCGCTATGACCGGCATCGACAAAGGCAAAATAATTTGCAGGAGCGTGCGCGCCTCCCCGGCGCCGTCCACAATCGCCGATTCATGAAGCTCATCCGGAATATTTTCGAAAAAGGTTCTCATTAAAATCAGATTAAAAACGCTGATGGCTGTCGGCAAAACGATCGCCCATATCGTGTTGACCATGTTCAGCGAATGGACCACCATATATCTTGGAATCAAACCTCCGTCAAAAAACATCGTAAAGATCACAAAAAAGGCAATGATCCCCTTGCCGTACAAGTGCTTCCGCGAGAGCGGATAGGCGCACATGATCGTCAGCGTCAAATTAATGAGAACGCCGAGAGAGGTATACAACAGCGTGTTTGCGTAAGAGCGTAAAATCATAGGGTCGTTTAATACGATTTCATAGGCCTTCCAGGTCAAATCCACGGGAAACAGGTACACCTCTCCACGCTGAACGGCCAGACCGGAGCTGACCGAAACAATTCCCATGTAATAGATCGGATAAAATATAACAACTATTATAAGCAGCATCAGCAGGACGTTTAAGTAATCGAACCATCCCATTTTCCGTTTCAGCATGTCGTCCCTCCGTTATGGACTTTTTGAACTACCTCTTAAAATAATCTTGTTCCGTTTATTTTTTTGGAGAGTTGATTGGCAGAAACGATCAGAATCAACGAGATGACGGACTGGAATATGCCTACCGCCGCCGCAAAGCTAAGGTCGGCGTCGATCAGTCCCCTGCGGTATACGTAGGTTTGGATCACGTCAGCCGTTTCGTAGGTAGGACCGCTGTAAAGCAGCAATATTTTCTCGAAGCCCACCGATAGCATTTGTCCAATGGACAATAGCAGCATTATCGTAGCAACGGCGGAGATGCCGGGAAGAGTAATGTGCCTGATCTTGTGCCAGCGGTTCGCGCCGTCGATCGTCGCCGCTTCATAAAGACCGGGGTCGATGGCAGTCAAGGCTGCCAAATAAACGATGGAGCTCCAGCCCAAACCTTGCCAGATTTCGGAGCCGATAAAAATGGTACGGAACCAATCCGCCTGGGACAGAAACGTTTGCGCCGAGCCGCCGAACCAGGTAATGATTTCATTGATCAGTCCCGATACGGACAAGAAGTTGACCAGCATGCCCGCGACAACAACGGTGGACAAAAAGTGAGGCACATATGCAACGGTCTGGATGACGCGTTTGAACTTGCTCCCAATGAGCTCATTAACCAATATGGCAAAAATAATCGGAGCAGGAAAATAAAAAATAAGCGAATACAGATTAAGCAGCAAGGTGTTTCTAACGACCTTCCAGAAATACGGCTCAAACAGAAACTGTTCAAAATATTTGAAGCCGGCCCAGGGGCTGCCCAGCAGCCCCTTTCTGATCGAAAAATCCTGGAAAGCCATCAGATTGCCCAGCATCGGAGCATAATGAAAAACGAGAAAATACGAAATCGGCAAAACAAGCATGGCGTACAGAAACTTGCTTTTGTTCAGCTTTCTGCTGACCTGCAGCCAACCGCTGCTCGAAGCGCGCTCTGATGACATTCGGATCGACCTCCAGACTTTTACTTCGCTCTAGCCAGCGCGGTGTTATAAATTTCTACAATCCTTTCGGCGCCATTGCTGCGGCACTGCTCCAGGAAACTGTCCCACTCGTCCAGGCCGTTTTTGGTCATAATGAATTTATCCATGGTTTGCGTCAAATAAGCATCAAGCTTCGTTCTCAGCTTTTTCAGTTCTTCGCGCTCTTCTTGCGTAAAGGAAGGGTCGTAAGGCATTCTAAACGCCAGGCCGTCTTCAACCGCCTGAATGTTTTTGCGTGTCCATTCCTGCATCAATTCCGGCTGACTGTTCAAGTCGTACGTTGCGTCGTTATGCAGGGACAATCCCAAATAACCGGTACCAAGCTCGCTATCCTTAGCCAGATAAGGATTTGGAGCATCGAGGAACTTGCTGAAAAATGAATCGTTGATCTTAAATTCGCCGTTCTCCATCGTGTAATGCTCGGATTCGATTCCCCATGAAGTCAGCTTGACGCCTTCTTCGGAGTACAGCCAATCCATAAACTCGACGACTCTCTCCGGGTTCTTCACGTCGGCGCTGATTGCATACGATTCCGACAAATGATCCAACTGGTATAGCTCGCCCCGCTTGACGCCGTTGCCGTCTCCGCCTTCCAGCATCGGCAGCAAATCAAATCCGGCGTCCGGATCCTTCTCCTGAAGCGCCTTGTTGAAATTAACGCCAAAGCCGGTGTTGTCTTGATAATAAAAGGATTGTCCCGAGCTCAGCTTCTCCTGCCAAATTTGCGAGGTTGCCGTCGTGTAGTCCGGATCAAGCAAGTTGTTCTCGTACAGCTTGCGCAAGTAGGCAATGGCCTCTTTAAACGCTTCCGAGAAAGGCCCGAATCGATATTCTCCCGCATGAGGATCGTAATAAACCTTGGCGCCGTTTACGTTGGTATAACCGCTGCCAAAACCAAAGGCGATGGGATTAATCAAGTTTTCCGTACCGCTCAAGCCGTTTGCCGCGCGGCTGGCAAAAGGGTATGAGGACGGATATTCGCTTTTCAGCGCCTTTAACACTTCGTACAGCTCCTCATAGGTTGTAGGTACCTCCAGATTATGTTTTTCCAGAAGATCAACCCGAATGACAGGCACTTGACCGGATTGCGAAGCAGCCAGCTTTTGTACAAGCGGGAAGCCGTACAGCTTGCCGTCGATTTTATTTTTGTTGATCTCCGGCTTCTCTTCAAGCACCTTGCTGAAATTAGGCATTCGATCCAAATAAGGCGTAAGATCCAGGAAGATGCCCGAATCGGCAAAGTTGGACAAATCGTCCTGCTTTACCAACATAATATCCGGTGCGTTATTTGTTGCGATCAACGTTTTTTTCTTGTCTTCGTAATTACTTTGCGGAACGCTTTGCAGCGAGATGGTTACATTCGTTATTCGCGCAATCTCTTTGATAATCGTAGCGTCTTCCGGGAGCGCCTGATTCGGGTGCTCATAACGCATCCAGGTAAGCGTTAACGGCTCAGGCTCGGAACCTTTGCCGGAATCGTTCGACGCGCCGCCCGTTTCCTGAGGTTTTGCCGATGGCTCGTTTGAGCCGGCATTTCCGCCGGAGCAGGCCGCCGTGAGTCCCATCGTCATAATGACGCACATTGCGAGCATTAACCGGCTTTTGTTCCTTTTCAATCCTGTCGCATTGAAATTCATGTTTTGACCTCCGTTTTTTGTTGGTTTGGTTTACGAGCCTAGTGTAAGCCGGGATGCCTCTATGCCGAAAGAGCCAAAAGGGAGCATTGTGCTCCATTTCGGCTCCTTGTCGTTGACGATTCATTTTTCCACGTGACCAAAAAGGCCACTAATCGTGTTTTTGCCCGGCAGGACGGACATTTCTGTAATCCGTTGGCGATAAACCTTCATGTTTTTTAAAGACGCGGAGAAATGTCGTACGGCTGTTGATTCCGACTTGCTCCGCTATATCCGTGATTTTCATATCGGTGTTGACCAGCAGTTGCTTCGCCTTGTCCATGCGAAAGCCATTGATGTAATCGGAAATCGTGACGCCCGTCGATTCCTTGAACATGCGCGATATATATTTTGCCGAAAGCCCGATTTCATCCGCGATCGTCTCTAGGTAGATATCTTTGGCAAAGTGCAGTTCAATATATTGCGTGATCGAGGCGACAACCGCTTCGGTCTTACGATTTTCTATTTTCCCTGCTTCGGACTCGTCGATAATTCGCATATAAAAATCAAGAAGGAGGCCTACCCGCTCCTCCAGCTCATTGTTAAGCAAAGGTCCCCCGAGAGCCGTTTCTTCGCTGAGCGAGAGCAGCTTCTGACGGTTCATCTGCTTTTCGTTCAAATACCGGATGCCGGTATTCATCAGCTCTACAAGCAGCATGCCCATATACTTATAAGCGACATTGCGGCTCACGTTCATTTCGATCAAGTCCCGTACTTCCGCCTCCAGTTGCTCCCGGTTGCCCGCGCGCAGCACATTGACTATTTTTTTCTGGTCGGGGAACGAGTAGTAATAGGTGCCTTCGATCCTGATATCAATCGCGTCCACGATCTGAATGGACGAATCCCCGTCGATCCGGTTAATGACAGTAAGCGCGTCGTTATAGGATTTGCCCAGATCATGTACGGAATCGTACACCTTGCCAAGTCCGATTGTCAGCTCGCAATAAACCATGTCGTAGGCGAACGTGTTTTTAATATTGTCCAGCGCCCTGTTAAGCTGCGCACGGTCTTCCTGCGATTGAAGCTGGATCAGACAAACGTAAAAATTCTGTTCATGCTTAACCGTATAACAGGTCACGTATTGACGCATGATCCCCCAAAGCACGTTTTTAAGTTTATCCTGGATAAGCGCCCTTTCCGGCTTTTTAATTTCGCTGTTAAAGCGCTCTTTGTATTGGAACATAAAGCAGCAGCACAAGTATCTTCCTCCCTGGAAGCCGATTTTGTCCAGCATCTGTCTGGTCGTCCCCAGTTGAGCCGCCGGATTTCCGTTAATCAGCGTAATAAAAAAATGATCCAGCAGCTCGTTGGAATATTGATTCAACTGATTTACCGCTTCATTGTTTTGATTCATAAGCTGATAGATTCGATTGCCGATCATCTTTAATTCGTCATTGGAGCGGCGTTCGTAAACAGCCTTATCGCGAAGCTCGTTGCGGGTCAAAATATTGTGGATATTCCGTATCGGATTATATAAATGCACGCTGAAGACGAACGAAAAGAATATGCCGATGATCATCAGGCTGATGCATATCCAAATAAGCAAATCAAGAATTCGCTGCGATTCATGACTAAACGAAGCAACCGGCGTAATGGAATAATAGTCCCAGCCGAGGTCCTCCGAACCTGTCAGGATCACCAGCGAACGCTTACCGTTAACGGTTAGAAATTCCGCTTGCCCGGGCTCCGTAACCTCCTGCCGGATAAGGTCGATGGAAGCGTCGTCAACACGATCGTTGATGATCGAATCCTTGTATTGATCGAGCACCAGATAGCCCGTCGAGTTATAGATGGAATGACTTCGCAAATTTTGTTCAATCGCCCTGAGCGACAAGCTCGTTACCATCGTCGCCAATTCGCCGTTAATGTAACGCGTCGTCACGCTGGGAATGACCCGCTTACCCGTGTTCCCGTAATTTTTCATGACGGTAGCCGGCAATAGCTTGAAGAAGTCGCTTTTCTCCAATTGTTCCGACCAATAATCAGTGTCGTATTCGCTGCTGCGATAAAACTTTTCGAAAAATATCGGGAAATCGATGACTCCGTCGCCAGTGTATACCTTATCCTTGTCAATATACAGAAATATGCTTTCGATAAACGAGCTGTACGTATTCTGGTGCGCTCCAACCGCTCGGACAATCAATTGCATATTCATCTTGCCGGTATCGCCCAGTTCCGAGTAAGGCCGCAAATGCTGTTGAATAATGTCCCCGATCAGCAAATTGTTAATTGTAGAATGAGCCATGCCCAAATGCAAATCTATCGTTTGTATCGACGAAACCAAATTGTTCGCCAACTTCTGGGACACATCCCTTTCGGCAAGCCCCTTGACGTCGTTGTAAACATAGGAGCCGATAATGACAATCGGTACTAACAACGATAGAAAACATAATAAAATCTTTATAAACAACTTATTGGTGAAAGCGAGCCCGTGCGTCCGAATTCCGTTCACTCTTCCCGCCCCCTCCGCAAGACGGACTTCCCAGCTTTTCCGCCCTTATAATTTAGTCATTAAATTAATTGCGAATACGACCGCCTTGAATTCCCTGCAGTCGAAATGATAAACGCTTGCAAAGTTTAATATCCTTATATTCGCTTATTTCAGCCGTAAATTCAACAAAAACATCTCTTGTCCATTAGCGGAGGGGCGTTAGACGCAAACAAGGTCCAAGCCTGGAAGCTTGAACCTTGTTTGTGTTTTACACGAGAAGTGATCATAGTCAATATCCTTTGGCAACCTCTATCATTCGAGTGATGCCGGTCTCATTAGTGAAGTAAAGATGTACGCCATGCCCTTGGTCATCCATTATGCTCGAAACGAAATTGGTGTCGCCTTTCTTTCTCGGTACGAGCAGCGTAACGAGCCGATGGCTCTCTGCCTCCGGGGTCTCGGCATGCAGATGCCACTGCTTCGGCTGACCTTCGTATTCGGCCGGATCCACGTCCGTGAACTCGTCATGCTGCGTGAGCCCCAGATGACCCGAAGAGCAATAGACGAACCGGACATCCATATCCGCCTTCTTTCCCTTCACAAGAAATGAAGCTCTCGACAGCTCCATCTCATATAGAGTATGCATCAGCCACTCTATTTTCCCCTTCCGCTCCAGATCGACATAATCGACAATAACGAAATACGATTGGTCGAACCAATAAATCTCTCGAACGAATCGCTTAAGATAAGGGACATTCTCCTTGTACGCTGCCGTGGCGTCGCATCGGCTGTAGCCGTGATCCGCGCTGGAACGGACCTCCTCCACGACGCCGGACGCCGCTTTGCAGAGCGCTTTGTTGTCGCCGGCGTATTGACCCTGACCATCGATTAGTAGACTATTCGTCGATCTGGTCAGCCGCCGCCAATGCTTATGCATCGTGCTGCCGAAGGCGACATAATAACCGCTCTCGATAGCCAGCGGCTCTCCGTACGCATGCAGCAAGAAGGCGTTCTGATCGCCATGGCTATGGCTGATGGAGCCGTAGCCGCTGCTCTTCGTCAGCAGCATAAGATGCTCCGAGGGATCGTCCATCCGATCATGCATCGCGACCCAGCCGATATCCCGGAACCACTTCACAGGTTCTATAACGCCGTTTTCCGGAAGGATGGGCTCCACCGCAGGATTGTCGTGCAGATACTGTAGATTGTCGAATCGGAAGTCCCACCAGCCGTAGTTATAAAATTTTGAATCGGGATCGGGATCATTATGTTTGGTTTGCTCATAAAACCATTGATACAGACCATTGCCCGTCACTCCGGCGAACTGCCGGATATTGTAGCCCGTCTTCAAAATCGGAGGTTCGCCCAATGAAGACTGATCGCCAAAGCTTGCCCGCACGGTATCCGGGCTGGAGCAATAAAGCGGGAAGTCGCCCGTCCGCGCAAAGAAAGGCCGTTTGTAAAGATCTATGCCGCTGTAGCTTTTAATGAGATTAAGCGCATCCGTCACAAATGCCATGCCGGTCGTCCAATACATCGGACCTTCCGCCCAGCCTCCATCCTCTCCCCCCCATGGGGAGTAGAGGCAAGAGAAATAGTCCAGAGCGTAATCCAGCCACACCGCCGCCTCCGGCACTTCGTGAAGCAACGCGATGCAGGCGGGGACAAGCACGGAGGACAAGGATCGGACCGCATGGCTGTCGAACGGCACCTGATGAATCTTCGACCTTTCAATGACATGGAAGGCGACCTGACGCGTGCGCGCAAGCAGCGCCTCCCGAACCAGCCGGCGCTCTTCCTCCGTCATCTCGTCGTACAGCCAATCGTACCCCCAAGCCAATGCTCCTGCCACGCGAAACGCCGCTTCGTCGTTGTAATCCCGCGATGTCGTCCCTTCGGCATCCCACAATGCGGCATGGAGCAGCCACTGCTTTGCACGGGCCAATAGAACATCATCCTGCAAGATAACTCCGGCAACGCTAAGATGGCGGATGGCGTAAAATATTTCCTGACAGTCGATGTACATCTTGCGCCACAGATGCGCGACACGTTTGTTGCCTGGGTAGGGGGAGGGCTCCGGGATAAGGTCCCGCGAAAGCCAAGGCTTCACTGAACCTTCGTAGAACGTATCCCAGCCGCAATATGCGGCATCCTCTGCGATACGGGACCGAAGAGCGGCGACGCCGTCCGGACTCTGCCATAATCTTGGATGCGCACCTCCAGTATGCGCGTATCTGACCGATCGTGCAGGCAACGGCGTCTCCGGCAGGCCTGATTCCACTGCAAACGATCGGACCTTGCTCCAACTGCTCGCTCTATCGCCTCCATCGGAGTCTTGAGCCAGAGCGTAACGCCAATAATAAGTGCCGGGAGACAGCGGCGCATCCGGCGTGAACAGATTGTATGGAATAGGATGAAATTGGGTCGTCTCACGGTCCGCGAATTCAGGCGAAGAGGATAGCTGGAGGACGTACGTTCCGCCTTCCGCAAGGGCCGGCATCCAGGTAAAACGAGGCGGATTCTCCAGCAGCTTCGTTCCTTCTTGCGGCGAATACGGCACCGACAATACGCCGCTCCGCGGCTCGAACAGCTTGATCAGGTTCAAATGTCCGTCTCCCCTTCCTTTAATCCATTTTCCGTCAGCTCATACGTCCGGCAACCGGCTTCCGTAGTTATGACAAGCACACGATTTCCGCTGTCGGAGCCATTGTCGTTGTTGCTGCTCCACCGGATCTCAGCCCGTTCGGCGCCGGTGCGATAGACGGCCACCAAGTCTATGGACGTGCCAACATGACGCACCATAACACCGTTCATGGGCACGCTGGGATCCGTCGCAATGCCAGGCGACTCCACTTGCCACAACGTTGATCCCGAGGGGAACAACAGCGAGATGGAAGCCATACGATCGTCTGCGCTCATCCCGGCATCCGAGCGCTCGCCGGTCAGTCGTATGCGGAATGAAGCGTATTTGTATTCATCGATTCCGCTCGCCGCTTCTGAACGAAGCTTGCCGATCCCTTTTATATACTGGTAACCGTCTCTATCGCCTAAGGAGACAGACTGCTCCATACGCTCCCAATGGCTCTCTTCCCCCGCAGCCTCCGGCTCCCCGAGAAAGTGAAACCACCAGTCCAACTCACTCTCTTCTTGCAGTCTCACCTGCATCCAATCAATCACATAATCCGAGACGACCGCTACATGACGCTTCAACTTCGCATCTTCATAGGCGTCGTCCGCAGCCATACTTATAAATGTGCCTACGCGGTCATGGGCGCTGTAGCTCAGACAGCGGCCCGCGGTCTCGTTCTGCGATCTCCGATTCACGCTGACGGTATTATGGCATGGCGTGGATGGGTACCAGCCCTTTTTAAGCTCGGAGCCGTACGGAACGGTTCCAGGGTCGGGAGACAGCGGCAAACCCGCCAAGCTTAACATGAGATTAAGTTTGTCGAAATGCCCGTGGGAGCCGCCATGCGGTCCATAATCGACGAGAGCGCTCAGCAGATTATCGGGATGCCTCAATACCGCGAAGCCGCTGTCCGGCAGCAGGCAGGAACGTCCTCCCGGCTCATTAACCTCAGCTTTATTGGGGAGAACGGAATCAGGACCCCAAGGATATCCGTAAAGCATGTATTCAAGCCCGTCTCGCTGTCCGCTCTCGGGATTTAACTCCTTATAATAGAAGGCAAGAATTCGTTTGTAGTCCGGTTTGCGATATTTCGTATATCCGATTTCGAAAATTTCGACGATTTCGCGGCTATAGGGAGTTCTCCCGTATGGCCCGTCATGCAGAGCAGGCAGCCACCCCCGTTCGTCGGCAAGTTTCGTCAGAACATCCAGCATCCCTTCCATGCTCCGCGCGCCTTGCCCGCGAATCGCATAAAGATCGATGCCGAATCTGGCCGCCATCTCCGCGGCTATCATATACGCTCGCAACACGAACACATGATAATAGACGCTGCCTTCGAACTCCAGCCCGTCGGCCTGGACGGCAATCTCCAGATGGTGGAGCAGACCGCCCTTTCGCTCCAGCAGCGAACGCAGCTTTACCTCGTCGCCGCTTGCAGCGTAAACGCAGCATAAAGCCGCATTTAACCAGGCCGTATAATTATTCTCCGGCTGATTTCTTTCCACAGTCAAAATATGATGGTATTGCTCCATGCTGCTTCCGAGCATATCCAAAAATTTGTTAAAATCGTCTTGCCCCGTCTCCACATCCAAGCCGTTGTCCTTGAGCAGCACATAGGCTCGCAGCAGCGTCGTTGCCCAGATCGCTTCCGTCAGCGCCTGATGGAAGGCGCGTCCTTTGAGCATCCAGGGCTGAGCGTCCGGATGGACGGGATATAGCGGGAACTGTCTCGCATAGGCGACGATGATTCCCTTGCCGTAATCGCCGTACCGGCGTTCGCCCGTTGCCGCAAACACGGCAGAGGCTTGCAACGCGAACCTTGCCATCGCCTGGTGCCGGAAGACGAGCCACGCTCCATGGTAAGGCTCGCCCTCCAGCACACAGCCTTTGGGACATTCATATCGTCCATCGTCTTCCTTGAGCTCATCAAACAGCAGCTCCGTATGATGCACCGGACAGACATATTGATGCCACCAGCCGCCAGGCTCTGTCGGAATTTCCGGATTCGCCGCCATAATGGCATCCAGCTCGGAGACAAGCCGACCCAGCGTGTCGTCCTTTTTCCCTTCTCGCAGAAACATCTTCGGCGCGCTCATCGCATAAACATTCCGCCGTTGATCTCGATCGTCTCGCCAGTTACGTAAGCGGACAGCTCGGAGACGAGATACAGCACGGCGCCGGCGACGTCGCCCGGCGTTCCTTCCCTGCGCAGCGGTATGCCCTGCACCGTCGCTTGTCTCGCGGCATCCGGCGTAAACGTTGCGTGGAAGGCCGTTCCTCCAATAAAGCCCGGCGATATGGCGTTGACAAGAATGCCGTCGCTCGCCGTCTCCTTCGCAAGTCCCTTCGTATAGGACAACACTGCCGCTTTGCTCGCCGCGTAAATGGACGCGCCGGGGCCGCCGCCGTTATGGGCGGCAACGGATGTCATATTGACGATTCTGCCTCCGCCGCTTGCCTTCATGCCGGGAAGAACGGCTTTGCTGACGAATACGGTGCTCTTAAGATTGACGTCCATCACTTTGCCGTACAGCTCTTCCGTCATTTCGGCATTTGCCAGCCGCTGCACGAGATGCCCGGCATTATTGACCAGAATGTCAATGGAACCTCCGAATGCGTTCTCGATCTTGGACACCAACCGACCGATAGCTTCAACATCCGTTACGTCGGCCTGGAACGCCTGCGCTTTCCCGCCTAGCGCTTCGATCTCGGCGACCGTCTCTGCCGCGCCCTGTTCGCTGCTCAAGTAATTGACTGCTACCTTCGCTCCGTGTTTGGCGAGCTCCACGGCAACGCCTCTTCCGATTCCACCGCTTGCCCCGGTTACCAATGCAATCTTGCCTGTCAAATCCATGTTCATGTCCCATTCTCCTCCCGTTATCTCCCTTTGTTAAGCTCGCGAGGCATCACCATCGTAATGACGGTGCCTTGACCTAACGTGCTGTCGATCTCAATGCCGTAATCGTCTCCATAAACCATCTGGATTCTGCGATGTACGTTCAGAATGCCGATGCCGCCGCGTCTTCTGGTCTGCTGCGGCTCGTCATCGTCAGCCAACCGATTCTCCTTCAGCCGCTGCCGCAGCTTCGCCAGCCGTTTCTCGGTCATCCCTTCCCCGTTATCCTCTACCGTGACAAGCAATCGATCGGACTCCAGTCGCGCATCGATGCGGATGGCATGCTGCGGCTCGATTCCGTTCGGGAAAGCATGCTGAAACACGTTTTCCACGACAGGCTGCAGCGTCAGACGCACCATTCTCTCGAGTAGCAGCGATGGCTCCAGCGCAACCTCCAGCTCGAATTCTCTTCCGATTCGATGCTTGAGTATAATCAAATAATTTCTGACATGATTGAGCTCGTTGACAATGGTGCTCTCCTCCAGATTCGTCTGGACGGAATAACGCAGCATAAACGCCATTGCCTCTACGATCTCCGATATATCGTCGGAATCCTGTACGATCGCGTAACAATTGATCGTCTCCAGCGTGTTGTACAGGAAGTGCGGATTAATCTGCAGCTGCAGCGCCTGAAATTCCGCCTTCTGGCGCTCCAGCTGGATATCCTGAAGCTCCAACTGCGCCTTCTGTCCCTTTAGCTCCGCGTCGTACACCCGCTCGATCATCTCCGAGAGGCGGCCGACCATCAGATTAAAGCTATGGACGAGGCCGCCGACTTCATCTTCCCGACGCTTTACCTGCACCGTCTGCCAATTGCCCTTCTCCGTCTCGCGCATGCCGTTCATGAGCGTGCGTATGGGCTTTACGATAGACCGACCGAAGCGCAGCGCGAGAAATAATGCAATCGCCAGTGTCAGCAGGCCGACTCCGATCGTTGTCGTGCGAATCGCCGAGATCGGCGCGCGCAGCTCCTTTAAAGGCATTGCTATTGCCAGACTCCAGCCGGAGTAGTCCGACCTTCGGGAGACGATCATTTTCTCCTCCCCGCCTACGTCCGCTATAAATCTTTCTTCTCCACCGTTTACGATCCGTCCGGGAGTGGCCGTCGCCAGCAATTGTTTCATCGGCTCCGTATCCGGCGCGTAGACGACCTCGCCCTGGCTGTCCAGAATAAAGAAGAACCCGTTTTCGCCGAGATCCATCTGTTTCCATAACTGAGTCAACTGCTCCTCGTGGAATTCGATGGCGAGCACGCCCTTAATATTGTAGGAGGAATACCCTCTAATTTTGCGGGTCACCGTAATGACCTTCCCGGAATCCTTCTCCAGCAGACTCGTGCTTAAGATCGAGATTCGGCCGTTATCCTCCGTCTTCCCGTTCAGCTCCTGCAGCCGCTCCGACGTATCGACGCTATGGGACGAAAAACCTTGATTGCCGTCAAAGATGGAACGCCCGTGATACCCCAAAATATAAATCATATTGATTTGGGTCGGGTACGTAATATGAATTTTGTTAAAAATATCTTTCCGAATCTCGTTCGTGAACTCGTAATACGCGTAGCTGTCCCCTGGCGTCATATCCAGAAATTTCTTCACTTGCTGCTGCGACAAAATGGAATCCGTCACGCGCTCGAACGTCTGCAGCTGGTTGTCCGTCTGCATGGACGCGCTGTTAATGACCGTCGTCAAATATTTCTCCACCTGCTCGTCGATCGCCCTGGACGATTCCACGTACGAGAAAATGCCCACCATGGACATCGAGAACAGAATAAGCACAAAAAAATAAAAAAACAGCTGCTTCGATAAGCTCTTGCGCATCAGTCGATCCCCAGCATGTCGCGGTATTCGGATGGCGTGCAACCCGTCATCCTCTTAAACGTCTTTGTAAAATGGGGGTGATCCGCATAGCCGACCTCGTGCGAGATGTCCGTAATCTTGTAATGAGGCAGCGCCAGCAGCTTCTTGGCCCGCTCCATCCTTCGCTTGATCCGGTATTGCACAAATGTCTCGTCTGTCATCTGCTTAAACAACTGGCTGAAATAGGATGGATTGAGGCCGAGACGATCCGCTACGTCCTCCAGCGTCAGCTCCTTGGATAAATTCTGCTCAATGTATTGTTTCACTTCCTCGACGGGATCCTTCACGTTGCCGCGGCGCTTGCCGCGAATCAGCTTCATCACATCGTCCAGCTCTGCCCTCATCCAGCGGAAGCTGGAATCCGGTCCGGGCTCCGCTTCTTCCGGCCCAGTCGGCTCCGGGAAGTTGTACACATCGCGTTTGTTCAGGTTTTTGACCAGCTTGAGCATGACTTCATACAGCATGTCGCGCAGTTGAACGGCCGAGATGGACTGCTCCTCGCAATATTGCCTTATGCGCCCTTCGGCGACCGATCGGGCCGAATCGTCCAGATGCCATACCGCTTCCTCCAACTGTTCAATCCATGCTTCCTGCTCCGCCATCGGGATAAAGCCGATGGAACGTTTGGCGGCCATCCCGGCAATCAGCTTGCCGATCGTCTCAGCCACGCCGTGGCGCGTAACCGGCTTCAAAATATATTCCTTCACGCCGTACGAGACGCATTTCTGCGCGTATTCGAAGTCGCTGTAGCCCGAGACGACGACAACGTCGATTGAACTGTCATTTTCGCGTATATGCTTGCACAGCTCCAACCCGTCCATTCGGGGCATCCGTATATCGGTAAAGACAAAATCCGGTCTGTTCGCCTGGATTCGATCAAGCGCGTCGGCTCCGTTCTCCGCCGTCTCCACGATCACCTCTGCTGAGGCGGTCTGGGAGATAAGCTTCTCCAATCCTTTGCGAATCATGGGCTCGTCGTCCACAACCAGGATACGATACATGGAACATCCCCTCTTCTCTGCTTAGTATGCTTTCGCGAACGGGCGGAGGATGGCAAGACGCCCTCCAGCTCGGCACGGTGCCGGGCTGGAGAGCCTTCTGGCTGGCGGTAAGCGGGTTACCCCTTCCTCCTATTCGAACGCGTTCTCTTTGTTATTGTAACGCTCCGTCGCTTCTTTGATAATATCCGCTCCGCCTTTGGATAGATACTCCTCCAGCACTTTGTCGTAGGAGTCGATGCTGTCCTTGCCGTAGACGATGCGAAGAACTTGTTCCAGGATGAGCGGCGGCATTTCGTCGGACTTCGGATTTAGATCCGGGTTCTGCACGAGCGCTTCCAGACGCGGGTCGAACTCGATGGCGCTGCGTCCTTCCTTGGACAACATGTTGTCGAAAGCGTCGATCATTTGTTTGCCGGATTCGGAGAGCGAGGACACGCGTTTATTATACGTTGTGTCCTGAATCATCCACAGCCAACCGTTTAAATACCGGAGCTTGTCGGTGCCTTCCGTATCCGTCGGCACTTCGAACTTGGCCTCTCCGCCTTCTACCTTGTAGTCGTCGCCTTCGATGCCGAAGCTGAAGAACAGCTCCGCTTTCTCGCTTACCATCCAGTTGAAAAACTTCACGATGTCCGCCGCTTTGTCTTTGGCCGCCGCGTTGATGTAGAACGAACGAGTGACCGGGTTGTAGTGGGCATACCCGCCTTTCCCATCCGTTCCTACTGGAGACGGGATAAGGGCAACCTCTGCATCCGGCACGTTGTTCTTGAGCTGAGCGCCCCAGATCGGCAGTTCGTTGGCATTCATCGACCACATGCCGGCTTTGCCGCTTGTGACGTTGCTGCGGAAGTCGGTGCTTTCAATCGTAGCGAATTCCTTGCTGATGAGTCCTTCGTCGTACATCGTTTTGTAGGTCTCGATCGCTTTTTTCATGTTCTCGGTATCGAAGAAGCTTGGTTTTACCTGTCCGTCCGGGAACAGCTTGAATTGGTTCAAATAACCGAACACGTCGTAAGAGCCGAAAAATGTATCAGCGTACTTAAAGTTCTGACGTCCTGCAAACGGCTGCTCGACGCCGGCAGCCTTAAAGGCGCGAAGCACGTCGAGCGTCTCTTCGACCGTAGTCGGAATTTCTTTGCCGACTTTTTTGAGCAGGTCAGTTCGGATCCAGGTTGCGCGGCGGGACGGGTTCGACAGTACTTCGGGAATGCCGTAAATATTGCCTGACTTGGAATCCGTCATCCGGTCCCATGCCTCTTGCGGAATAAAGTTCAGCAGATCCTGGCCATGCTCTTTAAGCAGATCGTTCAGCGGGAGGAACACGCCGTTCTCTACCGCGCCGGCCAGCTCCGGGCCGCTGATGCCGCCGCTGCCTTGCACGACGTCCGGAATATCGTTTGTCGCGAACATCTGGACCATCTTGTCTTGATATTCGTTATGCGGGATGAGGCGGATGTCCAGATCGGCATTCGTCATCTCCTCCAGCTTTTTTACGTACTTGTCATCGTTGATGTTGGGATGTTTTTCGACATACGCTACGTTTAGCGTTCTCATGGAAATCGAAAATTTAACGGGCTCCTTGGGTTTTTCCACCCCGGCGTTCGTGGAGGACGGCTTTTCCGTGGTTGTGCCCGTGTTGGAGCTCCCTCCGTTGTTGCCGGAGCATGCGACCAGCATGGCGAATGTCGTCAGCAGGATACCGGCGCGAGTCATGAATTTGGTCATTGTTTACCCCTCTTTTCTTAAAGTTGTTGGTTTTGCGCTAAAGCGCTTCCAAACTCATTACCAGTATATTGGGTTCGCTTCGGGAGTCACAATGGACTGTCTTTGTGTCGGCTTGTCGTTTTTTTAGGACTTTATCGAACCGATCAGCATGCCGCTGATAAAAAACCTTTGCAGAAACGGATAAAGCATAATAATGGGCAGCGTAGCGACCAGAATGACGGCCATCTGCACGCCTTGCACGGATTGCGACGTCACTTCGAACGCCAGATTGCCGGTATCGGCAAGATCGTCCGTAATGAGCAGCTCACGCAGCTTTACCTGAAGCGGGTACAAGCTCCGGTCATTAATATAATACAGCGCATCCATATACTTGTTCCAGTTCGTCACCGAATAGAAGATGCCGACCGTCGCCAAAGCGGGTTTGGACAGCGGCAGCACGATGCTCCACAGTGTCCTTGTTTCGCCGCAGCCGTCGATCCGCGCTGCATCGATAATTTCCGTCGGCAGCTGCGCGAAGAAGGAACGAAGCACGAACAGGTTGAACGCGCTGATCGCCGTCGGCAGCATAAGCGCCCATAACGTATTCGTCAAATGAAGCTCGCGCATCAGGATGAACTGCGGAATAAGCGGCGCGCTAAAAATCATGGTCAACAGAATCAGAATGAGAAGCAGACGGCGTCCAACGTATTCCTGCCGCGAGAGCGGGTATGCGAGTGTGGATGTTGCCGCCAGGTTAATGGTCGTACCCACTACCGTAATATAAACGGAGATGGCGAACGCGCGCCAGATGGACACATCCTCGAATACATATTTGTAATAATGCGTCGTAAATTCGACAGGCCAGAACATGACCTCGCCGCGGTCAATTGCTCCTCCGCTGCTGAGCGATTGCGCGATGACGTTCATAAACGGCAGGAACATCGTCAAGCCGAGCAGCGTCAGAAACAGATAATTGGCGATCAGGAATATCTTCCTGCTTACGCTTGCGTGTCTCACCTCGTGGTCACCCCTTCGTTAGTACAGTGATTCTCCGGTCGCTTTCTTGCTGAGCGTGTTCGCGATGAGCAGCAGGAACAGGCCGACTACGGATTTAAACACGCCAATCGCCGTTGCGTAGCTGAATTGCAGCTGCTTGAGGCCGGCTTTGTAAATATACGTGTCCAATATTTCGCTATTGCGGATGTTAAGCGGATTCTGGAAGACGAACACGCGCTCGAAGCCGTAATCCAGGAAGTCGCCGATCTTGAGCAGGAACAGAATCGTTATGACTGGCAACAGTGCCGGGATCGTAATGCTGAGCGTCTGCTTCCAGCGTCCGGCGCCATCAATCTCCGCCGCTTCGTACAGATCGGGATTGATGCCCGCGAGCGCCGCCAGATAGATGATCGTACCCCAGCCGACATCGCGCCATAATCCCGAGCCTACGAGTACGCTCCGAATGTAGGAGTCGTCTCCAAGGAAGTAGATGGGATCGATGCCGAACCAGCCGAGCACTACATTAAGAACACCGGATTCCGGCGACAGAATGCCGACGAAGATACCGCTTACAATTACCCAGGACAAGAAATGCGGCGCGTACATAATCGTTTGGATGATTTTTTTGTAAAGCATGAGCCGTACTTCGTTCAGCAGCAGCGCGAGGATAATCGGCGCGGTGAACGCGAACAGAATGTCGTAGATGCCTAACAACAGCGTATTCTTTAAAATGTTGAGGAAGTCGTAATGCGAGAACATCCGCTCGAAGTGCTTGAGCCCCACCCACTTGCTGCCCGTTATGCCGGTAAACAGATTGAAGTCCTGGAAGGCTATAACGGAGCCCATGAGCGGTACGTACTTGAATAACAGAAAATAAAACAACCCAGGCAATGATATGAAATACAACGCCTTATACTTCCACATATAGCCCAGCAGCACGTGGCCTCCGCCCGCTCTTATACGAGGGGATGGCGCTGCTCCCGCTCCTCTAGGTTCCAGCTTACTGGCCATCCTTCTTCACCTCTTGTTCCTCAGATTAGCAGGCGCATTGTCGTCGATCGGAATTTCGTTAAACTCGATCGTTATAAATGCTGGTTCTCTCTCGATGATACGCGACAGCTCCTTCGTGAACACTTGGACAATCTCTTCTTTTTGATCGTCCGTACGCCCTTCGTACATGCGGATTGAAATATGCGGCAAGCTGAGCCCTCCGTTTCGATAGTAAAGTTGCAAGCTGATTTGTTGGTTCACCGGCATACCTTTATCCTACGGAGATGACGTTCATCGGACAATGGAATGGCTTTGCGGAGCTTGTGTTTTTTTTAGGTCGGGGAAAGTTCGGGGAAATAATGAAACAAAAACTTGACCTTTTATCGGGTCGTGTGATATATTATTTTCTGTTGGCGCATTCAACATATGCGGTCGTGGCGGAATTGGCAGACGCGCT